>JAYUSD010000126.1:0-45983 GCA_043755865.1 Variovorax sp. | reverse complement strand
AATAGATACGCAAGCGCCGATCAAACCCCAAGCTGCAAGCGCTTAGCATGCGATCCGGCACGCTACGTTCCGTAGCCTTTAAAGCCTCGATCTAAATCAACCGAAAAACGAGCCAACTCACCACTGCCCCGTCTCCACTTGAATCGCCACTTCGCAATCGCTGAATATCTCAAGCTTGGCGATTTTTACGCGCACGCCCACGACTGCGGGCAATTGCATGAGGCGGGAGGCTACTTTGCCAATCAAGCTCTCCAGCAAATTGATGTGCCGCTCGGTGCATTCATCAATGATGATTTGGCGCACTTTTCTGTAATCGAGTACGTGGTTGATCTCGTCGCCTGTAGGCGTTAAAGCCTGCGTGCCGAGGTTAAGCTCAGCATCGACTTGGATCGGTTGGGGCTTGGTTTTTTCGCTCTCCAAAATACCAAGATTCGCATCAAAGCGCAGGCCATTCAGCTGGAGGATTTGGGTGCCGCGAAGGCTGTTTTGAGTCTGGGACATGGTGATTTCGTACAAGTTCACATCAGCGAAAAATCGCGTTCAAATTTCATCAAGTGTTGGCCGCCATCGACCAGCAGCGTTGTGCCAGTGATAGAGGAATTGGTAAGCGCAAACAGCACTGCCGCGCACACATCACCAGGCGTAGAGCTTCTGCCCAGCGGCGAGAGGGCATGCAGCGCTTTGAATTTTTCATCGCCGAGCATGTGAGAAGTCAGCGTCAAGCCGGGCGCGATGCCTACCACGCGCACCTGCGGCGCCAAGCCAATAGCCAACATCGTGCCGGCGGCTTCTAATGCTGCTTTAGATAATGTGTAGCTCAAAAAATCTGGGTTTTGATTCCAGAGCTTTTGATCGAGCATATTGACGACCACTCCTATGCGGCCAGCGGCTTTCACATGCGCATGCAAAGCCTCAGCGAGCACAATGGCCGCGCCCGTGTTGCTGGCAAGATGCTTTTGCATTGCGGCGTAGCTGAAAGTCTCGGGCGCATCATGCTCGAAAAGCGCGGCGCTGTTGACCACCGCATCGAGACGCCCCATTTTTGCGATGACTTGCGCGGCCAAATCACGCGTAGCCAACTCATCAGCCAAATCTGCTTGAAATTTTTGATGAAAACCACTGTTTGCCGGCATAGAATCTGCGCAGAGTGCTACTGTATTCATAGCATCTTCCTGCGAGCCTCGGTAATGCACGGCAACGCGCCAGCCATTTTTCGCACACGCGAGCGCAATGTCGCGGCCTAAGCGCTTGGCGGCGCCCGTAACGAGGACAACGCGAGAATCAGGAAAGGCGCTCATGAAAAGGGATGAAGATATTGGACAATCGGAGGGTGAATACAACTTCTTCCAGTGTATCTGAGGCGCTCAACGCACACATCGCAGAGCGAATCAAAAAAAGCGGCGACTGGCTGCCATTTGACGAATTCATGCAGTCTGCGCTGTATGCGCCTGAGCTTGGCTACTACACCAATGGTTTGCCCAAGTTTGGTAGCAGCGCAGGCAGTGATTTCATCACCGCGCCTGAGCTCTCGCCGCTCTTCGGTCAATGCCTAGGCGATCAGGCGGCGCAGGTGCTGCGAGCCACCGATACGAAAAACATCTATGAATTCGGAGCTGGCAGCGGCGCATTAGCGCTACAAATATGTGAGCATCTTGGCGTTATTTCATGCCCTCTTGTGCAGTATTTCATCATAGAAATCTCCTCTGAGCTGCGGGTGCGGCAGCAAGAGCGTTTGAGGCATTTGGGAGATCAGGTGCAATGGTTGGATGCATGGCCCTCTCAGATGCGAGGCGTGGTGATCGGCAATGAAGTACTCGATGCGATGCCAGTGAAGTTGCTGGCGCGGGTCAATGGGCAATGGCACGAGCGCGGTATAGCGCTCTCCCACGATTTGCGCGGCACATCGCTTGCAGCCAACACCCCAGGTAACGGTCTGCAAAGCAACAGCATGCCGGGCGCTAAATTCATCTGGCAAGATCGTCCCACCGCGCTGCGCCCGCCGCTTAAGATTTCAGGCTTGCACGATTACCTCACCGAGATTCATCCCCAGCAAGACGCCTTCGTGCGCTCGCTCTCCGAGCATTTGCACATCGGCGCTGCTTTTTTCATCGACTACGGCTTCCCCGAGGCCGAGTACTACCACCCCCAGCGCCACATGGGAACGGTGATGACCCATCAAAATCACAAAAGTGGCACCGATCCCTTAAGCGAAGTGGGCTTAAAAGACATCACCGCCCATGTGAATTTCACTTCACTCGCCCTCACCGCGCAAGATGCCGGCCTCGATGTAGTGGGCTACGCCACTCAGGGCCGCTTTTTGCTGAACTGTGGCCTGCTCTCAAAAGCAGAGCAGCTGCCAGATATGCCGCGAAGCGCAGTGGCAAAACTGATCAACGAGCATGAAATGGGTGAGCTTTTTAAGGTGCTCGCTTTGGGGAAAAATTTAAACAAAGGTTTAGACTTAGAACTGATGGGCTTCGCGCACGGCGACCGCAGCCACACCCTTTGATTTTTGTTATGCACGCCTCACCTTTTCGCAATATTGCATTTGTACAGCTTTTGATGCCATTTTTTAAGCCAAATCAGCCATTGGCCGGCATAAAACATACATAGTTTGCTATTATTTTAATAGCTACTAGATCAACCATGCGCTGGCTTGTCATCACCGTCCTCGCCCTGTTTCTGCTCAGCTGGCTCGCCCCTTTCCTGCGCCGCTTCGGCTTCGGCAAACTCCCCGGCGATTTTAATTTCCGCCTGCGCGGCCGCGATATCAACATCCCTTTGGGCTCGACCCTCGTGCTGAGCTTGTTGTTTTCATTGATCAGTTATGTGATTTAACGCCCCGCCCCAGCTGTCACCTCACCCCCGTTCGGGCTGACCTTTCAATACCTCAAGACAGAATGCGCGGTGCGTATCGAAGCCCAGCCCCTGCATCCATTTAGAATCAAGACATGAGCATCAAATCAGACAAATGGATCCGCCGCATGGCGCTAGAGCACGGCATGATCTCCCCCTTCGAGCCCGGCCAAGTTAGAAGCCGCGAAGAAAACGGCCAAACCAAAAAACTCATCAGCTATGGCACATCCAGCTACGGCTACGACATCCGCTGCGCCCCCGAGTTCAAAGTCTTCACCAACATCCATAGCACGGTCGTTGACCCAAAAAACTTCGACGAAAAAAGCTTCGTTGATTTTCATGGCGACAGCTGCATCATCCCGCCCAACAGCTTCGCGCTCGCGCGCACCATGGAATATTTCCGCATCCCCCGCAACGTGCTCACCATTTGCCTAGGCAAAAGCACGTATGCAAGATGCGGCATCATCGTCAACGTCACCCCGTTTGAGCCCGAATGGGAGGGCTACGTGACGTTAGAGTTCAGCAACACCACGCCCCTGCCCGCAAAAATCTACGCCGGCGAGGGCTGCGCCCAAGTGCTCTTCTTCGAAAGCGACAAAGACGACGTGTGTGAAGTGAGCTACAAAGACCGTGGCGGCAAATATCAAGGCCAGCAGGGGGTGACGTTGCCTAAGGCTTGAGCTATCTATGGAACCTACAGCTATGAGCTTTACAAACCAGTCAAACCTAAGCTTCCGCCGCACCCAGATCTTTGACTCTTAAATGCAGCGACACGCTATGGCGCAGCATCACTGCCTCATCAGGCTCTCCTGGAGATACGGGCAATTGAAAAAATGATTTTTCCATGCGCTTTCCGTTAAACCTAGCAAGCTTTAAGACCTGTGTTGAGCCTTTGTTCACCAATTCAACTTCAAATTCGACATCCTCGCTAACCGGAATTTCTCGCGTTCTAACCCCCCAGAAAAGTGAGCCAGCAAATTCTTGGGTACGCACCTCAAGCCACCCCGTTCGACGTTGAACTCGAACGGTACGATTAACCGAGTTGATCCACACTTTATGGCGATACAGTAATGTTGACATCAACCAATAGGAGACCCCGGCTGAACCGACTAAGCCTAGTATGTGCTGCCACCAACTATTGGCCTCAAACATCTGCATAATCCCAACCGTCAAAAGTGCAAGAGCGAAAATATAGCCTAGGCTCAGCAAGATAGTGCCCACGCCTAATTCATCTTGAATCCTCAAGATGCGTTTATCGGTTGAAAAATTGACCTTGGCTGACATGGTGTTGGGGCTGGTTCTGCGCCATTAATGGTAGTCACTTTCGCGCTGATGCTTGATCGCCAAAACTGATACAACGCCATCAGGGCGGATTTCAAACAAAGCGATGTAGCCTGAGCTGCCTTGATCAATGATCAGCTCACGCAATTGAACACCTTCTATGAAGCTCGCTTTGCGGCAGCTGTGCGGGATGATTTCAAGTTTCTTGATACTTTGATCAATCCGCTCTAAAGCGGCATCGGCATATTCAGGAGCCGCGTCTAGCATGAAAACATGGAGGTGCTTCAGATCTTCAATCGCTGCGGGGTCATATTCAATTCGATAACGCCGCATTACGCCGCTTTCAATTCAGCAGCTTTTTTGAGCGCCAGCTCACGCTTTTTCTTCTCCGTCATGTCGCGCAGCATATCCATCACTTCCTCATGCGAATACGTCTTGCCGCCTGCATCAATGCGCTTGGAGGCAGCAATGGCTCGGGCGTAAAACGCTTCATCTTCTTTGCGCGCTTTTGCTCGCTCCATGATGCTCTCTTGAATGAAGCTAGAGAGCGTTTCATTAGGGCGCAGCGCGGATTCGACGAATGCGCGGTCTTCGGCTGTGGTGCGGACAACGGGGAATGTAGCAGCGCTCATGATGAACTCCTAATGCTTGCATTGCAATTGTAATACAACCATTTATTTCACATTAAGTAAACCCAAATCAAGCACTCGCCGGCATAGAATCTGCGTCGTATGCTATTGAAAACGTAGCAATAAAATCATGAAGAGCATCGGGCGTTAAGCCCCTCAATTCCAACCGATCCTCCAAGAAAGTACTTTCATGTCGCAGACGAATAGACTACATTTCACCGGCCGCGTAGCCATCGTTACTGGCGCGGGCGGTGGCCTTGGGCGATTACATGCGTTGGCGCTGGCTTCTCGTGGGGCGAAGGTAGTGGTCAATGATTTGGGCGGGATGTTGGATGGCACGGGAGGATCTCCTGCGGCTGCACAGAAGGTGGTCGATGAGATCACAGCAAAGGGCGGGCAGGCATTAGCGAATGGCGCGTCAGTCACGGATTTTGTGGCTGTGCAGGCGATGGTGGCGCAGGCTATTGCATCTTGGGGCCGCGTAGATATTTTGGTGAACAACGCAGGTGTGTTGCGTGATAAATCGTTTGCGAAGATGGAGATGGATGATTTCCGGTTTGTGGTGGATGTGCATTTGATGGGCGCGGCGCATTGCTGCAAGGCGGTGTGGGCGCAGATGATGGCGCAAAAATATGGCCGCATTGTGATGACGACTTCGAGCACGGGGCTCTACGGCAATTTCGGCCAGGCGAATTACGGCGCGGCAAAGCTGGCGCAAGTGGGTTTGATGCAGACGCTCGCTATTGAAGGCGCAAAGCATGGCATTCATGTGAACGCGCTTGCGCCCACGGCCACCACGCGGATGACGGAGGCTTTGTTTCCAGAAGACGTGCGCGATGCGTTCAAGCCGGAGGCCGTCGTGCCCGCGATGCTCGTGCTCGCGCACGAGAGCGCCCCTACGCGCACGATCCTTTGCGCAGGCGCGGGCGGCTTTGAGGCGGCACACATCACGCTGACGCAGGGTATTCATTTGGGACTGGGTGAGGATGTGCCTGAACAATTGGCTGTTGCATTGGCGCGAGTCACCGATCGCATTCATAATGCGGTGCCCGGAAGTGGTGCGGAACAAGGCGGTAACGAGATGCGCTTAGCGCGTGGACAATAGCCGTATTCGCTAACGGAGAACATCACATGCAAGTCACAGCCTCAGCTTTTAAAGCCTACGACATTCGCGGCATCGTGCCCGCTGCTTTGAATGAAGAATTTGCAGTTGGCTTAGGCCGCGCTTTCGGCACACTGGCGCTGCGCGAAGGGCAACGCGCTGTGGCCGTGGGAAAAGATGGCCGACTCAGCGGGCCAGCAATGGCAGCGGCGCTGGTGCGCGGGTTGCAAGAAGCCGGCGTGCAGGTGATCGACGTCGGCATGGTGACCACGCCCCTGCTCTACTTCGCGGCCAACACGCTATGTGAGAGCGGCATTCAGGTGACCGGCAGCCACAATCCGAAAGATTACAACGGCTTCAAAATGGTACTCGGCGGCCGCGCGATTTACGGCGACGAGATTCAAGCGTTGCGCGTGATGATGGAGAGCGAGAGCTGGACATTGCAGGCCGGTGGCTCAGTGCGCAATGTGAATGTGCAAGCGCCGTACCAAGACCGCATCGCATCCGACATTCATCTTAAACGCCCCATGAAAATCGTGGTGGACAGCGGCAACGGCATTGCGGGCGCAACAGCGCCAGAGATCTTCCGCAAAATCGGCTGCGAAGTGATTGAGCTTTACAGCGAGGTAGATGGCAATTTTCCCAATCACCACCCAGATCCGAGCAAGCCAGAGAATCTGCAAGATTTGATTCGCACTTTGAAAGAAACCGATGCCGAGCTGGGCTTCGCATTTGATGGCGATGGCGATAGGCTGGGCGTGGTCACCAAAGACGGCCAAGTGATCTACCCGGATCGCCAGATGATGCTTTTTGCTCGCGACGTGCTCTCGCGCGTGCCCGGCGGCACGATCATGTTTGACGTGAAATGCTCGCAGCGCTTAGCGCCAGAGATTATTGCCGCAGGCGGCGTGCCCGAGATGTACAAAACCGGCCACTCGCTGATTAAAGCCCGCATGAAGCAAAACGGCTCACCCTTGGGCGGCGAGATGAGCGGGCATATCTTCTTTAAGGAGCGTTGGTATGGCTTTGACGATGGCACCTATGCGGGCTGCCGCTTGCTAGAAATTTTGAGCGCATCACCCGATGCCAACAAGGTACTCAACGATCTGCCCACCAGCTTTTCTACACCTGAGCTCAATGTGCCTTGCGAAGAAGGCGAGCCACATGCGGTCGTCGCCAAGTTGCAATCACACGCAAAGTTTGCAGCGCCTGCAATTGTCAACACCATCGACGGCCTGCGTGTTGATTGGCCAGACGGCTTCGGCCTGATCCGCGCATCAAACACGACTCCCGTGCTGGTGCTGCGCTTTGAAGGGCACACCGAAGCTGCGCTGCACCGCATTGAAGCAGAGATGATGGCGCTACTTAGGACGGCCAAGCCAAATGCAAAAGTGCAGGCTTCGGCTCACTAAAAGCGCTCGGCAACATGCAGGCGTTGGCATTCTTTTTGTACAGCCTGCTGACCGCTGCGTTGCAGCCGGTTATCCGACTACGGCTTAAGCGCCGCGCCATCAAAGAACCGCTCTATGGCCAATGGATCGACGAGCGCTTCGCTCGGTATCGCCAAGCGCCATCCAGCGGCTGGGTGTGGATTCACGCCGTCTCTTTGGGCGAGACGCGCGCTGCGGCGATTTTGCTGCGCGAGTTGAGGAAGCAGATTCCGGCAATGAAGCTGTTACTCACGCATGGCACGGCCACTGGGCGCGAAGAAGGCGCAAAGTTGTTGCAAGCCGGTGATGTGCAGGTCTGGCAGCCGTGGGACAGTACAGCTGCCACGCAAAAATTCATGGCGCATTTCAAACCGCGCATTGGCATTGTGATGGAGACCGAGGTGTGGCCCAATCTTTGTGCAGCTGCACAAGTTGCACGCGTGCCCATGATTTTGGCCAATGCACGGCTGAGCGAGAAATCACAAGCCAACGCGCTGCGCTTTGCTGCTCTCGCGCGGCCTTCTTATGGCAGCTTCGCACAAGTGCTCGCGCAGACTCAAAGCGATGCTGAACGCTTGAGCGCAGTGGGCGCAAGCCAAGTGCAGGTGCTGGGCAATGTGAAATACGATGTGTCTGCGCAAGACGATTTGATCAAGCAGGGCAAGCAATTTAAAGCCAGTTGCGCAAACAAACACATCATCTTGCTGGCCAGCAGCCGCGAAGGCGAAGAAGCGCAATTTTTAGAGCAAATTCGACACCTAGCCGGCATAGGATATGCGCAGAGTGCTACTGAATCAATAGCAAATGCGCAAAGCAAACAGATTCAATGGATGATCGTGCCGCGCCATCCGCAGCGCTTTGATGAGGTGCAGCGCTTGTGTGAGCAGGCAGGCATGAGCGTATCGCGGCGCAGCAGTTGGAATGACAGACCAACAGTAGCCGACATCTGGCTGGGCGACACCATGGCAGAGATGGCGCTGTATTACGCGCTGGCCGATATTGCCTTGCTCGGCGGCAGCTTTGCGCCATGCGGCGGGCAAAACTTGATCGAGGCGATTGCTGCGGGCTGCCCGGTCGTGATGGGGCCGCACACATTTAATTTTTCTGAGGCCAGCGAAACCGCGCAAGCCATGCATGCCGCTTTGCGCTGCACAGACTTGGCGCACGCCTTGGCGCAGGCCCAACGCACGTTGCAAAGCCCCAGCGAGATGCAGCAGCTAGTCACCCAAGGCCGCGCATGGCTGGCGCAATCGCGCGGCGCAGCGCAGCGTATGGCACAGGCGATTTCGCAGCAGCTCAAAGATTGAGGCCATTGGGTTGCAGACCGCACGCAGACGTCATGCTGCACCGCAGCTTGCATGCGCCTTGCGAAGCGTTTAGCATCGGCAAGCATTTTGCATTTAAAACTCAGCAGCACCTTCGCTGCACCACAACAGGAGAAAAGCATGGGCATGTTTGATTGGACGGAAAAATCTTCGGCCACCTTGGCCTCAGGCGGCGTGATTGCGCCCGATGAGCGCTTACCTTGGGGGCAAACAGCAGCGCTCGGTGTGCAGCATGTGATTGCGATGTTTGGCGCGACCGTGCTCGCGCCGATTTTGATGGGCTTTGATCCGAATGTGGCCATTCTCATGAGCGGCATCGGCACGCTTCTTTTCTTCTTCATCACCGGCGGCAAAGTGCCCAGTTATTTGGGATCAAGCTTCGCATTTATTGGCGTGGTGATCGCGGCCACAGCGTATGCCGGCAAAGGGCCCAATGCAAATATCGGCGTGGCGCTCGGGGGCATCATTGCCTGCGGTGCATTGATCGTCTTGATTGGCGTGATCGTCCAGATGGTGGGCACCGGTTGGATTGAACGCTTCATGCCGCCTGTGGTTACCGGCGCGGTGGTGGCAGTGATTGGGCTGAATCTTGCAGGCGTGCCGATCAAAAATATGGCATCCAGCAATTTTGATTCTTGGATGCAGGCCGTCACATTTGTGAGTGTGGGCCTGGTGGCGGTGATGACGCGCGGCATGGCACAGCGCTTGCTCATTTTGATCGGCTTGATTGTGGCCAGCATCATTTATGCGATTCTCGCCAATGGCATGGGCCTCGGTAAAGCAATGGATTTCAGTGGCTTGATGAGTGCCGCTTGGATCGGTATGCCCAATTTTTCAGCCCCGGTGTTTAGCGCGAATGCGATGCTGCTGATCGCGCCTGTGGCCGTGATTCTGATCGCAGAAAATCTCGGTCATATCAAAGCCGTGACGGCGATGACAGGCAAAAACTTGGATCAATACATGGGCCGCGCCTTCATCGGCGATGGCGTTGCCACGATGGTGAGCGGCTCATCCGGAGGCACGGGCGTGACGACGTATGCAGAAAACATTGGGGTGATGGGCGCAACCAAGGTGTATTCGACCGCGATGTTTATCGTGGCTGGCCTGCTCGCTGTGGTGCTGGGCTTTTCCCCAAAATTCGGTGCGCTGATTCAGGCGATTCCATTGCCTGTGATGGGCGGCGTGAGCATTGTGGTGTTTGGCTTGATTGCAGCGGCGGGTGCAAAAATCTGGGTCGATAACCGGGTGGATTTTTCTCAGAATAAAAACCTGATCGTGGCAGCGATTACTTTGATTTTGGGCACGGGGGATTTCACTTTGAAATTCGGCAGCTTCGCGCTGGGCGGCATCGGTACGGCGACTTTTGGGGCGATATTGCTTTATGCGCTTTTGAATCGCGATTCGAAGTAACTCACGAGGATGTCGGCACGCCAGCCTTGGTCTGCCGCCTGCGCTTGGGCTGTTCCCCTCCGCGAATGTCCCCCGCGCTGGCCTGCGGCATGCGCTCCTCCTTGACTTCGCTGCGAGAAACAACCCAATCCCAGGCAGCAGACCAAGCCAAATGGTTGGCGAACAAAGGTCGATCTCAGCGTGCTGTCAGTGCTGACGAAGTACAACTATTGAATATCGCGACTAGGCCACGAATTTTCGGCGCTGTGATTTGGGTATCTCACGCAGCGAGGTCGAGGAGGAGACGGCAAAGCCGGCGGGGGACACGAGCAGTGTGGGATACCCAAAGCGCAGCGCTGAAAATTCGCAGCCGCTCCCAGCAGTAATAAATGCACATCGCTACAAATACAATAGCACTCTACGCAACAAATACGCCGGCAAACGCCTCCAAACGCTTAAGAAATACGTGCGGCCTCAGAGGCGAGCGAGGTCATGCGTGCCCAATCGCCCGAAGCCAATGCATCATTGGGCACAAGCCATGAGCCGCCCACGCAAATCACATTGGGCAAGCTCAGAAACTCTTTCGCGTTGGCAAGGCTCACGCCACCTGTGGGGCAAAACTTCACATCGAAAAACGGGCCGCTCCATGCTTTGAGCATCGCCGGGCCACCTGCTTGCATCGCAGGGAAAAATTTGAGCTCGCGATAACCCGCCTCGCAAGCCATCATGATCTCGCTGCCTGTGGCCACGCCGGGCAGCAAAGGCAGGCCATGATCTCGACACGCTTGGCCCACCGCATTCGTAAAACCCGGGCTCACGGCAAACCTCGCGCCCGCGCGCGCTGCCGCTTCGGCCTCAGATGGCGTTCGCACTGTACCCGCGCCCACCACGGCCTCGGGGACTTCTTTGGCAATGCGCTCAATGCACTGCAGCGCCACGGCTGTGCGCAACGTAACTTCCAGCATGCGAATACCGCCAGCAACGAGTGCGCGAGCCATCGGCACGGCATGAGCAACATCGTTCAAGACGATCACTGGAATCACGGGTGCGTCTTGCATCACCTCCAGCGATGTGAGCTGTGCCGCAAGAGTTTTTAAAGCCATGAACAGGCTCCTTCTTCAGCGGTCAGGGCATGGCGACGCGAGGCGGCAAACAATGGCCGACCCATGCCAATGCCGTTGGACTCCATCAAAGATTGCGGCATTTGCGCCAAGGGCCGCTCATTCCATTGGGCCTCCAGCACAAGCGCTTGAAGTGTACCGGCCACGCTATCGAGCCGCACGATGTCACCATCCATCAGCTTGGCCAACGGCCCGCCAGCCAGCGCTTCTGGGCTCACGTGAATGGCTGCGGGCACTTTGCCCGATGCGCCGCTCATGCGCCCGTCCGTCACCAGCGCCACCCTATAACCCTTGCCTTGCAACACGGCCAGCGGCGGGGTGAGTTTGTGCAGCTCAGGCATGCCATTGGCACGCGGGCCTTGCCAGCGCACGACAACGATCATGTCTTTGTCCATCTCGCCGGCTTTGAATGCGGCGAGCATCGCCTCTTGGCTGTCAAAAACTTTTGCGGGTGCTTCGATGATGTGACGATCCTCGGGCACAGCCGATACCTTCATCACGCTGCGGCCCAAATTGCCTTGTAGCAATTTCAAGCCACCTGTGGCGCTGAACGGATCTGCGGCTGGGCGCACGACAGACATGTCTTTGCTCGCGCCGATAGCGCTCCATACGAGCGTATCGGCAGATGCGCTGGGAATCTTGGTGTACTCACGCAGGCTGCTGGCCACCGTCATCACATCGGCATGCATAAAGCCCGCATCCAGGAGCTCGCGGATCACAAAACCCGGCCCGCCTGCTGCTTGAAACTGATTTACATCGGCGCTGCCATTGGGATACACATGCGTCAGCAAGGGCACGCTGGCTGAAAGGGCAGAAAAATCATCCCAATCAATGATGATGCCCGCCACGCGAGCCACGGCCACCCAGTGAATCAAATGATTGGTCGAGCCACCGGTGGCAAGCAAGGCCACCATCGCGTTGACGATGCAGCGCTCATCGACCAGCTCCCCAATGCACTTTCCCGCCTTAAAAGCTGCCAGCACCGTTCGCGCCGCCTCGCGCGTGAGCAGCTCGCGCAGATTGCCGCCGGTGGCTTCATCAGGGTTCACAAAAGCCGTGCCGGGCACATGCAAACCCATCGCCTCCAAAAGCATTTGATTGCTGTTGGCCGTGCCGTAAAAAGTACATGTGCCCATGCCGTGATAGGCCTTGGACTCGGCCGCCATCAATTCTTTGCGGCCCACCAAGCCTTGCGCTGCCAACTCGCGCACTTTCGCCTTTTCGTTGTTTGACAGGCCGGATGTCATCGGGCCCGCTGGCACAAACACCGTGGGCAAATGCCCAAAATGCAAAGCCCCAATCAAGAGCCCTGGCACGATTTTGTCGCAGACACCGAGCATCAAAGCGCCGTCAAACACATCGTGCGAGAGCGCAATGGCCGTGCCTTGGGCGATGTTGTCTCTAGAAAAAAGCGAAAGCTCCATGCCCGCTGTGCCTTGCGTCACGCCATCACACATCGCCGGCACGCCGCCTGCGACTTGCGCGGTGGCGCCATGCTTGCGCAGCTCGTCTTTGATGATGCCGGGAAAGCCTGCGAGCGGCGCATGCGCCGAGAGCATGTCGTTGTAGGCATTGACGATCCCGATGTTTGGCGCCTTCTCCACCACCACTTTGAATTTATCATTGGCAGGCAATGCCGCGAATGCATGCGCTACATTGGCGCAACCCATGCGATCCGCACCGCGGTCGCGTTGTGCTGCCGCCTTGACTTGCGCAAGATAGGCGCTTCGCGTGGGCGCACTGCGCTGGCGAATACGCAGTGTCACCGCTTCAATGGTAGGGTGGAGTTTCATAAAACAAAAATTTGATGTAACTTAGTTACGCAATCATACGATGATTAGCCGATTTTGACCAGCGGCTAAGTTACAAGAGTGCAACAAAAAGCCGCTTCATTGAGCGGCTTTTTGGCAGACGCATTTGCGTTTAGATCATGAACACTTCTACGCGGCGTCCTTCAGCAGCACTGGTGGCGCCGGCTTTGATATCGTTGGGTCGTACAAGCACAACCTGATCAGCGGCCACGCCCGAGCCTGTAAGCAAATCACGCACAGCAAATGCGCGCTGCTTGGCTAGCTCGGCATTTTTTGCAGCATCGCCCGAGGGATCCACATAGCCGCTAATGCCAACTTTTCTACCGGTTTTAGCCGCAGCCAAAATATCCGTCAAAGCCTTCCCGCCATCTTGCGCCAACTCGACTTTGCCAGGCGCGAAGTAAAACTTCACCACCCCGTTTTCCACCTTCACGCTGGCTGCTTCAGCGCTCGCAGCTGCTGGCATCATCGCCACCGCTGCTATGGGGGCAACAACGACAGGAGCGACTACAGGCGCGCCAGCCATAGCCGTCTTGGCCATCTTGGTCGACTTATTGTTTTGATAAATCGCCACGCCGATCACCATGCTGACCACCAAAAAAATTACACCAAACACCACACCTAGGGCAACGCCCGAGCTTTCGTCATCTTGTGAGAACATTGCAAACTCCGTTTTAAAACAATGGCATATTGTAAATTGAGCTCATGACTGCAACGCACGCCAACCCAAATAATGCGCCTTCTTATGCGCATGAAGTGCTTGAAAACGTGCGCAAGCAGTGGCATGCGCAGGCAAAGGAGCAGCATTTTGGAGGCGATCTCTGGGTATTTGGCTATGCCTCCTTGATTTGGCGGCAAGAATTTGAATTTTCAGAACGCCGCGCTGCTCGCGTGCATGGTTGGCATCGCGCCCTGCATATGTGGAGCACGATCAATCGAGGCACACCGGAATGCCCGGGCCTCGTCTTTGCGCTGCTCAGCGGTGGCAGCTGCCAAGGCGTGGTGTTTCGCATTCCCGCGGCGCGCGCAAGCCAAGCGCTGGCAGACCTGTGGTTTCGAGAGATGCCCGGCGATGTGTATGAGCCGCGCTGGCTACAGTGCCGCACTGCACATGGCATCGTGAGTGCGCTGGCCTTTACACTGGCGCGCAGCAGCCCGAGTTATTGTGGGCACCTTCAGCCTGAGCAATATGGCCACATTTTCAAAAAAGCGTTTGGCCGCTATGGCACGACGCTGGATTACGCTGTGCGAACGTATGAGTGCTTGCTCTCCGAAGGCATTGATGATCATGCGTTGGCGCGACTTCTCAAGCTGGTTTGATGCCAGAAATAGCCGGTAGCCGGCGTATTTATTGCGTGGCGTGCTACTATTTTTATAGTAACGGTGTGCTGTGCGTTTCCTTGCGTATGAAACGCAAGTGAATTTGAGCCGCTGCGCATCGGGCGTACCACTTCGCCAATGTGATCCAAGCTGGCCTTCGGAGGGCAAAAACTAATGTCCGAAAATGATAGATACTCGTCCCAAACCGTCAGGATGAACAGCGCCATCACCGCCAACAATCAGGATATCTTCAACACCGGAGCAATTCCATGAAAACTGCCTTGATCTTGATTGACGCACAAGAATCGTTTCGCTATCGTCCTTATTTTTCTCTCAATAATGTGCCTGTTTATCTGCAACATCAAAACGCTTTGATCGAAGGTTGCCTAAGTCAAGCCATTCCGATCGTTCGGGTATTTCACGTGGATGGCGTTAAACAAGCCAGCAATGCCTTCGCGCTTGAATCCGGCCATATCCGCCCACTCCAAGGTTTGGCTGATTTTGATGCAGCGCACACGGTGCATAAATCTCGCCACAGCGCTTTGGTGGGCACGGGGCTGGATGTGTGGCTCACCCAGCAGGGCATTCAAAAGCTCATCATCAGCGGCATCCGCACCGAGCAATGCTGCGAGACGACTGCGCGCCACGCGAGCGATCTGGGCTGGCAGGTGGATTACGTGACGGATGCGACGCTGACTTTTGATATGCAAAACTCCGATGGCTCTACGCTCAGCGCAGCGGATATCAAAACCCGCACTGCCACCGTGCTCGATGGGCGCTTTGCGCGTGTTTGCAGCGTCGCACAAGCGCTCCAACTTTAAGATCGCCAAAACAGTTGCCTCCCCAGCATGATTGAACTGCTCTTCGTGATGCTCCCGCACAGCTGCGCCTTGGATTGGGCGGGGCCCTCCGAGGCGTTTCGGATTGCGAATCAGACGCTGGAGCGGCAAGGCAAGCCTGCGGCCTTTCGCATGCGATTTATCGGGCCCGATGCGCAAGCTGTGAGCTCGGTGGGGGCGCAGCTTATGAAGCTAGAAGCCTTGCCTAAAAAGTTGACGGATTCGAGTTGGATCATTTTGCTCGGCTCGCCCGATGAACACATCAACCTCGGTAGTGCCCCGGTGCGCCTGCTCACACATTGGCTGCAAAGCATCAGCAGCCAGCTTCGCGCACCCAATCGCTTAATCACAGTTTGCGCCGGCGCGCTGCTCGCTGCCAAAGCGGGCTTGCTCAATGGTGCGCAAGTCACAACACATCATTTGGAGCTGGAGGCTTTGCGCCGGATTGAGCCACAATGCCACGTGTTGCCCAATCGCGTGTTTGTGGCAGACGGTGAGCGCAATATTTACAGCAGCGCCGGGATCACCACGGGGATTGATTTAGCGGTGCATTTGGTTGCCGAGGTGTGCGGCGAGGCGGTGGCGGCTCGGGTGGCGCACGTGATGGTGATGCCAATGCGGCGCGGGCCGAGTGATCCGCAGCTCTCAGCCTTTTTGAGCAGTCGTGCGCATTTGCATCCGGCTGTGCATCGCGTGCAAGATGCACTCAGCCAAGCGCCGCAAGAAGATTGGACGGCGGATCGTATGGCGCAAGTGGCTTGCACTTCTACGCGGCACTTGAATCGATTGTTTGATGAGCATGTGGGCATGAGCGCATTGGATTTTTTGCGCAGCATCCGCGTGGAGCTGGCTGCCAAAGCGTTGCAGGCCGGCAAGAGCGTGGCGCAGGCGGCAGAGATGGTGGGCTTTCATTCTGATTTGCAATTGAGGCGTGCTTGGATTGCTGAGGGCAAAGCAGGGCTGCCTTCACAGGCCAAGGGTATTTAAAGACCAAACATCCAGTACGCGAAAGACGCGAAAATTACGCGAAAGAAATACCAAAAAAGAGAAGAAAAGGCGAAAGCATGCACAAACTGTTTTCAAACCAACTAACTATTCTTTGATTTTTTTCGCGTCTTTCGCGTAACTTTTGCGTCTTTCGCGTCCGGAAATTTGTATTTTTCTTCTTCAAACCATAAAAAAGCGACCCATAGGCCGCTCTTTTAAAAGTACACAAAATCACTCTTCCACAAACGTCTCTTCGCGCTTCTTCTTCACCGAAGGCAGCAATACAACCACCAGCAACGCAGCAGCAGCGAGCAGCAAGCCTAATGACAGCGGACGCGTGACGAAGACGCTCCAATCGCCGCGCGAGAGCAGCATGGCGCGGCGCAGATTTTCTTCCATCATGGGGCCTAGGATGAAGCCGAGCAAGAGCGGCGCGGGCTCGCAGCCGAGCTTGATGAAGGCCATATAGCCGATCACGCCGAAAATCGCCACCATCCAGATATCAAAGGTATTGTTGTTGGTCGAATACACGCCAATCGCGCAAAACAGCACGATGGCTGGGAAAAGCCAGCGGTAAGGCACCGTGAGCAGCTTGATCCAAATGCCGATCAGCGGCAAATTCAAAATGATCAGCATCGCGTTGCCAATCCACATGGATGCGATCAAGCCCCAGAAAAGTTCGGGGTTGCTTGTCATCACCTGCGGGCCGGGCTGGATGTTGTGAATCGTCATCGCGCCCACCATCAGCGCCATCACGGCATTGGGTGGAATGCCTAGCGTAAGCAGCGGGATGAAGGAGGTTTGTGAGCCAGCGTTGTTCGCTGATTCTGGCGCGGCCACACCGCGAATATTGCCTTTGCCGAAGGGCAGCTCGCCGGGCTGGAGCTTGGTTTTTTTCTCAATCGTGTAGGCGGCAAAAGCTGCCAGCAATGCGCCACCGCCGGGCAAAATGCCCAGCATAGAGCCGAGTGCAGTGCCACGCAAAATTGCAGGCACCATGCGCTTAAAGTCTTCTTTGGTGGGCATCAGGCCCGTCACCTTGGCGGTAAACACTTCGCGCTCGTCTTCGCTCTTGCCCAGATTGCTGATGATCTCGCCATAGCCGAACACGCCCATCGCGATCACAATGAAGCCGATACCGTCGGTGAGCTCAGGAATATCAAAGCTGTAGCGAGCCACGCCGGAGTTCACATCCGTGCCGACCAGCCCGAGCAGCAGTCCCAGAATAATCATGCTGAGCGCTTTAAGTAGCGAGCCTGAGGCCAGCACCACAGCGCCAATAAGCCCCAGCACCATGAGCGAGAAATATTCTGCTGGGCCAAACTTGAAGGCCACTTCCGTGAGTGGTGCGGCAAAGGCAGCCAAGATCAATGTGCCCACGCAACCAGCGAAGAATGAGCCAATTCCCGCTGCCGCAAGCGCCGGGCCCGCTCGACCTTGCCGCGCCATTTGGTAGCCGTCGAGCACGGTGACGACCGAAGATGATTCGCCCGGCAGATTCACCAGAATTGCCGTCGTAGAGCCGCCATACTGCGCGCCGTAGTAAATGCCGGCCAACATGATGAGCGCGGCTACAGGGGGCAGCGCATAAGTGGCTGGCAGCAGCATTGCAATGGTGGCCACTGGGCCGATGCCTGGGAGCACGCCAATCAGGGTGCCCAAGAGGCAGCCGATGAAGCAGTAGGCTAAGTTTTGCAACGTGAAGGCCACGCCAAAACCGATCGAGAGGTTATTGATCAAATCGCTCATGAGTTTCTCCTTATTTTTCTTGTTAGGCGATGAACGAAGGCCACACGGGGAATTGCAGTTTGAGCAGCACGATGAAGGCGAGGTAGCTCAATATTGCGAGGAAGGTCGCAAGTAAGAACACTTCTTTGATTTTGTATTGCTCAGCGGCGAGACTGGCAATAAAGGTCAGGGCAAAAATGCCCACGATCATGCCGAGTGCTGGGAATTTGATAGCAGGCAGGCCGCCAATGCAAATACCAAAAACAATGTTCGCTCCGATAATGCAAATCAACGGCTTCCATGCGAAGCTGCCAATTTTGTCGCCGTCGGCCGTGGCCACGGTGAGTGACTTGAACAAAATCACTGAGCCCAACACGGCCAGCACAATGCCAAGCAAGCGAGGAAAGTAGCCCGGCCCCATACGAGCGCCTTCGCCCATTGAGTAGCTGTAAGCGCCAATCGCAAACGCAGCGCCGACGATGATGAACATGAGGCCTGAAAAGAAGTCTTTTTGACTTTTGATATTCACTGATTTCTCCTGTGAGTTTTTGCTTGACTGATTGTGTGGGCAGGCATGTGAATATCGGCTGTGGGTATCACCTACCCAGCCTAGGGCTAACCCGAACAATTCACCCGGGAAAAAGCGCAAAAAAAGTGTGAAGCCTGCCGATACGCCGGATTTTGTGCGTTGGAGTTGCCCCCAACGTGACCGTCATTCATCTTGGCTGAGAGTCGCCCCTCAGCTCGGTGCTACCTACCCGCCAGCTCTGCGGAACCACATCAACGCTGGCCTATTTGGTATTGCTGCGCGCAGAGATTGCCCGTTTCACCCGCACTAAAGCGGCTCGTCTCTGTTGCTCTGATCCTCAGCTTATGCCTTGCGGTTTTCACTGGAGAGCCGTTAGCTCCTGCGCTGTCCTGTGCAGTCCGGACGTTCCTCCAGTGCTGTGTTTCCACAATTGCACCAGCGACGGCCTAGCAGGCTTCACATCGTTGATTTTACTTTGTTGGATTTTGAAGATTTCGGTTTGTTGAGAGCGGCCACGGCTGGGCGGTTATCAGCATGGCTCATGAGTCAGCTCAGGAACTACGCGACACCCGTCGCTTGGAATAACGACAGAAACGCACTTGCGTTTCTAAACCTTGCGCTGCCAAAATCGCCAAGCTGATAACCGCCTAGCCGTGACCTGTTAGCTGCTGTGACGATCTTCGCTCGAAACGCTCGCTATTGTGATTAGTTTGAAGTGCCGCGATTGGAACTCGCCTCGCCCACCACTGGCCTGTGGAAGCCGTATTCGGGCGGGCGATTTTTGCAGCGCAGCGTCGAAAACGCAGCGCGTTTTCTTATGTCATTTCAGGCGACGGGTGTCGCCACTTTCGCGAGCAGGAACCATGAGCCCGCCCGAATACGGCTTCCACAGGCCATAGCCGCGCCAATCTCATAAAACATTACGAATTTAAAGCAAAAAGAGCATATCGCCGGCATAAAACCTGCGCTGACCGCTATCAAATAAGGAGCATCAGCAAACCACCGCAGTCATCCCCTGCGCCGCCAAAGCCGCAATGACAGCAGCCACGTGCTCATGCCCGCGCGCTTGAATCACGAGCTCGATATCCACATTTTGTGCAGCTTGCAAAGTAAAGGCGCGTTGATGCTGCACTTCATTCACATTTGCGCCCGCATCAGCCACCGTCGCTGCGATACGCGCCAACGAGCCCGGCACATCACGCGCACCGACGCGAATGCGTGCCAGCCTACCGCTTTTCACCATGCCGCGCTCAATGATTGAGGCCAGCAGCAGCGGATCAAGGTTGCCGCCGCAGAGCACCAAACCTACTTTTTTTCCAGCAAAGCGATCTTTGTGCTTTAAAAGTGCAGCCAAGCCCGCTGCGCCTGCGCCCTCCACAAGCGTTTTCTCAATCTCTAGCAGCATCACAATCGCTTGCTCAATCTCGCCCTCATCAACCAGCACGATGTCTTTCACGTAGGTCGCGATGATCTCTCGCGTGATCAAACCAGGCGTGGGCACAGCAATGCCTTCTGCAATCGTGCTTGGGCCTTGGGGCAGGCTCGTGCCCTTGATCGCGTTGTACATCGCTGGGAAGCGCTCGGTTTGCACACCAATCAACTCAATGCTCGGGTTAATCGCCTTGGCCGCGACCGCCATACCGCTCATGAGCCCGCCGCCGCCAATGGCAATGATCAGCGTATCTAACTGGGGCACAGCTTGCAGCATTTCGATGCCAATCGTGCCCTGTCCAGCCACGATCTGCGCATCGTCATACGGATGCACCAAAGTAAGCGATTGCTCTTTGGCTATGCTCATCGCATGGCTGCGCGCTTCATCCAACGTATCGCCATGCAAGATCACTTCTGCACCCAAGCGACGCGTATTCTCCACCTTCACACCCGGCGTGAATTGCGGCATCACAATCACCGCGCGCAGCCCCAAGCGGCGAGCGTGATAAGCCACGCCTTGCGCATGGTTGCCCGCGCTCATCGCGACGACTCCCTTCACGTCAGCAGGCAATTGCGAGAGCTTGTTGCATGCGCCACGCTCTTTGAAGCTGGAGGTGAATTGCAAGTTTTCAAACTTCAAGAAAACTTGCGCGCCCGTGATTTGCGAAAGCGTTTTGCTCTCCACGCAGGGCGTGTCAAGCACATGGGGCGCAATGCGCTGGGCAGCGGTTTGGATGTCGGCGAAAGTGATCATGCACGCATTGTCGTTGGGTAGAGCCCGAGCATTTGGCTAATGTGTGGTGAATTTCACACATTGCCCGTCCATGGATTTTCACGTCATGTCTTCCATAAGTTTCGGAACTGCGTTATGGTTTCAGGCAGGGACATTTTTCCCCCTGCGCATTAGAGGCTCTTCAATGACCAAACGTGTTGCATCCGTATCTACTGCCTTGGCCGATGGCTTGCTGGCCTCGCCGGGGCTGAAAAGCGCGCCCGTGCTGGAGATGATGTGTTCGCAGTTTGTGCTCACGCTGGCCGCCAAGCAGGGTGCAAAATTCAATGTGCGCCGAGATTTAAACAGCTTGCTCGCGCTCACAGGCCGCCACATGATCTGGCCGGTGCATGTGGTGGAGCGTTTGCGAGAATTTTTAGGCCGCCGCTGCACAGGCAATGAATTTTGGAAAGGGCACGAAGGGCTCACGCATGCCGAATTCATCGAGCGCTACGGCGCATGGCGCGGCCCTTATGAGGAAGGCACGGTATTTTTCTACCTTGATGAATACGCCAAAGATGCGCCCAAAGATTTGCTCACGGTGCTCTCGGTCACCAGCGATTGGCTTAACCATGCTTTGAAGAAACACAGCACCTTGGTGGAGAAAAATATCGATGCGTTGGCTGGTCTTTTGCAGCTTAACCGAGCTGAGCGTGCCCTTCTTCTCTACGGCACGCTGGCTCGTTATCAGCGGGATCTGCGCAGCTTGCTCGTTGAATTCAAAGTGAGCAATGCGCCTGAAGCTTATGCCGCCATTGCAGATGTTGCAGGTGTGAAGGCCAGCGAAGTGGCCGAGGCCTTGCGCGCCGGCTCACGGCTGGAGCGCATCGGCATGGTGGAAAACCTGATCTCCGAGCACAACATCACTGATCTGGCTGATCTCATGAAAGTCAGCGAAAAGCTGCCGCCCGTGCTCATGCGCGAATACCGCGATCAAAGCGAGCTCATGGCCGTCTTCACGCGGCCTGCTGTAAAAAGCGAATTGAACGCGACAGATTTTCATTTCGTGCAAGACGATATGGATGTGCTTGTGAATTTGCTGCGCAACGCGATGGAGCGCAAAGAAAGTGGCGTCAACGTGCTTCTCTATGGCCCGCCCGGCACGGGCAAGACGGAGCTGGCTAAAGTGGTGGCGCAATGCGCTGGGCTGGATTTGTTTGAAGTGGAATATGCAGATCGCGATGGCAATTCGCTCAGTGGGCGAGATCGTTATCGCTCGTTGCAGATTGCGCAGGTGTTTTTGAAAGGCGCTCAGCAGGCCGCGCTGCTTTTCGATGAGGTGGAAGATGTGTTTCCGCCGATCAGCATCGACGCAGCGCAGCTCATGGCGCGGCAAGAGCAAATTGCTGCGCCGGCGACTTCGAGCGTGAATGGCAAAGCGTGGGTCAATCAAATCTTGGAGCAAAACGCCGTGCCCACAATTTGGGTGACCAACCGGATTGAGCAGATCGACCCAGCGTTTCGCCGCCGCTTTGCTTATCACTTAGAGCTCAAAAGCCCGCCGCCTGGCGCGCGTGAGCAGCTGGTGCGCAAGACGCTCTCCGGTGTCGCAGTGTCTGACGCGTTCGTCTCCAAACTCACCGAGCGCAAAGGCCTTACGCCCGCTCAGATTCGCACTGCGGTGCGCTTTGCTGGGCTGGCAAAAACCAGCGATGACGCGCAAATCTTTGAAGGCTTGATCGAGCGGCAGCTCAAGCACGCCGATGCCGCTTTGGGCAATGCGAGCACAGACACCAAGGGCCGCAAACAGGTCACTACGTACGATTTACAAATGCTCAATGTAGAAACCCGGTTTGAACTCCCGCGCATCGTCGAAGCTTTAAAAGCGCGCGGCCACGGCACGCTGTGCTTCTACGGCGCGCCCGGCACAGGAAAAACCGCGCTGGGTGAGCACATCAGTAAAGCATTAGCCAAGCCGCTCATTGTCAAACGCGCCAGCGATTTGATGAGCAAATTCGTCGGCGAAACGGAGCAAAACATGGCCAAGATGTTTGCCGAGGCAGAAAGCGAAAAGGCCGTGCTTCTGCTTGATGAGGCCGATAGCTTCTTGCAAGACCGGCGCGGCGCACAGCGCAGCTACGAAGTCACCGAAGTCAATGAAATGCTCCAGCAAATGGAGCACTACCAAGGCATCTTTGTCTGCACCACGAATTTACTTGACCGTATTGATCAAGCTGCGCTGCGCCGCTTCACTTTCAAAATCAAATTCAAGCCACTGACAAACGTGCAGCGCGAGCTGATGTTCGTCACGGAGGCACTTGGCTGCGATGCAACGCGCATGACCGATTCGCTGCGCACGCGATTGCTGAAACTGGAGCAGCTGTGCCCCGGAGATTTCGCCGCCGTCAAACGCCAATGCGATATCTTGGCCGCTGAATTTTCGGCCGACGAATTCCTAGAGCAGTTGGAAGCAGAACACAAAATCAAGCCTGAGGTGCGCGAGGTGCGCAATATCGGTTTTATGCAGTAAATTTCTCTGACTCATGCAGTTCGATGAGACATTACCGTTCGCACTGAGGTATCGAAGTGCTCGTAGGGCTTCGATACCTCAGCCCGAACGGAAATATTAGGTGAAAACAGTACCTAGCCGGCATAAATACTGCGTAGAGTGCTACTATTTTGATAGTAATGTGATGATTGCATGATAATGTATCCATGCAACGCTTAACACCCACACAACTCTGGCTTCTCGTCGGCCTCACGCTCGTTTGGGGCATCAACTGGCCGATCATGAAGCTGGGCGTAGGCAGCGGATTTCCACCGCTCACGTTTCGGGCTCTCTCAATGTGGATCGGCATTCCCGTGCTGGCTATTGGCCTCGTCGTACTAAAAATTCCTTTTCGCATACCGCGCGGCGACGCAACGCAACCCTTTGGATTTTGGCGCGAGCTGCTGATTCTTGCCGTCTTCAACATGTTCATCTGGCATGGTTGCATCATCGTCGCCATCACGCTGCTCTCCAGCGGCCGCGCCGCGATTCTTGGCTACACGATGCCGATTTTCAGCGCGATCATTGGTGCATGGTTTTTTGCAGACAAGCTCTCCGCGCGAGGCTGGCTTGGCGTGGGCAGCGCAGCATTTGGCGTGTTGCTCTTGCTCACGCATGAATTCGGCAAGCTCGCCGGAGCGCCGCTTGGCGTGTTGCTTGCGTTGATTGCCGCCAGCACATGGGCGCTCGGCACGCAGCTGCTGCGCCGCACGAAAATGCCTGTGGCCACGCTCACCATTTCGTTTTGGATGACCGTGCTAACCGCGATTGTGATGACAATCCTCGCTATCGTTGTCGAACAAGCGCGCTGGCGCATGCCCAGCCCCACAGAATGGTTTTCCATCCTCTACAACGCCATCCTCATTTTCGGCTTCGCACATGCCACTTGGTTCTACCTCGCGCGAAGCTTGCCGCCCGTGGCTTCCACGCTTAGCGTGATGCTGATCCCCATCCTCGGCGTCTTCAGCGGTGCCATCTGGCTCGGCGAAAAGCTCTTTTGGCAAGATTGGGCTGCCGTGGCACTGATGGTGGTGGCGATTGGCAGTGTGCTCTGGCCGAAGAAGGCAAGTTGAATTGGGTGTGCAAAACGAATGCACACCTGATATACTTTGAAAGTGAACTCAAAAAAAGCCGCTCAACCAGTCGAAGTGCTTCTGGAGCAAGAGCGTTATGAGTTGAGAGCTAAATCTCGTGGTGGCATTCTGAGCTGTGAAGTTTGGGGATTTCAGGGTATTGGCAAGACAGTGGTAACGCGCTACAACTTGGCGTATATCAATCACGCCTTGCGTTCCGTAGATCATGGGCGCGTTTTGGGTTACGACAACGCGCATGACTACCATCACAAGCATTTCATGGGCAAAGTCAGCCCTGTGGAATTCATCAGTTATGAGGATACGCTGGAGAAATTCCAGCAAGAATGGCAAAGCCTGTTGAAAGGCAAGAAAGGTTCAGTATGAGCAAAGCGAAGCAACTTGTGACGGTGCGCACCGGCAGCACAGAGGATTTCTTTGCACGTGCGCGCAAAGCAGCTCAGCGCGCAGATCGCGGCGAGCCGATTGAGCGCAGTGTGACGCTCTCGTTTGAAGATCCGCGAAAGATGTTCACCGTGCTTTCACAGGCGAGGCGGCGCTTGATGCAGGAAATTTTGCATGAACCTAAAACGATTGCACAACTGACGCAGAGCCTCCAGAGAGAGCGCAGCATGGTGACGAAAGATGTGGGCTTGCTGGAAAAAATGGGCTTGATCGTCTCAGAGCGGCAAAGCAATCCTGGGCATGGCATCCAAAAAATGGTGAGAGCTATCGCTCCTAGGATTGAGATGATGGCTGTAATGGCTTGACTGGTAAAAACACTCGGACATCCAGTCCAAGGATTTGACCTTCGCTGGCCCGATTGCTTAGCGAAATCTCGCCGCGCAGCGCTTGCACAATCTCCGCACAAATTGCCAGTCCTAAGCCTGAGCCGCTGTGCATGCGGCCGGCGGAAAACGGTTGAAAGAGGCGCTTGCGTAGCTCTTCGTCGATGCCTGCACCACTGTCTGCGATCACAAGCTCGGCTGCGCTGGTGCTCTCGCTATGGACTACGGTGAGGGTCACGGTAAGGGCGCTGCCTGCGGGGCTGTGTTTGATAGCGTTGTGCAGCAGGTTGCGCACCAGCTCGCGCAGCATCCAGTCGTGGGCGAGGATCAGTGCAGATTGAGTCACCAGCTCGAATTCCAAATCTTTATCGGCAATGAGCGGCGCGAGATCGAGTGCGACTTCTCTCAGTACCAAACTCCAGTCGACGGGCAAGGTCGCTGCTTGCTGGCGCAACTGCTCGACCTTGGCCAAAGACAGCATTTGATTGGCCAGCTCAGTGGCGCGATCGACGGTATGCTCGATCTCACGCAATGCCTGCTCGGCCGGCGCATCGCCACGCAGCGCCGATTGCGTTTGGGTCTTGAGCACAGCCAGCGGCGTGCGCAGCTGATGCGCGGCGTCGCGCACGAAGCGTTTTTGGTGTTGCAATAAATGATCAAGCCGCGCCATGAGTTGGTTGTTGGCTTGTAGGAGCGGTTGCAATTCACGCGGCGCGTGCGTGGCATCCACGGGGCTTAAATCATGATCCGCCCGCTGTGCGATTTCTCGGCTGACCCGCCTGACCGGGCGCACAGCACTTTGCACCACCCACACCACCACTGCCGCAATCACACTGAGCAACAGAGCTTGGCGCCAAAGGGTACTTAGCAACATCTCGCGTGCCAAGGCTTCGCGCAGCTCCAATGTTTCGGCCACCTGCACTGTGGCCATACCACTGCCGCCCGCGCCCGAGACGGGCTGCAAAAGCACGGCGACTCTCACTGGCTCAGCATCCACCACGTCGTCATAAAAATCTACCAGCGCGGCATAGCGTGGTTGATCGGCGATCCGCCCTGTCCACAATTTCAGCGATTCAAAGCCAGAGACCATCTCGCCTGAGAAACCGGTCACGCGATAAAACATCCGGCTGCGATTGTCTGCCTCAAAAGCTTCCAACGCCGCATACGGCACGCGCGGCACAAGCGCGAGCGCCGTGCCCTCGCCTTGCACATCCAATTGCTCGGCAATCGTCTTGGCAGATGCAAGCAAGGTGCGGTCATAAGCCGTGTTCGCAGCCACCAAAGTCTGGCGATACAAAATAAAACTGTCGACCAACACAAACAACACCACGGGGAGCAAAATGCCCCAGAGCAAGCGGCGGCGCAGCGATAAAGTTTTCATTGCGCTTTGAGCAAATAGCCCAGCCCGCGCAGCGTGACCAATACCAAGCCGGTGGGTTGCAATTTTTTGCGCAGGCGGTAAGCCAACACTTCCACCGCATCGGCTTGTACATCAGTCACATCGGCAAATATTCGCTCAAGCAGCCGCTCCTTGGCAATGGCATGCCCCAAGCGTTCATACAAAGGCACCAGCATCGCTGACTCGCGTGGACTCAGCTCCAACGCTCGCCCTTTAAAATAAAATGCACCGCTCTCTTTTTCATAGCTAACTGCGCTTATTTCTTGCCGGCTAGCGGCCGATTTATCTAAAATATTTTGATCCGCTGCGCCGCTGCGCTGCTGCGCTCTGGCCAAAGCGCGAATGCGCGCTTCAAGCTCATCCAAATCAAACGGTTTGGGCAAATAATCATCCGCGCCAGTATTTAAACCCAAAATGCGATCGCCGATCGTGCCCCGCGCCGTCAAGATCAACACGGGCGTGTTCAGCCCCATTTGACGGGCCTGCGCCAACACTTCTAATCCATCACGCCCCGGCAAACTCAAATCGAGCAACACAACATCCAAGCTCAGGCGCTGCCACTGCGCCAAGCCTTCGCTTCCATCCGCGCAGGCTTGCACCAGCCAGCCCAAGCGCGCAAGCGAGCGCTCCAGTGTCTTGCGCATCGCAAAATCATCTTCAATCAAAAGCAGTTTCATGGTGTGGAGAGCATTTTCCCTGATGTGCAATGACAGGCAACTGACAGCCCCCGCCGACAAGATATCCACTCATCATCGCTTAACAGGAGTTTTTATGCGTCGTGATCAATTCATGCATGGTTTGCTTGCAACAGGGCTCGCCGCCTGCGCTCCTGCATTACAAGCGCAAAGCATTCCCTCACTCAAGATGATGATTCCTGCCAACCCAGGCGGCGGCTGGGACAGCACTGGGCGCGCGTTGGGTCAAGCTTTTACAGAAAGCAAACTAGCGCAAGCGGTGCAATATGAAAACAAGGGCGGCGCAGCTGGTGCCATTGGCTTAGCGCAATTCATCACGGCCAGTAAAGGCGATCCGCAGGCTTTGATCATGATGGGCGCAGTGATGCTGGGCGGGCTCATCACATCCAAAGCACCGGTGAGCATCACGCAATGCACGCCCCTTGCGCGCCTAACCAGCGAGTACAACGTCTTTGTCGTGCCCACGAATTCGCCTTTTCGGAGCATGAAAGACATCGTTGAAGCCATGAAAAAAGATCCGGCAAGCGTGAAATTCGGAGGTGGCTCGCGCGGCTCGACCGAACACATCGCCGCCAGCATGATGGCGCGTGCCGCTGGCATCGACCCGAAAAAAGTGAACTACGTGCCGTTTCGCGGCGGCGGCGAAGCAACCGCTGCCATCATCGGCGGCAACGTCAGCGTTGGAGGCAGCGGTTACAGCGAATTTGCCGAACACATTCAAGCAGGCAAGATGCGCGCTCTCGGCGTCACCAGCGATAAGCGCATCAAAGGTGTGAATGTGCCCACGCTCAAGGAGCAAGGGTTGAATGTGATCATCGGAAATTGGCGCGGCCTGTATGCCGCCCCAGGCATCACGCCGGAGCAACAAGCCAGTTTGATCGCTTTGGTGAGTGCTGCCACAAAGAGCGCGACGTGGCAAAGCGCGCTGGCCAAAAACGGTTGGTCACCCGCCTTCATTTCTGGCAAAGAATTTGCTGATTTTGTGGATTACGACTTCACCAGCTTGCGAGCCATCATGTACCTCTCCGGCATGCTTTGATGAAATGCACTAGCGTTTTCCCTGATCTGGATTGCCCGCAACTGCCAGCCATTTGACAGGTTTCAGGAGCAATATCTTATTTATTGTGTTTTTATATGGAGACTTTCATGCGTCGTGACGAATTCCTCAAATCCCTTCTTGCAGCCGCCGCTGCTGGCAGCTTGCCAACTATCGCTCGTGCAGCGCAGACTCTCAAAATGATGATTCCAGCCAACCCCGGCGGTGGCTGGGATGGCACAGGCCGCGCTTTGGGCAAAGCATTGACAGAAGCCAAAGTATTTGATGCTGTGCAGTTTGAAAACAAAGGCGGCGCTGCGGGCGCGATTGGCTTGGCGCAGTATGTCAATAGCGCCAAGGGCGATCCCAATTCCCTGATCATGATGGGCGCGGTGATGCTGGGCGGCATCATCACCGGAAAGCCACCCGTGAACATCACGCAATGCACGCCGATTGCGCGCCTCACGAGCGAGTTCAATGTGTTCGTCGTGCCCGCCAATTCACCGTTCAAGACGATGAAGGATGTGGCAGAAGCTATGAAGAAAGACCCCGGCAGCGTGAAAATTGGCGGCGGCTCGCGCGGCTCTACTGAGCACATTGCAGCGAGCATGATGGCGCGCGCGATTGGTGTGGATCCCAAGCGCGTGAACTATGTGCCTTTCCGTGGCGGCGGTGAAGCGGTAGCTGCGATCATTGGCGGCAATGTGAGCTTGGGTGGCTCGGGCTACAGCGAGTTTGCCGAGCACATCAAATCGGGCAAGATGCGCGCCATTGGCGTAACAAGTGACAAGCGCCTGAAAGGCATTGATGTGCCGACGCTCAAGGAGCAAGGCATCGACGTGACCTTGGGCAACTGGCGCGGCGTGTATGGCGGCCCCGGAATCACGGCGGCGCAGCAGGCTGATTTGGTGAAAGCTGTCGTCACGGCCACCAAATCTGCTTTCTGGCAAGCCGAGCTGGAAAAGCAAGGCTGGACATCAGCGTTGCTCACCGGCAAAGAATTTGGCGAGTTTGTGGACAACGATTTTGCCAATCTGCGCGGCACGATGTACCAAGCAGGCATGATCTGAGCAAACACGCTCTGACCACACCATGAAAGCGCAACGCCCCTCATCCGCGCCACTCACATCCGTCACGCCCACCCCACGCACCAGCGAAATCGCTGTGGCGCTGGCCTGCCTTCTTTTAGGCGCAGGGCTGGCTTGGGGAGCCATTGGTATTTCATCTGAGGCGGGCTACTCAGGCGTGGGGCCGAATTTTCTGCCATGGGTGGTGGCGCTTACTTTGCTGGCCTGCGGCGGCATCTTGTTAATCCAGTCATTGAAGGGCGGTTTTCTCGCGCGCGAAGCGCCTGAAGGAGCAGCCAACGGGGATTGGTTGTCGTTTGTGTGGATCAGCGCGGCGTTGCTGCTCAATGCACTGCTGATCACGCGCATGGGTTTCATCGCCAGTTGCACGCTCGCTTTTGTGATCGCAGTGCGAGGCTTTCATATTTCACAAGGCAGGCCGCGTGCCCCAGCGATCGCTTGGCTCAAAGATGCGCTGGTAGGCGCAGCGATCAGCGCACCGGTGTTTTGGCTGTTTACCAAAGTGCTGGGCGTGAATCTGCCAGGCTTGACATCAACCGGCTGGATTTAAGGGAAATTCACCATGGATATCTTTCATTCGCTGATGGCGGGCTTCGCCACGGCCATTACACCGTTGAATTTGCTTTGGGCATTTCTCGGCTGCGTGATTGGCACAGCGGTGGGCGTGTTGCCCGGCTTAGGCCCAGCCGTCGTGGTGGCGATGCTGCTGCCGATCACCTCAAAAGTTGACGTCACAGCGTCAATGATTTTCTTCGCCGGCATTTACTACGGCGCGATGTATGGCGGCTCCACCACATCCATCTTGATGAACACCCCCGGTGAAGCGGGCTCGCTGATTACGGCGATGGAAGGCAACAAAATGGCCAAGAGCGGGCGCGCGGGCGCTGCACTGGCTACGTCTGCCATTGGCTCTTTCGTGGCCGGCACGATTGCTACTGTGGTCGTCACAGTGGCTGCGCCATTCATCGCCGAGCATGCCGTCAAGCTTGGGCCACCGGAGTATTTCTTGCTGATGGTGCTCTCGTTTTGCGCCGTGAGTGCAGTGCTGGGTGGCAGCGTGTTGCGCGGCGTCGTGGCGCTGTTTATTGGCTTGGCGATGGGCTTGGTAGGCCTCGATCAAATCTCCGGCCAGCCGCGCTACACGGGCGGTGTACCGGAGATGCTCGATGGCATTGAAATCGTGTTGGTCGCCGTCGGTTTGTTTGCGATTGCCGAGGCGCTGTATCTCGCGCTGTATCAAGGCAAAGAAGTTGAGTTTCAGAATCCCATGAGCCGGGTGCACATGACGGCAACCGAGTGGAAGCGCTCTTGGCCTGCATGGCTGCGCGGCACAGCCATTGGCATTCCGTTTGGCACCATCCCCGCTGGCGGCAGCGAGATTCCGACGTTCTTGTCTTACGCGGCTGAGAAAAAGCTCTCTAAACACCCAGAAGAATTTGGCAAAGGCGCGATTGAAGGTGTAGCAGGGCCGGAAGCGGCCAACAATGCCGCGATCACTGCAACTCTTATTCCTTTGCTCACGCTGGGCATCCCCACATCGAACACCACTGCCGTGCTGATGGGTGCTTTTCAAAGCTACGGCATCCAGCCCGGCCCCCAGCTTTTCACCAGCTCGGCTACGCTCGTATGGGCGCTGATTGCATCGCTTTATATCGGCAATGTGATGCTCTTGATTTTGAATTTGCCACTGGTAGGCTTGTGGGTGAAGTTGCTCAAAATCCCGAAGGCGCATTTGTATGCCGGCATTTTGATTTTCGCCACCGTGGGCGTCTATGGCATGCGGCAAAGTGCGTTTGATTTGGTGCTGCTCTGGGGCATTGGCCTGCTCGGCTTGCTCATGCGCCGCTTTGATTTTCCTACCGCGCCGGTGGTGATCGGCTTGATCCTCGGGCCACTTGCAGAGGCGCAAATGCGCAATGCGCTGTCGATTGGCGAGGGGAAGTGGACGGTGTTTGTGGAGCGCCCGGGGTCGTTGTTTTTGCTATGCGTGATTGTGGCGGTGCTGGTGTTGCCACGATTATTGAAACGACGCAGCTCCTAAGACTTGAACATCCGGTGCGCGAAAGACGCGAAAGTTACGCGAAACGAATACCAAAAAAATACAAAAAAATGTTTGGTGATTTAAACATCAGCTCCCAGTCTCGATCAATTTTTGTATTTCTTTTTCGCGTCTTTCGCGTAACTTTCGCGCCTTTCGCGAAACGGAAACTGGTCTTTAACGCTTAAGTCGATAAGGCTCTTCAAAATCCCGAAAATCACCCTCCACCAGCGCATCCGCTATCCACTCGCGCACGCCCACAGCAGAGCGAATCGCTTCAACATAGTCATTGATCTGCGGCAACTTCGACAGGCCATACGTCTTAAAGCGCATGCACACCGGCGCAAAGTAAGCATCAGCAATTGTGAAGCGCGATCCAAACAAATAAGGCCCGCCGTGCGCAACAAGCAGCTCACTCCAAATTGTCTCAATACGCTTCACGTCAGCAGCCACCGCAGGCTTATCGCGCAACACCAATGCGCCCACATCTGGCAAATTCGCTTCAATATTCATCATGCAACCGCCGCGCAACGCTGTGAAGCCGCTATGCATCTCGGCGCAGATGCTGCGGGCATGGGCGCGCTGAGCTTTGTCAGCTGGCCAGAGCTGCTTGTCGGGGAAGCTCTCGGCAGCGTATTCGGCAATCGCCAGCGTATCCCACACCGTGAGCGAGCCATCGACCAACACAGGCACTTTGCCCACAGGCGATATTTTTTGGATATCAGCGCGGAATTGCGAGCCCGCCTCAAAACCATCAAAACGCAGCAAGATGGTTTCAAACGCGATGCCTGCATTTTTCAGCATGACCCAAGGGCGCATGCTCCAAGAAGAGTAATTTTTATTGCCGATGTAGAGTTTCATGAATGCATCCTTTCAACATCGCAATATGCCATGAAGCGATCCGCGCATTGATGCTGAGGGCGCCAGCCATTCATGAATCAGCGCGATGCGCCTTTGCGAAATTGATCCAATTTGCTCTTCGGAGCCAAATAAGTCAGCGCAATCGCCTCAATTCCCGCAGGCTCAATGCCCAGCTCGCGCAGGCCGGGTTGATTGCCGCTGGCCACGTTGGGCGACTGCATGGAATCCAAATTGTCTCGGCTCATCAGCGTGGGCCCGGGCATTTTCTCCATCGCCCAAGCTTGGATGCGCGCGAGGCCATTGGGTAAATGGAAAATCGGGCGCTCTGCGCCGACGCAGCGCCCAGCCAATTCAAACAATTGCCTTAGGCTCATCACCTTGTCACCGGCTATTTCAAACGTTTTAGGCACTTTGCCGGCATAGATACTGCGTGAGGCGCTATCAATTTTATAGTTGTGATGCAAAGCTAGCGTGACGGCAGCTTGCGCCACATTTTCCACCCACACCGGCTGAAATTGCGCCTCAGAGCCCGCCAGAGGCACAAATGGAAAGGTCTGCTGCAATTGAGCAAACACATTGAGCAATTTATCGCCTTCGCCAAACACCACGCTCGGGCGCAAGATACAAATATCCAAACCACTCTCATTGAACACCTGCTCGCCGCGCCCTTTGCTTCGCAAGTATTGAGAGGGCGCATCGAGCGCAGCGCCCAAGCTGCTCAGTTGCACGATGCGCTTGACGCCGCCACTCTTGCAAGCCGCGACGATGGATTTCGGCAGCGCCACATGCACGCGCTCAAATTCTTGCTCGCTGCCATGCAGGATCGCCACAAGATTGATCAACACCTCATGGCCTGCCACAGCTTGCGCTAATTGAGCCGCATCATGCACATTGCAGCGCACAGGTTGCAGCCCCGGCAGCATTTGTATCTCGCGCGCATTTTCAATTTTGCGCGTCGGCACGGTGACCTCATGGCCCGCGCGGATGAGTTTTTCGCAGATGTGGCGGCCAATAAAGCCTGTGCCGCCGAGAACGATGATTTTCATGATGATTGGTGGGGTGAAGAGAAAAGACAGAATTTCCGGACGCGAAAGACGCAAAGGTTACGCGAAAGACGCGAAAAAGAAAATGCACGAGATAAATGAACATTCTCTTTTCTTTTTTTTGTTATTTTTTCGCGTAACTTTCGCGTCTTTCGCGTCCGGTATTTGTTATCTGGTGTTTAAACGCCAATCGCCATAACGCAAGGCAGCTTAGCATCTGGCGCGGCTCTGTGCTTCCAGTCTGCCACTGTGGCGCTGTGAATTTGCGCTGCTGGCAGGCTGAGGCCACTCGCTGCGGACAAATAGGTGCCCGGCTGCAAGCTGCTTAGCAATGCTTGCCAAAGCGCAGCATTGCGATGCGGTACTTCGATGAAGAGTTGGGTTTGGCCGGTTTTTTTAGCAATCGCTTCTAAAGCGCGGATACGCTGCACGCGTTCTGCTGCGTCGATGGGTAGATAACCGACAAAGGCAAAGTTTTGACCGTTTTGGCCGCTGGCTGCGAGTGCGAGAAGTAAAGAGCTGGGGCCAACCAGCGGCTGCACGGTGATGCCCAACGCATGCGCCGCGCGTACCACGGAGCTCCCCGGATCGGCCACAGCGGGCATGCCAGCTTCGCTGATGAGGCCAATGTCTTGTGCGCCTTCCGCTTTTGCTTTTTGCAGCGCCGCTTGCAGCAAAGGTTTGGCATCAAAACTTCCGCCATGATCGCCTTTTTTATGCACCTCGCGCGGCAGCTCGGTGATGATGTGTTGCTGCAACGGCAATGCGAGCGGCTGCACCTCGCCGATGCGTTTAATGACCGCCCGGCAGCTTTTGGCATTCTCGGCAATCCAGTGCGTGATGCGGCTGGCGGTTTGAAGCGTGGCCAGCGGCAACACATCCGTGATGAGCGATTGCTGCTCACAGCCGAAATCTAGCGGGGCGGGGACGAGGATCAACTGCATATGAATTAGATTTTTTGAGACGAAGAGACAAAGTTTCCGAGCGCGAAAGACGCGAAAGTTACGCGAAAGCGATACCAAAAAGATGCAAAATTAAGAAAAGAAGAAATAGGTACTTCATTGATTAGAAAATCTTAAGTCCGAAAACTGAATCTGCTTTCTTTCTTTTTTGGTATTTCTTTCGCGTAACTTTCGCGTCTTTCGCGACCGGATATTCGGTATTCGAAGTCCTTCACAACAATTTCACTCCCGCAGCGCGAATCATTCTTGCCGTGCGGATCAGCGGCAAGCCTACCAATGCCGTTGGATCGTCATTGTCAATGCGCTCCAAAAGGGCAATCCCCAGCCCTTCGCTCTTGGCGCTGCCCGCACAGTCATACGGCTGCTCGATGCGCAGATAGTTTTCTATTTCTTCATCGCTCAGATCTCGAAACACCACGCTCACCGCAGCAAGATCCTGTTGTAGGAAGCCGGTCTCAAGGCACACCACGGCCAAAGCGGTCTGAAAAATCACGGTCTGCCCACGCATTTGGCGAAGTTGCACAACGGCTCGCTCATGCGTGCCCGGCTTGCCAAGCGGCTTGCCATACAAATCGGCTACTTGATCGGAGCCGATCACCACCGCATGAGGGAATTTAAGCGCCACAGCTTGCGCCTTGGCCAGCGCCAAGCGCTGCGCCAGCGCGGCGGGCGGCTCGCCAGGCACAGGTGTCTCATCCACATCGGGCGCAGCCACTTCAAAGGGCACATTCAACCGCGACAGCAGCGCCCGCCGATAACGCGATGTGGAGCCAAGAACAAGCAAGCGGGAAACGGATGTCATAGCCGTGATTCTCTTACACTCTGGGTTGATCAGAGCCCCGCCATGACACAAGCCACTTTCCGCCCCGAACAACTCGATGTGCGCACCTTTGCGCAAAATGCCGCGCAGCTCTCAGGCACTCTGTTGCTATCAAAATTAGAGCGCCTCGCTCAGGATCTATGCCGGCTAGATGCCGATTTCGCCTTGAAAACTGTTCAATGGCACGCGCGCGGCGAGAACATGTCAGTTGCAGGCGGCATAGCGCAAAGCTGGCTGCATTTAGAGATCAGTGGCCTTGTGCCTTTGCAATGCCAGCGTTGTCTGCAAGCGATGCAAGAGCCAGTGAGCCTGCGCAGCAGTTTTCGCTTCGTGCGCGATGAAGCAGAGGCGAATGCGCAAGATGATGACGCCCAAGAAGATTTGCTGGTGGCTTCCAAGCAGTTTAATTTACTCGAACTTATCGAAGATGAACTGATCATGGCCCTGCCCTTTGCGCCCGTGCATGAAGAGTGCCCCGTGCATGTGAATCTTCAAGTCAGCAGCGATGCTTTTGAAGCGGCATTGAACGAAAAACCCAAAGCTTTTGCCGCCTTAGGCGAGCTCAAACTATCCAGACAAAGTAAGCCATGAAACTCGTACGCTACGGACAACCCGGCAAAGAAAAGCCCGGCCTCATTGATGCAACAGGTCAGTTGCGCGACTTAAGCACTGTCGTGCCTGATATTGGCGCGGCGCAGCTTTCTGCAGCGTCCCTCAAAAAACTCGCCAAACTCAAGCCAGAAAAGCTGCCTTTGGTGAAGGAAACAAATGGCCACGCGCCACGCATGGGCTGCCCAGTCGCAAACATTGGTAAATTCATTGCCATCGGCCTGAACTATTCTGATCACGCCGAAGAAGCTGGCATGCCCATTCCCAAAGAGCCTATCGTTTTCATGAAGGCCACCAGTTGCATCCAAGGCGCAGACGATGATGTGATGCTACCCAAGGGCTCAAAAAAGAGCGATTGGGAAGTCGAGCTGGGTATCGTGATCGGCACAGTAGCGCAATATGTTTCGCAAAAACAAGCGCTGTCTTACGTTGCTGGCTACTGTGTGATCAACGACTTAAGCGAGCGCGAATACCAACTTGAGCGTGGCAGTCAGTGGGATAAAGGCAAAGGCTGCGATACGTTCGGCCCGATTGGCCCTTGGCTCGTCACCGCTGATGAGATTCCCAACCCCCAAAAGCTCGGGCTGTGGCTCGATCTCAACGGCCAGCCCATGCAACAAGGCAACACGCGCACCATGATCTTTAGCGTAGCGAAAATTGTCAGCTACCTTAGCCAATTCATGACTCTGCTGCCCGGCGATGTGATCACCACCGGCACGCCGCCCGGTGTGGGCATGGGCTGTAAAACCAACGGCAAGCCGACGCCGCGCTATTTAAAAAAGGGCGACGTCATGAGCTTGGGCATTGATGGGCTCGGCGTGCAAACCCAGCGCGTGGTAGCTTACAAAAAAGCGTAGGCGCGACCCGCAACGTTGACTGCAAGATGCCGCAGGGTTTACCCCTTAGCTACAAGACTGCGCCGTTATAATCAGACGTTGTACTTCACTAACCCGCAAAAATCATCATGAGCGCAGATCACCAAGACGGCCCCATCAAAACTCCCGGTCAAGTGCTTGGCACGGTGTTTTTCTCTTTAGTTGCCCCCATATTTATCATCATTGGCTTGGTGTATTTTGTCGTCTCGTATGCCAAGCCGGGTGGCAGTGGTGGCGAGCTTGGTGGCTTGACGCCAGCCGAATTCGCCAAAGGCGTAGAAATGCGAATCGCCAAGGTGGGCACGGTTGAAGTGCGTGATGCCAATCGGCCTTTGACGACCGGCGAAGCCGTCTACAAAGCGCAGTGCATTGCTTGCCATGGCGCAGGTGTGGCCGGCTCGCCCAAATTTGGTGATGCAAGCGCTTGGGCGCCTCGCATCAAAACAGGCTACGACGCTTTGCTCAACGCCTCGCTCAAAGGCAAAGGCGCCATGGGCGCACAGGGCGGTGGCGATTATGAAGATGCAGAAATTGGCCGTGCTGTGGTGTATATGACCAATGCGGCAGGCGGCAGCTTCCCTGTGCCAGATCGCGCCAAACCAGCGGATGGCGTTACTGCGACTGTTGCTGCTGCGGGCGCCGCCTCCGCTGCGAAATAGCAAATAGCAAATAGCAAATAGCAAATAGCATTTTGCGCATTGGCCTGCTTACCGCCTCACGGCGGTAAGGTGATCGACAAACCGCTGTGGTGGTCTCACTTTAGAAAAATCGCTCCGGCGGTGTCCCTTAAGAAAACCGCTCCGGCGGTTTTTGTTATTCAGATCGCGCAGCCGCGCAACTACAATACATTCCCATGAGTTTAGTCACCCGCTGCACCTCCTGTGGCACCTTATTTAGGGTGGTGGCTGATCAACTCAAAATATCCGACGGCTGGGTGCGCTGCGGGCAATGCGCCACGGTCTTTGATGCCCAAGCCCATCTTGTACAAGACGCCGCGTCTGTCAGTGCGCCATTGCCGCAGCAAGAAGCTGCCGGCCACACGCAAGAACCCGTCGCGAGCACGTTGCCGCCACCTGCTGCTACACAGGATCTAAAGCCCGAACAACCCAAATCGGACAGTGGCTCTCGCCCGGCGCAGCCAGAAGCAGAGGAAGACATCCGCTTGGAAATTGAATCGTTTCGCTCGAGTAAATTCAAAGACAGCGGCATGCTCAGCACCCTCAGCGCGCCCAGCGCAGATGATGTGCGGCGCTTGCCACATTTGCCCCTGCCGCACAGCGATGAAGTTGCATCACAAAGCGAAGAACCCACTACTTTTTTCCCGGCTTCTGCGCTTCGAGATTCCGTACCGCCAGAATCATTCATCCAGCCCGCTTTTTCGGGTGATGTCGGCACAGATGCGAGTGTGGCTGCACCACCGAGCTTTGTTGTTCAGGCTGAGCGTGCCAAGCGTTGGCGCTCGCCGTGGGTGCGTTTGGGGCTCAGCCTGCTGTGCCTGGGCCTGCTGGCTGCTTTGGCGGCGCAAATCGCTGTGCATGAAAAAGACCGAATCGCAGCACAGCAGCCGCAAGCCAAGCCTTGGCTGGATCGGCTGTGCCAATATGCGGGCTGCCAAGTGCAATCTCTTAAGCGGATTGAAGCCATCACAGTAGATGCCTCCAGCTTTAACCGTATCAACAAAAACAACGCGCAGCTTGAAGCCACCACGCAGAGCTATCGCCTCACCGTCACGCTGAAAAATGCCGGCAGCTTGCCGGTGGCCTTGCCCCACGTCGAGCTCAGTTTGCAAGATGCACAAGATCAGCCTATCCTGCGCCGTGTGCTCTCGCCGGCAGATTTGGGCGCAAAAGAGCTGAGCCTTTCCCCCTCGCAAGATCTGCCCGGCAGCATCATCATTCAGGTTGACACCGCACAACTTGCGGGCAATCGAATTTCAGGCTACCGCGTGCTCGCTTTCTATCCTTAAACGCCCACCCATCACCACGAGACCATCACCCCATGTCTGCCATCATCTGCGGCTCCATTGCCATCGACACTATTCTCGGCTTCATGGGCGATTTTTCAAGCCAAATTCTGCCCGACCAAATTCACAAGCTCAACGTCTCTTTTTATGTGCCCGGCATGCGCAAAGAATACGGCGGCTGCGCTGGCAACATCGCTTACGGCTTAAAGCAATTGGGCGGCGAGCCGCTGCCGATGGGCGCTGTTGGCCCGGATGCGAGCGACTATTTGGATCGCTTCAAAAAAATGGGCATTGATACGCGCCTCGTGATGGTCGACAACAGCAGCTACACCGCGCTGTGCACCATCATGACGGATCGCGCCAACAACCAAATTACCGGCTTTCACCCTGGCGCGATGGCCAATGCACATAAAAACATCATTGACCCCACAGAAAGAAGCAACGGCGTGGGCATCGGCATCATCTCGCCCGATGGGCGCGATGCAATGTGGGATCACGCCCACCAATTCAAAGCCGCCGGCATTGGTTTCGTCTTTGATCCCGGCCAACAATTGCCCGTTTTCGATGGCGCTGAGCACCGTGAGCTTATCGAGATGGCCGATTTCGTGACAGTCAATGATTACGAAGGCGCGATGCTGACCGAGAAAACCGGTTGGTCGATGGCGGATGTTTCGATGAAGGTCAAAGGCTTGGTCGTTACGCTGGCTGATCAGGGCTGTGAAGTCTGGACGAACGGGAGCAAAGTCCATGTTCCTGGAAAAATCGCTGCCGCCGTGGTTGACCCGACTGGCTGCGGCGATGCTTTCCGCGCCGCCCTGCTCTTTGGCCTAGAGCGCGGTTGGGATTTGGCGCGCTGCTGCGAGCTAGGCAACACCATTGGAGCGATAAAAATAGCCTCGCAAGGCGGCCAGAATTACACCCTAGACCGTGCGGCGCTTGGGCTGTAAATTGTCCATTTGCAGCTGATCACCATGCGCACAGTCTTTGACCGTCCTCGGTGGTATCAGCGCCTTCTGCCGCTGTTTCAAGGCTTTGATGGGCCTTTGTCGTTGGCTGTGCTCCTTTTGGCATTGGCGGGCATGCTGATCATGTATTCCTCTGGCTATGACCACGGTACGCGCTTTGTAGACCATGGCCGCAATATGTTGATCGCGGGCACCATTCTTTTCATCACAGCGCAAGTCTCGCCGCAGCGCATCATGAGCTTTGCTGTACCGATCTATATTGCCGGCGTGGCGCTGCTCATTGCTGTGGCGCTGTTTGGCATCACCAAAAAGGGGGCGACACGTTGGGTGAACGTGGGCATCACCATTCAACCCAGTGAAATCTTAAAAATCGGCCTGCCTTTGATGCTGGCTTGGTGGTTTCAAAAGCGTGAAGGGCAGTTACGGCCGCTCGATTTTTTGGTGGCGGCTATGCTACTGGCCATTCCTGTCGGGCTGATCATGAAGCAGCCAGATTTGGGCACGGCGCTGCTGGTTTTGTTTGCTGGTTTGGCGGTGATTTTCTTTGCGGGGCTGCCTTGGAAATTGATTGCGGTGCCGGTAACTTTATGCGTGATCGGGCTGATACTCATCGTTGTGTTTGGCGATTCGCTTTGCGAGGATGGCGTCAATTGGCGTGTGCTGCATGAATACCAACGCCAGCGCGTGTGCACTTTGCTTGATCCCACGCGAGACCCATTGGGCAAAGGCTTTCACATTATTCAAGGCATGATCGCAATTGGCTCGGGAGGCCTGTTCGGTAAAGGCTTCATGCAAGGCACGCAAACGCATTTGGAATTCATCCCCGAACGCACCACCGATTTCATCTTTGCCGCTTTTTCGGAAGAGTTTGGCCTGTTTGGAAATTTGCTGCTGATTGGCAGCTATCTTTTTCTTATTTTGCGCGGCCTGATGATTGCGCTGGATGCACCCACCATGTTTTCTCGCTTGCTGGCGGGTGCGGTCACCACAATTTTCTTCACTTATTCGTTTGTGAATATGGGCATGGTCAGTGGCATCTTGCCAGTGGTGGGCGTGCCGCTGCCCTTCATTAGCTATGGCGGCACAGCAATGGTCACCCTCGGGCTGGGTTTGGGCATTTTGATGTCGATTGCTAAATCCAAGCGGCTGATGCAGACGTGAGTCGAATGGTCAATACCCATCGCTTTAAACCGTTTGCCCTGATCCTTCGACAAGCTCTGGACTGGGTATGCTTCGCGTATCGAAGGGATCGCTTGGGGCTACAATACCTCAGGGCAAACGGCTCTGGCTGTGCCTGAAAAATACGAGACGAGATGGTAATAAAAACGATCTCTATCATCGGCGCTGGCAATATGGGCGGCGGGATGGCGCTCAATCTGCTCTCGCGTGGCTACAGCGTCTACGTGTGCGATACGGATGCTACTAAAGAGGCGTTTTTAGAGAAAAAAGGGGTGGTAGCCGGCATACAACCTGCGCAGAGTGCTATGAAATCAGGAGTAACGATTATTTGCGTGATTGATGCAGTGCAGATTCAAAATGTGCTTGTCGGCGCGGATGGCTTGTTGTCGGCAGAGCCCGCCGCGCTGCAAACGCATAGCGTGATACTTTGCCCCACCATCTCGCCCCAAGATGCGGAGCGCTTCGCGAAGCTGCTTGCAGACCACGGCGTTCGCATGATCGAGGCGCCCATGAGTGGCGGGCCATTGCGTGCGCGAGATGGCAGCATGAGCCTGATGGTCGCTTGCAACGATGCACTGTTTAAACAACACGAGCGCCTGCTGCGCGATCTCTCCAGCAAACTCTTCCATGTGAGCCAGCGCATCGGAGACGGCGCGCGCACGAAACTGGTCAATAATTTGCTGGCCGCAATCAATTTGGTCGGGGCAACGGAGGCAGTAGCAATGGCCGAAAAATTGGGCTTGGACGCCAGACGCACACTCGACGTGATCGAGCAATCCAGCGGCCAAAGCTGGATCGGCTCTGATCGTATGCGCCGCGCCATTGCGGGCAACATCCGCCCACCGGGCGCCCACATGACGCTGCTGGCAAAAGACACCCAGCTGGCGATGCAAGCCGCTCGCGATGCTGGCTGCAACAATCCGTTGGGTGGAGTAGCGACAGGCTTGTTTACCAAGGCGCTTGAATCTGGAATGGCAAATGAGGATGATTCGCAGATGTTGAGACTTTTGCGGGGCTAGGAAAACGAATTGCCGTTGCGCGAAAAACGCGAAAGTTACGCGAAAGAGATACCAAGAAATTCAATACAAAATGGGGGCGCGGTTAGTGCGAGCGAGACGAAATGCGCGATTTGCACCTTTCATCATTTAGTGTTTTTCTTTTCGCGTCTTTCGCGTAACTTTGGCTGTTTTCTTCTGCGTCCGGCTGTTGTGTTTCTTTATCCATACACAGCACATCCACAAAACAAATTATTTCCTCTGCCACACCGCTGCAAAAAACCCATCCGTGCTGTGCACGTGCGGCCACATGCGAAGGTATTGCGTTGGGGCATCCGAGCTGCCGCTGCACAAACTCGCCGCGTTTTCAATTTTTTGTGATTCCAAAATATCGCCCACCAGCATCGGTACAAAATCCGCATTCAATGCGCCAAAGGCCTCGGCGATCGTCTCATTTTCTTCGCGCAGCAAGCTGCATGTGGCATACACCAAACGCCCGCCGCTTTTGACCAGCCGCGAGGCGCTTTGCAAAATTCTGGTTTGCAAAGCAGCCAGCTCGGCCACATCCGATTCTTTTTGCCGCCACTTCAAATCCGGATTGCGCCGCAGCGTGCCCAAGCCGCTGCAAGGCGCATCCACCAAGACGCGATCTAACTTGCCGGCCAAGCGTTTGATGCGCTCGTCGCGTTCGTGGGCAATGCAGACCGGGTGAATGTTCGACAAGCCGCTGCGCGCCAAGCGCGGCTTCATGCCATCGAGGCGTTTTTGTGAGGTGTCAAAGGCGTAGAGCCGACCCGTGTTTTTCATCATGCCGCCCAGAGCCAGCGTCTTGCCGCCCGCACCCGCGCAGAAATCGCCCACCATCTCGCCGCGCTTTGCGCCACTCAGCAAAGCCAGCAATTGCGAGCCTTCGTCTTGCACTTCCACGCGGCCTTCTTTGAAGATTGCCAGCGTATTCAAAGCCGGCTTGCCTTGGATGCGCAAGCCCCAAGGTGAAAAGGGCGTTGCTTGTGTTTTGATACCAAAAGAGCCCAGCTCTTTGCTGGCTGCCTCGCGATTTCCTTTGAAAGTGTTCACGCGAAGATCCAGCGGCGCTGAATTGTTGAGCGTTTTTACCAAGGGCCAAAATTGATCTCCCAACTGCGCTTTCAGCAGCGTGGCCAACCATTCGGGAAGGTTGTGTTTGTGCAAATCGAGCAGGCCTTCGCCAGATGCCACTTGCGCATCGCAGGTCTCCAACCAAGCGCGCTCCAAAGGCAAGATACCGCCCACCAAATAATCGCGTGGCGCAGCAAAGGCCAGCATCGCCAGCTTGCGATGCACACTGCCCATGCCCTTGGGCGCACTGCGCGCCATCAGCTCATACAAGGCGCGATGCCGCAGCACACCATAAGCCGTATCCGCCAGCACAGCGCGCTCGCGCTGGCCTAAGCCGCGATGCTCTTTGAAAAAGCGAGAAATAATGCTGTCGGCCGGATGGTCAAAGCGCATGACAAGCGCGACCAATTCGGCGCAGCCTTCGAGAAGTTGTTGTGGATGCATAAGCCGTATTGTCCCACCTCCGTATCGTTACACGTTGCTCGCCAAGAGCGGCGCCGCACATCACACTGCATACAGCCCCACATCGGCTAAGATCATCTATATGTATAAATCGTACCGACTGCTCTGAAAAGACTGTGTTTGCATGCTTGCCATGAATTTAAATGAGCTTGGGCTTTACAGCCATTACGTTGTTGTGCGCACCGAGCGTGCGAATGCGCTCATCAAGCGGGATCCGCGTGAGATGCCTAAGCATCTGCGCCTGCTGCTTCTCGCAGTCGATGGCCAACAAGATCTGGGCACTTACGCCACCAATCTCAAAGGATTCGGCGATATTCTTGATTTGGTAGGCGAGCTCATTCAGATGGATATGGTGCGCTTGGTTGATCCGGCTTTGGCCAGGCAAAGGCGAATGTCGGGCAAGAGCGCCGACTACATGGCGATGGACAGCGAAATTGATGAGTCCCGCTACAGCCAGAGCTTGCCGTCAGAAGAGCTGTTTTACGGGAGCACCAAACCCGGTAGCTTGGAGGTATTGGTGGATATTGCCCATGAGCAATACCCCGACTACCGCCCACGCATCGAGCCGGGGCGTCCTGTGGGCGCTGCTGCGCAACATGAACAAGTAGAGAGCTTATTCCAACTGCTCGAAGCCGTGCGCGGAGAACGCTCGGAGCTCAAGCAGCATTTGCTGCGCTACAAAGGCCTGAAGAAGACTTCACGCAATATCCACCAAGAAAGCCAACAATTGAAAAAGCAGCTGATGCGCTTAAAAATATCTAGCGTGCTGCTTTTTCTTGGCCTGCTGGCTTGCTTGACATCTCACTTTTTGTAAACTCAATGCTTTTGCAATGCTGCGTGAGCATGTGAGCCACCGAACATGACAGACACCGATCTTCCCCCTTTGAATCTCACGCCGCCGGGGCGATACATGCATTACAAAGGCATGGAGTACGACGTGGTGGGCACGGTGCGCCACAGCGAAACGCTCGAGCCCCTCACGTTGTACCGAGCGCTTTACGGTGAGCATGGCCTGTGGGTGCGGCCTGCGGCGATGTTCAACGAAAATGTAGTGATAGACGGCATAGAGCAACCCAGATTTAGGAAATTATTCTGAATGCGGTGGTTGAACGCGCCCGAGCGTGTCTTTAGCTGCCGTTGTGGGTAGGCGCGAGGATGCAGCGCACTCGTGTGCGCAAGGAAGAGCAACGCCCCCACGGCGGTTGCTAAGGGCGCGATCGGGTGTGTAGCGCTTTCCATCGAAAGTTGCTTGCGGTCGAGATAAGATATGCGAATTGCAGCTACGCTGCGCGAACGAAACAAAGCGGTCAGCTACCGCATTCAGGATAAAGATGAGCAAAAAAGGCGATTTATTGGTACCCATTCAGGTCGACGATGAGTTGTTTGATGAAGTGATTCATGCCAGTGCGCTTCTCAATATTGCCAGCGGCGAGATCACCCGCGTGGAGTACCAAGATTACGACGAAGGCACAAGCGGTCTGCCGTGGGAAAACAAAGACTACGATTTTTCATGCGGCAAGCTGACCAATGCGGGCAAAGACGTTGAATTCAGCATCCAAGTCAATAAAACGACGGGGCAGTATTCGGTGACGGCTTCGGAGCTTTTAGAGATCAAGCAAAAGGCCGCCGCTTTGTTTTCTGGCGCAGCAGCAGCTGCTGCTGCTTGACAAGCATGCGTTACAGGATGCCCAACGCAGGCACAATGACGACCTACAACGCACTTTCAAAGCAAAATAGGCACATAGCCGGCATAGAATATACGCCGAATGCTATCAACTAGATAGCAAGTGGTGTTTCACGGCCAACGGATACATCACATGCTCTTGCGTGAGCACACGTGCAGCCAAGGCATCAGCGTCGTCTGACGGGAGCACGGGCACCACTGCTTGCGCAAGAATCGGCCCGTGATCGAGCTCAGCTGTGACTTGGTGAACCGTTGCGCCAGCAAACTTAACGCCTGCGGCAATCGCCCGCGCATGGGTGTGCAAGCCCGCAAAGGCCGGCAAGAGCGATGGATGAATGTTGATCAAACGCCCCTTAAAGTGGTTGACGAAGCCCGGCGTGAGAATCCGCATGAAACCCGCGAGCACCACCAAGCTCGGCGCAAATTCATCAATCACAGCCACCAAAGCTGCATCGAAATCTTCGCGGCTCGCAAAGGCTTTGTGATCCAACACGCGGGTGGTAATGCCCTGCGCGGCGGCAAATGCCAATCCTTTTGCATCTGGTGTGTTGCTGATCACAGCAGCCACGCGCGCGCAGAGTGTCGCTTCCCAGCTTTCGCGCTGTGCAGTTTTCACGATGGCGGCCATGTTGGAGCCGCCACCAGAAATTAAGATCACGATATTCTTCATCCTTTGTATTATCCTCATTCGCATGAAAACTTTGACTCCCATTGAAGCCCGCGTGCTCGCCACGCTGATGGAAAAAGCCCGTACCGTGCCCGACAGTTATCCGCTTTCGCTCAACGCCTTGGTGCTTGGATGCAACCAAAAAACCAGCCGCGACCCGACCATGGAGGTCTCCGATGACGATGCGCGCGCAGCGCTGGACGCGCTCAAAGCGCGCAGCTTAGTGTTTGAAGCCAGTTCGAGCCGTGTGCCGCGCTTTGAACACAACGTCTATCGCGGCCTGAAAGTCACGGACGATCAGGGTGCGATTCTTGGGCTGCTCATGCTGCGTGGCCCGCAAACGCCCGCCGAGCTGCGCACCAATGGCGATCGTTGGACGAAATTTGCCGACAGTGCAGCCGTAGAAACCATGCTCGATGAGCTGCAAAAGCGCGGCGACGAAGGCGGGCTGCCAAGCGTGGTCAAGTTGCCGAAAATGCCGGGATCGCGCGAGCACCGTTGGGCGCATTTGCTCTGCGGTGAAGTCGATATCGCCGCCTTGTCTGCGTCGGCCAGCGCCTTCATCCCCACCGACGACAGTTTGGGACGGCTCACAAAACTGGAAAACGATGTGGCACTGCTCAAAGCCTCCAACGCGCTATTGCAAAC
>JAYUSD010000125.1:0-8488 GCA_043755865.1 Variovorax sp. | reverse complement strand
GCAATCTGTGCGTTGCCAGCCAACACGCCATGTTCGACTGCCACGCTCACAGTTCAGGTAACAGCGCCTCCAATCACTTTGCAGGCTCAGGCGGATACAGCGACTACCTACACAGGCGTCACTGCAACCATCAATGTATTGGCCAATGACTTGCGCAACGGACAAGCCGTCCAGCTTGCGCAAGTTAGCCTCAATTTAGTGGCGGGTGCTTCGCCACTCATGAGCGTGGTGGGCAGTGGCATCAACATTAATCCCGGTGCACTTGCTGGCGATGCCCTCGTTGGCAGTTACACGATTTGCGCTCTGCCGTCCGGCTTGCCGTGCTCTACAGCGACGTTGACCGTACAGGTGGCTCAAGCCTTGGTCGCAAACTCCGATGCCACGACGCTTGCCTATAACGCTGCGGGCACCAGTTTCAACCTACTTACCAACGACACCTATCTGGGTCAGCCTATCGCATTGGCAGCGAACGTTGCTGGAGCGGTCGGCGATGCTTTCGCACTTCAGTTGTCACCCTCTGGCGACATATTGATGTTTGCAGGCGCACCCGGTCCGGCGACTCACACCGCCACATACACCGTGTGTCTGCCTTCTGTAGGCAACACCTGCGCCACAAACACAGTCGCCATTACGGTAGGCGTGCCCGCTCTACAAGCGATTGGCTGGACAGCTACCGTTGCTGCAGGCTCGTTTTTTGATGCCAACAACGGCGTGCAGTACGGTGCTGGCCTAGGCACGCAAAACTCAGTGATCATTACCGTGACACCAGCCCCGGCATCTGCCAATGACATTAGCGTCGTTAGCAATGGGATCACCTCAAGCCCCAGTCGAGTCACCGTAAACCCTTTTGCGCCACCCAACAAGGTACTCACCGGCACGGTGCAGTACTGCAACCGCCTACAGCCTTTGCAATGCTCAAACGCGCCTTGGCGGATCACAGTGCAGTAGGTACCTGGTCGATTCTGAGCAGTAAAAAAAACTCGCAGCGGTTAATGCTTTATGAATAGTACTAAAGACCAATAGAAAAATCTCACGCAAAAATTTACACTTCTCGCATTCATAGCAACAACTTACATTCTTTGGAGCCATCAGCTATGAAATCAGCGCATTTTGAGTCAAACCAGACCACTATGATTCGGCAAATTTTTCTTGCCACAGCACTTGTTACAAACTTTTTTCTGGCTCAACCTGCGCTCGCGCAATTTAAAGGCGGCGAACTATCACAGCAAGAAACCGCTGCGATTGAAAAAGTGATTGAGCAATACCTGCTGAAGAATCCCGAGATCATTCAGCGCACCATGGCCTTGCAGCAAGAGCGTGCGCAAAAGGCGGACGCTGAGCGCATGGCTAAAGCAGTAGCCAGCAAGCATAAAGAGCTCTACCAAGATGCGACAGACATGGTGCTCGGCAATCCCAAAGGCGATGTGACGATTGTGGAATTCTTTGATTTTCGCTGCGGCTACTGCAAGCGTGCACACGGCACGATCAAAGAGCTGCTGGCCACAGATAAAAATCTGCGCATCGTGCTCAAGCAGCTACCTATCCTCGGGCCTGAATCGATGCGAGCCACGCAAGCTGCATTGGCCGCACACAAACAAGGCAAATACGCCGAATTTCACAGTAAGCTTTTTGAGCTGCAAAACATTGATGCTGCCAGCATCAACGCCACTGCGGTGAGCTTGGGGCTAGACATCGCAAATCTAGAGCGCGATGTGCAAGATCAAGGCACTTGGGCAGCAGCAGTGTCGAAAGACAGCCAGCTCGCCTCCGATCTGGGCATCAATGGCACGCCAGCCTTTGTGGTGGAAAACACGCTGATTCCCGGCGCAATTGATGTGGATAACTTGCGAGCCATAGTCAGAGCCGTGCGAGCTGCAAAAGCCACCACCGCCAGCGCACCAAGCGGCAGTACGGTGAAGTAATTTAGTTTTCAGCGCAGTTTCATAAAAATCAATCTCCACAGGAGTTCTTCCATGCAAACCTTCCTCAATCGCCTTCTCAAGCTATGCACGCTCATGTGCTTCATGCTTGCCTTCAGTGTTCAAGCACAACTTGGCAAAAGCATGGGGTTAGACAGCAACCTAGTTTGCTGGAAAGACTCTTACGGCCGAGGCGTGGGCACGATTCCTGGCAGCTGCGGCCCGGGGCAGACCAAAAGCGGCTTGCTTTGCTACAACGACTGCAAGCCCGGAGAAAACAACGTGGCAGGCGTGTGTTGGTCAGGTTGCCCGGAAGGCACAACGGACATTGGCGCCACCTGCGTGAAAAAAGATGTCAGCAGCTACGGGCGGGGCGCAGGCTACGTGATTTGGGACGAAGATAAATGCAACAAAGCGCATCGTGATGATTGGGATGACAAAATTAAAGTGGCGAGACTTTCGCAAGGCGTGATCGTCCGCGCTTATGAGCATCCCAATTTTGGTGGCGCTTTTATCGATCTCAAGCCGAATGGCCAACAAACCCTCGACGGGAGCTGGCACAAAAGAATCAGCTCGATGAAGATTCGCACGATGGTGAATTCACCCAAGTTTGGTTTCAATGGCGATGATGCTGTCTTCAAAATGGAAGATCGTATTGCGCAGCTCAACAGGATGTTGCCCATGTGGAGCGAGGCAGCAGCGTGGTTTCAAACAGAAGCAAAATCTGGCGTACGCATTGAGGCTGCGCGCAAGCTCCGTGTTTTGGAGCTCGGCGTCTATGAAGCGTATGCGATGAACGCTTCGCAGCAAGTAAAAAACAGGGCTTATGAACAGTTACAGGACTATCACCAAAATGACCGAGCTAAATTGCTTGTTTATGTTGATATTCCTGCAACCAATGTGGCTAACCTGACGGCGCAAATGGTGGAGCGCAAGAATACGATTGCTGAGATCGACAAGCTTGCGGGCAGCAAATCGCAGACTGCATTGGGCAACGAATGGAAAGCTTTGGTGGCCGAGCGAGATGAGCTGGATACGTTGATACGCACAGGCCCGAGAGCTGGCATGGTTCGCAATGCCAAGGATGGGCATTTGAGCTATCCAGCAGCGGGTGTTGAAATATGTTTCTTTGATCAAAAGCAATCTGACAGAGACGTGCCGGGAAGTAACGCCCAGATGAAAGGCAATAGGACTCACTGCGTGACTACGAACGCTGAGGGCTACGCCGAGAACAACGCCACAGACTGGCTCAGAATGCGCTCCGCTTTTGTGCCTGCAAACGTACAAGTTGGTGCGTATAAAGAGAAGGGTTTTGCAGGGGCAAGCCGTGATTTAGACCCGAGCACGTGGATACACTTCGGCGATTTTGGTGGCATCAATTGGGATGCAGCGATTGGCTCATTCAAAGTCGCGCCATTCTCTCCAAAAGCATGCTTTTGGGGCGAGACCAGCGACTTGATCAAGCGCAGTTCCGAGGAGCGCCAATGCTGGCAGCCAGATCGCGATATCGCTGAAATGCCAAAAGATCAAGGCTGCGAGAAAAGCGGCGCACTTTGGTATCCCCGCTGTCGCCAAAATTTCAGCGGCGAAGGCCCTGTGTGCTGGAGCACGACCAAGTGCACAGGCGGCACGACGGATGCTGGCTTCTTTTGCACCAAGAACTCCTATGTACAAGCGCCGATTACGCCGAGCTGTGGCCAAAAGGAGTATGACGCTGGCTTGTGCTACGAGGCTTGCAAAACAGGCTACAACGGCATCGGCCCTGTTTGCTGGGGTACTTGCCCCTCAAAAATGAGCGCGGACTGCGGCGCAATGTGCGGCGCAACCCAAGGGGAGTGTGGCAAAGCCATCGGCGGCCAAGTGGTCGCTGGCTTAGAGGTCGCTGGCACGGTAGCTGCAGTAGCCGCAACGGGTGGCGGCGCGGCGGCGGCCAAAGCTGGCGCTGTTGCTGGTGCAAAAGCAGCAGCTAAAGCAGTTAGTAAAGAGCTTGCGCAGAGAACATTGAAAAATCTTAAAGATGAAATGTCGAAGAATGTTGATAAGCAAAGTGCTGCCTACAAAATGATGCAGGGCGATTTGTCTGAGCTTGAAAAGGCATTGTCTGGCGATGATTTTGACCCGACAGCACTCGATCCGACAGGCATTGCAGATTTGGTAAAAACTTTTGACAAACCGACTTGCGTCTATACGGCTACAGAGAAGAAAACACCACCGGCCAATGCGGTGAACCTTGCGGCCACTGTAGTGGCGATGATGGCAACAAGATCAGCCAATGCTGTTGTCCTGGCTAGCGCCACTGAAGGCAGCAGACCCACAGCAGCAGCCAATGTAGCGCCTGCGGCGCTTGCCTCAACCGATGTCTTGCAAGTCATCGAAAGCCGCTGGATTCGGGGTCGCTGTATTGATGCCAACATGGGCGGTGCCGCTGGCGTGCCGATGGATGGCACGGTGATGTGGGATTGCAATGGCAATTCGAATCAGCGCTTTGCCTACGATTTCCGAGCCAACATGATTCGTTATCCAGCAAAAAATCTTTGCTTAGAGACCGGCGGCAGAAGCCAACCAGCGCGTTTTGTAGCTTGCAACACGGCAGACAACAAGCAGAAGTGGAATTTTGAACTCGCCACGAACGCGATCCGCAATGGTGCAGACAACATGTGTCTTGATATCAACATGGGCGATGCGAAAAATGGCTCGAAAGTGACCAGCTGGGATTGCCATGGCAAATCTAATCAAGCTTGGAGCTTCTTGGATGACACGCCACAGAGGCTCTCCGTATCGCTGGAAGCTCGCCACGCGCCCAAAATGTGCATGGATGCAGCGGATAACGGCACGAATGCAACGGTGCTCTGGAATTGCCATGGCCGTGGTAACCAACGCTTCTTCTACGATCAGCAAAGTAAAGTGATCACGATGCCAGAAAAAGGCCTTTGCATGCGCGGCAATGGCAAAGGCAAGCAAGCGACCTTCGTCGCTTGCGAAAGCTTCGATGATCAACAATGGACGATCACAGCCACCAACGCATTACGCAATGTGCGCAGCGGCATGTGTTTGGATGTGACGCGTGCTGAAAAAAGCAACAGCACGCAAATCATCGAGTGGGATTGCCACAGTGGCACGAATCAGCAATGGAATTTTGTGAAGTAGCCAGCAACCCTGCCGCTTGCCACCCTCGCTTACCCGAGGTGTGGGTGGCTTGAAACTTGCTATCCTGTGCGCAGGAGAACGAGTTTCATGACAGTCCGGAAGTTTGATGAAATGCATGCCGCACAAAGTGTCGGTGCCGCCAACGTGCGGCCTCATTACGCGCGGTATGACCATTGGCTCTCCAAGCAGCCGCAAGAGGTCATGCGGGCGCGGCGCGAAGAGGCGGAGATGGTGTTTCGCCGCGTGGGCATCACGTTTGCCGTGTATGGAGAGAAAGATGAAGATGGCGCGGGGGCGGAGCGGCTGATTCCGTTTGACTTGATTCCGCGCATCATTCCTGCGCATGAATGGGCCACGATGGAGCGCGGCTTAGTTCAGCGCGTCACAGCGCTCAATCGCTTTATTCATGATGTTTATCACAAGCAGGAGATTCTCAAAGCGGGTGTGATTCCTGCGGATCAGATTTTGCGCAATGCGCAATTTCGGGGCGTGATGGCGGGTGTTGATGTGCCACGCCAGATTTACAGCCATATTGCGGGCATTGATATCGTGCGCGCACCCAACTCGCAAGGCGAGGGCGAATACTACGTGTTGGAAGACAACCTGCGCGTGCCCAGCGGCGTGAGCTACATGCTTGAAAACCGCAAGATGATGATGCGACTTTTTCCCGATTTGTTTGCGCAAAATCAAGTGGCTCCCGTTGCTCACTATCCTGATTTATTGCTTGAGACGCTTCGCAGTGTCGCGCCCGGTGCAAGCGAAGATCCCACGGTGGTGGTGCTCACGCCGGGCATGCACAACAGTGCGTATTTCGAGCATGCCTTCCTCGCGCAGCAAATGGGCATTGAGCTGGTGGAGGGGCAAGATCTTTTCGTGAAAGATAGCTTTGTATACATGCGTACCACGCAGGGGCCGAAACGGGTGGATGTCATTTATCGGCGAGTCGATGATGATTATTTAGATCCGAAAGTCTTTCATCCAAAGAGCAATTTGGGCTGCGCCGGTTTGATGGAGGCTTATAAAGCCGGTAACGTGACGATCTCAAACGCCGTGGGCACGGGCGTGGCAGACGATAAATCGATCTACCCGTATGTGCCGAAAATGATCGAGTTTTATCTGGGCGAAAAGCCAATTTTGTCTAACGTACCGACGCGTATTTGCCGCGAGCGAGATGATTTGGCTTATGTGCTCGACCACATGCATGAGCTTGTGATTAAGGAAGTGCATGGCGCGGGCGGCTACGGCATGCTGGTGGGGCCTGCAGCCACCAAAGCAGAGATAGAAGATTTCCGCCGCGTGCTGCTTGCCAATCCAAGTAATTACATTGCGCAGCCTACGCTGTCGCTTTCCACTTGCCCCACGTATGTGGAAAGCGGTATCGCGCCGCGCCACATTGATCTGCGGCCGTTTGTGCTCTCTGGCAAAACCGTTCAGTGCGTGCCCGGCGGCTTGACGCGCGTTGCTTTAAAAGAAGGCTCACTCGTCGTCAACTCGTCGCAAGGCGGGGGAACGAAGGATACTTGGGTGATGGAAGCTTGAAGAGAATACAAATAAAAATATCCGAGCGCGAAAGAAATACAAAAAAGATTGAAGAAAACATGAGAAATATTGCAACGCGCCCTCCAATTTTGGCTGTTTCTTTTTCGCGTCCTTCGCGTAACTTTTGCGTCGTCCGCGCTCGGAAACTGAATTTTCTATAACTTATGCGATCAAAAAACCCATGCTAAGCCGCACTGCCGATCACCTCTTCTGGATGGCCCGCTACACCGAGCGGGCTGAGAATACCGCGCGTATGCTTGATGTGAATTACCAAACATCCTTGCTCCCGCAATCTGCAGCCGTGGCGCAAGCGGGCTGGGAGGGCATCATATCGATCAGTGAGCTTGAAGATAGCTATGCTGCTTGGGCAACGAGCGTGAACGCCAAAGACGTGATGACTTTCATGGTGAAAAATGAAACCAATTCATCGTCTATCGTGAGTTGTATTGGCCAAGCTCGCGAGAACGCGCGTGCCGTGCGCGGCACGCTCACCACCGAGGTGTGGGAAACCATCAACCAAACTTGGCTCGAACTCAGTCGCAAAATTAAAGCGGGCGATTTTGAGCAAGATCCGGGAAAATTTTTTGAATGGGTGAAATACCGCAGTCATCTCTCGCGCGGCGTCACCGTGGGCACCATGCTGATGGATGAATCCTTGCATTTCGTTCGCTTAGGCACATTTCTTGAGCGGGCTGATAACACCGCCCGCTTGTTAGATGTGAAATTCCACGCACTACAAAGTGATTTTTATGGTGCAGCGAATGCCAAGGATCAGGAGCTTGATTTTTACCATTGGAGCGCCATTTTGCGCAGTGTCTCGGCCTTTGAGATTTATCGCAAGGTCTATCGCAATGTGATCACGCCCGAACGCGTGGCCGAGCTGCTCATGCTGCGCGCCGATATGCCGCGCTCGTTGCATGCGAGTTTGAATGCCGTGGTGGAGAATTTGAATTTAGTGGCCAATGCGCAATGTAGAGATACGCAGCGCGCGGCAGGAAAGCTGCGCGCTGATCTGCAATTTGGCCATATCGATGAGATTTTGGCCACTGGCCTTCATGCGTATCTCACGCAGTTCTTAGACCGCATCAATGCGCTGGGCGCAAAGATAAGCAAAGATTTTTTGGTGCCGCAGCATGTTTGAGGCGACGCGCTGCCTTTGCATTGCGCTGCTGGCCTGCGCTGGTGTCCTGGCATGTGCCAGTTCAGCCGTAGCGCAAACGTCCACCCAAGCTGTCGCTACGCCTACCGCAGCGCCATTTTCTAACTACATACCCACACTGACTCGCAAGCCAACCACTGCTTCAAGCGTCGCTGCAAAAACTGCTCCGGCTGCTTTGCCCAGCCCAAGCGCAAGCATACCTACCAACAGCACAGTGAGCACAACAACTTTGGCGAAGAAGGGTGCCAACACCGGTGAGATTTACCGTTGGATTGATAAAAATGGCAAAGTGCAATACAGCGCCGATGTGCCCGAAGATCGTCGCGCGACGGCAAAAAAAGTCGACACGCGCAGCAATATCGTCTCATCGCGCGTGCCTGCCAGCATTCAGGGCGCACCGGCTCCCGAACCGTCGCAGGCTTCGTCCGCCGTGCGAAAACCTGTCACCGAACGAGAAAAATGTGAAGCCGCTTGGCAGGTCTATCGCGCGGCTGAGGCATGCTTTGCGCAGTATCGCCAAAGCACGGCCGGCGGGGCAGGCAATAAGGCTGGCAGCCGTGTCTCGTCTGAGGCGCAGCAGACATGCCCCGCGCTGATCGAGCCTGCTGCCTGTCGGTGAAGTACTTGCTGGTGAACGACTTGCCGGTAAGCTATTTGCCGCTAAGCCATCTGCGCAGTTGCACCCAAAGCGGCTTGCTATGCCATTAATCCTTTCAGCTTAACG
>JAYUSD010000124.1:0-8494 GCA_043755865.1 Variovorax sp. | reverse complement strand
AAAGTACAGCCCGCAGACCTTCTTCGTTAGGTCTCTTCATGGGCGCTGTAACAATATCGTCAAAAAACATTTCGAAATCGTTTACGACCGGCAAGATTACCCAACAGGTTATCAAAGACAGTTCTATCGATATTTTCTCTGGGGAATTAACACTTATGGTAGGCCCATCAGGTTCGGGGAAAAGCACAATGCTGTCGATGCTATCCGGGCTGCTGCGGCCAGATCAGGGGCATGTTTTCGCCCTGAATACAGATTTATGGTCACTCAACGAAACCCAGATTGATCGCTTTCGCTTAGAGCATTGCGGTTTTATCTTTCAAGGTTTCAATTTGTTTAGTTGTTTGACGGCGCTAGAAAACGTCATCTTGCCGTTGCAGTATCTTGGCATCAAAGACGATGCTGCTAAGGAGCGGGCGATAAAAGCATTGAATGAGGTTGGGATGGGTGAACGCAGCCACCTGCGCCCGTTAGAGCTTTCTGGCGGAGAAAAGCAGCGCGTCGCTATCGCCAGAGCTTTGGTCAAGGCTCCCAAGTTGATGTTTGCTGACGAGCCCACCTCCGCGCTTGATGGCGAGAACGGGCAAATCGTCATCGATTTACTCAAACGCACCGCACATGAACACGGCGCTATGGTATTGGCAGTCACGCATGACGATCGTCTATTGCCACATGCAGATCGCATCATTAATTTAGTAGACGGTGTGTTCAATAAAGATGAACGACCATTGGGCAAAAGTTCTATTCCACCACTTACTGCACAAGGTGCGATCCATGCATAGCTCACATATTTTCCTTCGCATCTGCACGCTGCAATTTTCAGCATCAGTCATTCTTTGTAGCTTACTACTGGCTGCGTGTGCCAAGCAAGACGAGAAAATTCAAGCGAACAACGCGAACCCATCAGCAGTGACAGAAACTTTTGTGGCTAGCGCAAAAGGACGAATTGATATTGAGGGCGGTGTGATTAAACTGGCCGCTCGGCGCGACGGTATTGTAAAAAAAGTGTTGGTTGAAGAAGGGGAATCTGTAAAGTCTGGGCAACTACTGGCCGTGCTGGATGACGAGCAAGTGCGCTTGGCGGCCAAACTTGCAAGGGCCGAAACCGAACAAGCTCGGCAAGCGCTACCCATGCTGGTCATTCAGCTTGCTGCAGGCGAGCGCGAAGAATCTCGTCTTAAGCCGCTTGCACCTGATCAACTGGTTTCCAAACAAGAAATAGATCAAGCTCGTGATCAAGTGAAATTAGCAAAAGCGGAAATTTCAGCATCGCAAGCCGCATTGCAGGTGGCTTCGCGGCGGCTTGAGGTGGCGCAGTTTGAGATCGAGCAGCATACTGTGCGCGCACCACTAAATGGTCAGATCGTTCGGCGTCAAGCGCGGCCCGGTGATGGTGTCAGTACGCTGAATGTCACGCCCATGTTTGTGTTTGCTCCTGATGCGCCTCGGATCGTTCGAGCAGAGCTCGAAGAACGCTTTCTGAGTGTCGTCAAACCAGGGCAATCGGCGCAGGTGATTTTAGAGGCCGATGAGCGACAAGTGTTTCGTGCGAAGGTCATTCGTTTGGCGCGCGTGGTAGGGATGCGCACGTCTAGCGACGATCCGAGCGAGAAGCAAGACGCCAAGGTTGCTGAATGCGTATTGTCCATTGATGCGCCGACGCTGCTGATCGGCCAGCGTGTGATCGTGCGGTTTTCAGCAGAGCGTTGATATGCGCACCGTACGCCTTGCAGTGACGTGGTGTGTAGTGCTGGCGCTGGGAGGCTGCGCCAGTCCAATTCATCCCCCGCTGCAGTCAGTTTCTCTGCCCGTGGCTTGGAAGTTCGCGGCGGGCGATGGAGCGTTGGATCAACCATACCCCGACGCTTGGTGGCACGAATACAACGATGCGGTGCTCAATCGCATTATCGAGCAGGCGCATGTTGCCAATATGGACGTGCAGCTGGCCGCTACGCGTGTTGCTCAGGCTTGGGCCAGTGTGGAGGCCTCGCGCGCTGATAGGCGGCCTCTGGTTGGATTGAGCGCAGGCTCTGAACGTCTGCGAACGCCCGCCACCCGCTTGCAAGATGCTGGGGGGCAAAATGCGGTGTTGCCACCCGTGACGCGTAATCAGTTCAATGTTGGATTGCAGGCCAGTTTTGAGATAGATTTGGTGGGTCGTCTTGGCAAGGCTGTAGAAAGTGCACAGGCGCAACTTAAAGCCAATGAGTTTGACGCTGTGGCTGCGCGCTTGGCAGTTACCAATGCCGTTATTCAGGCATGGGCTGATATTCGTCTTGCTGAGCATCGCCATGAAATTGCTTTAAAACTAGTCACCGCAGCGAATGCAATCGCCAAAGGTGAATCAAAGCGTGTATCCGCTGGCTTGGGCACTTCCCGTACCAATCGGGATGCTGCACAGACAGTTGTTGAAGCTAAACAAAAAGAAGTTGATGCGTTACGTGATCGTGATCAGAGCATTGCACGACTCGCGTTATTGGTCGGCGAGTCTACGATTGACTTTTCCGCGCATTGGGCAGGGTCTACTGACCGCAAACAGCTTGAATTGAAAGTGGCACCTGATTTGCCTGCCAAAGTGGTTGCGAAGCGCCCAGATATTCAAGCGCAGTGGCAGCGCTTAGCCAGTGCCACCACCGATGTGGAGCGAGTGCAACTGGAGCGGTTTCCGGTTGTCAACCTGACATCGGCAGTCGGTTTTGTCGCAGAGCGTTTGGTTGACTGGCTTAAGCGCGACGCATTGAGCTGGGCATTGGGTGCCAAAGCATCGCTGCCGCTGCTAGATGGTGGCCGAATCGCGGCGCGTGTTGACCAGTCTAGGGCACTACGCGCTGAACGTGAAGTGCTTTACAGACAGTCTGTGTTTGTTGCGCTACAAGAGGTGGAAAGCGAGCTGGTTCAGTGGCAAGCGGTTCGAACGCGACTGAAATTAGTACAGAACTTGCGTGCGCTACGTCTGCGTGAAATATCTGATGTGCAGCTTAATATTGAGGCGGGGATTCTAAATATTCTTGAATATTCAAGAGCCGAACTGCGATTGTTTGATGCGACCGAATCGGTTGCAATAGCGGAACGTGACGTTGCTGTTGCATATGCGTCGCTCAACACCGCTTTAGGTCGATAGATGGAAAACTCATGGTGCGTCAACAAGTCAGTTTAAGCACAGGCAGATGCGGTTTTTTCTCAAAGCCCGCTTGAGACAGATGAAGATCAGCCTAAAGCTGTCCAGTCGATCACCCGGCTTGCGTCTGCGATATCCGCCGCATCATGCGTGACGAGCAGCGTGGGCAATTGCAGGCGGCGCACATGCGCGAAGACGAATTGGCGAAATTGCTCGCGTAGCGCGACATCTAATTTTGAGAAAGGCTCGTCGAGCAATAGGGCTTGCGGTTTGGCGAGTAGGGTGCGCATGAGCGAGACTCTAGCGCGTTGGCCGCCGGAGAGCGTGAGTGGGTTGCGGTGGGCCATGTCGTGAAACCCGAGCTCTTGCAGAGCGGCATCGGCTTGATGCAGTCGCTGTGCCTTTGGTCCGGGCGGCACTGCGAAGAGTAAATTCTCTCGCACACTCATATGAGCGAAAAGCAGATCATCTTGAAACAGGAGGCCAATGCGGCGCTGGCTGGTGGGCAGGTGATCGAGCCTTTCGCCTTCGAGCTCGACGCGAATGTCAGCCTCTAGCCCGAGCAACGGCAAGCCTGCGATGGCGGCGAGCAAGCTAGATTTACCGCAGCCGCTGGGGCCCATCAGCGTGGTAATGCTGCCCGGCGGGCAAAGCAACGCTAAGTTTTGCACGAGCACTTTTTGAGCGCTACCGATGCCCACAGACAGTTGCTTGACTTCGATGTTCATTGAAGAGAGTTTAGTGCGGGCGGTGGCGCAGCTGCCCAGCGCCTAGGCCTGCCCAGCCAAGCCGCGAGTGCAAATGCGAGCGCGGGTAGCAACCATTGCAGCCATGCAAAAGCGGCAACCATCGAGCGCTGGCCGCCAGATGAGAGCGTTACCGCCTCCGTGGTGACCGTGACGATGCGGCCTTCGCCGATGTAGAGCGTGGGTAAAAATTGCGCCACGCTCACTGCAAAGCCAACCGCCGCTGTGCTCCAAAGACAAGTGCGCAGCAGCGGCCATTTGATTTGAATGAGATAAGTCCAGCGGCTTTTGCCTGAAGCGCTGCTGATGTGGGCATAGCGGCTATCAAAGCCTTGGTAGGCGGGCGAAAGCGCAATCAGTGTGTAGGGCAACACCGCAAGCAGATGCGCGAGTAATACGCCGAGCCACCCGCCCGTAAACCCTCCAGCGAGTGCGAGGCGATGGATGCCCACCACCCAAAGCACGCCGGGCAGGAGCAGGGGCAGATAGAGCAATTTCCGCAGCGCCGCATCCCAGCTCGGCGGCGCTAGCTCAAGCCAAGCGACTGACCAGATGAGCGCAACGCTTGAGCTGCTGACCGCTAGAGCGAGCGTCAACCAAACGCTGGCGCTGCTTTTAAAAACGGCGTGCCAAGCTTCCCAGCTCAGGTTTGTAGGCAGCAGCGTTGGGAATGGCCATACGCCCGAGACACTACCCACTGCTAGCGCTAAAAGCACCGCGCCATAAAGCAGCATCACGGCGCTCCAAACAATGCGGCCAGTTTGCCAAACGCGCAGCGGCGAATCGTTGCCGCGCTGGCCATTGAATCTCTGCCTCAGCCGCGCGGCGATTTTGCCGCTCAGCACAATCAATGCGGCAGATCCTGCCACTAATCCGGTGAGTAACCAACCCGCCACTGCGCCAACAGCATTCGTTGCTTCATCGCTGTCCTGCAGGAATGCCCAAGCCCGCACGGAGAGCGTGGCTGGGCTTCCCGGCCCGGCAATCAGCGCCGCATCAACGACAGTCAGGCCATAAGCCAACACCGCCAGCAGTGGCCATAAAAGACGCGGCGAGAGCTGCGGCCAGAGCACTTGCCAGAAGGCGCGCGTGCGGCTGTAGCCCAAAGTTTGCGCTGCGAAGGCTTCGCGCTGCCAGCGTGCGCCTGTGTCATCGCGCTGCAATTGCGTGGCCGCTGCCCAGAGCAGAAACGGCACTTCTTTGAAGACCAGCATGGCAATCAATCCGAGGCCATAAGCGTCTTGCGAGGTGGCGATCTGCGGCGGCTGCTCAAAGCCTGTGAGCCACGGCGAGAAAGCGCGAAGAATCCAGCCGCTCGGTGCGACTAAAAATACGAGGCCGACCGCGAAAGCTGCATGTGGCGTGGCGAGCATGGCGGGCAAGCTGCGCACGATGGCTCGCCACCACGGCTTGCCAAAAGCTTGAGAAAGTAGCCAAGCTGTGAGCCACCAAGCCAGCAGGGTTGAAGCCAAACCTGTCCACAACGTCATGCCAATTGCTTTAGCCACGCCGGGCGCTTCCCACAGGGCATTCCAAGCATCAAACTGACCTATAGCCGGCAGGATATATGCGCAGACTGCTATCAAAAGAAGAGCAATCGGCGCGGCAAGAAAAATGCTTGACATAATGCCTATCCGTTCGCCCTGAGGTATCGAAGGGCAGGCGAGGGCTTCGATATGCAAAGCGTACCCAGCCCTGAGGCTATCGAAGGGTCAGCCCGAACGGGGTGTTCGTGCGGGCGACGTGTTTGATTCATCGAGAAAGAATAGCTGCGGTTTAAGCGCCGTAACGCTTGAGCCATTCTTTCTCAATCGGATCGACCCAGCTGCCGTGCGGCTCGGGGATCACGGGAGCGAACTTTTCTACTTGGCCGGGCGCGCGGCTGGCGTTAAAGAGTGCAGCGTCTGGCGCGTTCATCTTCGCAGGTGAGAGGACTGTGGGATCGCCCCACACTTTGATATCGCCTTTGCGTGCTTGCGCAGCTGGCGAGAGCAAAAAGTTGGCTACGACTTGCGAGCCCTCTTTCACTTTGCTGTTAAACGGAATGGCTAAAAAATGCGTGTTGCCAATCGTGCCACTATCGAATTGATAGCTGCCTACGCTGCTTGCAAGCCGGCCAGCAGCGATTTCGTTGGATGCTTCATTGGGGTTGAAGGTAAAAGCCAAGGCCAATTCACCATCGGCCATCATCTGCCGCACAGCGGCTGAATTTGCTGGAAACTGCTTGCCACTCCGCCACAAATGCGGGTGCAGCGCATCGAGATGCTTCCACAGCGGCTCGGTGACTTTTGCAAATGCTGCTGCATCAAACGGCTTGTAGAGTGCGGCGCGATCAGTTGTCAAATCCATCAAGGTTTGTTTAACGAAAGTCGTGCCATGAAAATTGGGCGGTTTGGGATACGTGACACGGCCAGCATTTGCTTTGGCGAAATCGAGCAAAGCCGCTGTCGAGCGCGGCGGATTCGGCGTTTTTGCGCGATCTGCAAAAAACGTGAGCTGCGCCATGCCCCAAGGCACTTCCATGCCTTGCACAGGCTCAGCGAAATCAATCCGTGTGGTGGGCTTGCCTTCCACATCCACAAACTTAAAGCTCGGCAAGCTCTCTGCCCAAGGGCCAAAGAGCATCGCCTCGCGCTTCATGGCCAGAAAGTTCTCGCCATTGATCCAGATCAGATCAATGGAGCCATCTGCATTGCGGCCAGCGGCTTTCTCTGTGCGCACGCGCTTGACCGCTTCTACGGTGTCAGTGAGTTTGACGTGTTCGAGCTTGATGCCGAAATCGCGCTGCACTTGTTCGCCTGCCCAAGCCAGATAAGCGTTGATTCGCTCGCTGCCGCCCCAAGCGTTGAAGACAACGGTTTGGCCACGGGCTTTCTTTTCAGTATCAGCCCAATTCGATTGAGCAAAACTGAGCTGAGACAGTGGGAATGCAGCAGCGCCGGCGAAGGCTTGGCGAGAAAATTGGCGGCGATTGAGCTTCATGGCGTAAGGGGAAGTTAAAGATTAAATCCGACTGATGAGTCGCGTTGGATGCGTGAATCTTACTTTGAGCTTGTCTTCAAACAGGCAAAGAGATCGTTAAAAATCGCATCACGTTGCACGGCATAGGCTTCGCGCATGGGATGCGCCTCGGGTCGCTTTTTCCAAAGCAGATCATCGCCCAGTACCGGGGTGGCAACGATGTGACTTGATACCCAAGCGGGATCAATCAGCCAAGCAATATTGATCAGATCCCAAATCACCCAGCTGTGTGCCTCAGATGTTGGGCGGCCTGTGACGAACCATAGAGGATTGTCTGCAAAAAGCTCGTGCAGATACTTGCCAATCGCGCCATGAGGCCGCACAAACCGCTCGACCTCGGCCCTTGACAGCCGCAACTGTGCACCGACGTGATAACCGGGCAAATACACCAAGGGGACGCCGCTGGCGTAGAGCCATTGGCTGGCGAGCACGTCTTGCTCTAGATTGAAAGACGCATTGACGTGCGGGGCATGCGAGGGGTAAGCGCTTGTCCACACCACCACAATTTTGTGCATGATCTCCGGCGCAATCAGTAACGCGCTTGCAACGTTGGTGGCGCAGCCTAACGCGACAACGTATAGAAGCTCACCCTCGGGCATGGCAAATGCTGTGGCAATCAGATGCTCAGTGGCTTCGCTTTTGATCGGTTGTGAGAGCGACGAGAGATAGCCAGGGCTGCCGCGTAAAACGGGCGCGCTTTTGCAGCCCATCAGCTCTTGCACGCGCAAGATTTCATGGAAGCTGCGCTCCATGCCGATCTCGGGCGGGTTGAACGGCGCAGCATCTAGCGCAGCCGCTGGATACAAAGCTCTGCGATGCGCAAAGGAAAAGGGCGTGGCATAGATGCCGCGAATATCTAATTTATCTTGCCGGCCAAGTGCCCATGCGAGAGCGTATTGATCGTCGATCTCGTTGGCAGCATCGGTGTCAATGACCACGGAGACTTTTCCCGCGGGTAGCTTGAGTCGTTTTTCGTACCAGCTCCCGGGCATTTCAGGATGAATCTTGCGTGGTGAGTTCATCAATTTCCTTTCATCGCTTGCCAGCGCTGCCAATCTTGCGGCTCATCGACATCCCAAAGCGTGGGCAATATTGCCACGCTAGCGCCAGATTCGCGCAAGCGCTCCAGCGTTTGCTGTCGCACACGCGGCGTGCTCCATTCGATGTTTTCAAAAACTCTTTGGTTCATTTTCTTCAAGCCCAGCAGCACATAGCCGCCATCCTCAGCGGGAATCAGGCAAGCATCGTGATCGCGCAAGCTACGCGCCGCCTCAGCCAATCGCCCGGGTGACAAAACGGGGCAATCCGTGCCGATGATGAGCAGCGGCGCGGCTCGGACTTGTGCAAAATGACACTCTGCGCAGTGCTTCATCCTCTCGCCCAAATCTCCTTCGGGTTGCGCAAGGCAAAAGATATTGAAATGCTCTTGCAATGCGCGAAAGCGGCGATGCTGCGGATTGGGCGCACACCACAGCGTGATGCTGCCGAGCTTGGCTTGCTGCGCGGTATGCAGCGTTTGCCCGATGAATTGCCGCTGCGCTCGCGCAGCGCCGGATGCGCCGAGCGCTGGTATCAGCCGTGTCTTCGCCATGCCGGGCGCAGGCGCTTTGGC
>JAYUSD010000123.1:0-21376 GCA_043755865.1 Variovorax sp. | reverse complement strand
ATGAAAAGCTTTTTGCGCTGCCGTTGATCATGTTTGGCAGCTTGCTGGCCTACACTGGCTTGGCTTTTGTGCAGTTTTTTGTACTCGACAAAATGTTTGAGTTCATCCAAAAATTCACACCCGCCAACGTCGCTGCCACACCAGATATTGCATCGTACGTGGAATCGATTCTGAGTCTGTATATTGCTTTTGCACTTGCCTTTCAAGTGCCAATTGTGGTGATGTTGCTCACGCGCTTTAACATCGTGACGATTGAGAAGCTCAAAGATTTCCGAGGCTATTTCGTCGTCGTAGCTTTCGTGATCGCAGCGGTGGTGACGCCGCCCGATGTGATCAGCCAATTGGCGCTGGCCATTCCGATGTGTATCTTGTATGAGGTGGGATTGTTTGCCTCGAAGTTCTACATACGTTTTTCCAAAAAGCCGGAAGAGCCCGAGAAATCAGAGGCTGATAGCAAGGCTGTTTAGAGCGCTATTTTTAAGCCTTTTGAGCATGTAGCCGGCGTGTTTATTGCGTGGCGTGCTATTGAATTTATAGTGTTCGGTTTGCTAAGCGTGGCTGTTGAGTGTGGTGTCGTCTTGCTTTAAATTCGTTGCCGGGTTAAACGGCCGCGAGGCAAGAGGCATTCCGCTCGCCCCGAGAAGCGGGATACGCAACATCGGTCGAGCGAAATGCCTCTTGCCTCGCGGCCTATTAAGCTGCTCTTGTGATCTTCGTTCGCCCACGACAACTACCCGCCAGCTACTTTGGCGCGCCGAGACGGGGATTTCTCTCGCTAAGCCTGGCCTGTGGGAGTCGTATTCGGGCGGGCGATTTTCGCAGCGCAGGCTCAAAAACGCGAAGCGTTTTTATTCGTCATTTAGCGGCAAGTGCCGCAAGTCCCGAGCCGGGTACATGAGCCCGCGCGAATTCGACTCCCATAGGCCATAGCACGCCAACGATCTCAACCCACAAAAGCCCAAATAATGCAAACCCAGCGTTTTAAGCAAAACAAGCCTCTAGCCGGCATAAAATATACGTAGTTTGCTATTACTTTAATAGTGATTGTCAATTCAACTTCACTGTTGTTAGTCAAAGCTGTTCATGCCGCATACGCATATTCACGCACAGGGAGCATGCCTCTAAAGCACCTAAAATCATCTTCCAAGTGACAATAACGCCGCCATGACAAGCTGCAACGAGACCGAGCCCCCATGCCTTCAACGAACGAGACAACTGCCCCCATGAGCGAAGATACACGCCAACAAGCCCGTGACGAATTGCGCCGCGCCGCGCTCGAATATCACGAATTTCCCACGCCCGGCAAAATTGCCATTGCAGCCACCAAAACGCTCACCAACCAGCGCGACCTTGCGTTGGCCTACAGCCCCGGCGTGGCCGCACCCTGCGAAGAAATTGTCAAAGATCCAAATAACGCCTTCAAGTACACAGCACGCGGCAATTTGGTTGCAGTGATCACCAATGGCACAGCCGTGCTCGGCTTGGGCGATATTGGCCCGCTGGCTGCCAAGCCGGTGATGGAGGGCAAGGCTGTTTTGTTTAAAAAGTTTGCCGGTATTGATGTGTTTGATATTGAGATCAACGAAAAGCATGATCTTGATAAGCTCGTGGACATCATCGCCTCGCTGGAGCCCACTTTTGGCGGCATCAATTTAGAAGACATCAAAGCGCCAGACTGCTTTTACGTCGAGCGCAAACTGCGCGAGCGCATGAAGATTCCGGTGTTTCATGACGATCAGCACGGCACGGCGATTGTGGTGGGCGCGGCTATTTTGAATGGCTTGAAAGTGGTCGGCAAAGATCCGAAAAAAATCAAGCTCGTGACTTCGGGCGCCGGCGCAGCGGCGCTGGCTTGCCTTGGGCTGCTGGTCAAACTGGGCATTCCGCGCGAGAACATTTGGGTCACTGATTTGGCGGGCTTGGTCTACGAAGGCCGCATCGAGTTGATGGATGAAGACAAGATTCAATTTGTGCAAAAGACATCGCAGCGTACTTTGGCAGAAGCGATTGTCGGCGCGGATGTGTTCCTCGGCCTCTCGGCCGGCGGTGTGCTCAAACCAGCCATGGTCAAGAGCATGGCGGCCAAGCCTTTGATTCTGGCGCTGGCCAACCCAAATCCAGAAATCTTGCCTGAAGAAGTGCACGCCGTGCGCGATGACGCGATCATGGCTACGGGGCGCACGGATTATCCCAATCAGGTCAACAACGTGCTTTGCTTCCCGTACATCTTTCGCGGTGCGCTTGATGCCGGCGCATCCACCATCACGGTGGAAATGGAAATTGCTGCGGTGCACGCGATTGCAGACTTGGCGCAGGCCGAGCAAAGCGAAGTCGTGGCTGCGGCTTATGCAGGCGAGAAGCTGGCGTTTGGCTCGGAGTATTTGATTCCTAAGCCGTTTGATCCACGCCTGATGATGAAAATCGCGCCGGCCGTGGCGCGCGCTGCTGAGACGAGTGGTGTGGCGCTGCGTCCGATTGTTGACATGGAGGCGTACAAGCAAAAGCTGCAAAACTTCGTATACGCCAGCGGCACCACGATGAAGCCGATTTTCAATGCGGCGAAAATTGCGAAGAACAAACGCATCGCTTTTGCCGAAGGCGAAGAAGAGCGCGTGCTGCGCGCCTGCCAGATCGTGGTGGACGAAGGCGTGGCGCGGCCTACACTGATCGGCCGGCCTGCCGTGATTGCGCAGCGCATCGAAAAATTCGGGCTCCGCTTGAAAGAAGAATTGGATTACGACGTGGTCAACGTCGAGCAAGACCATCGCTACAGAGATTTCTGGCAGACCTACCACCGCATGACCGAGCGCCAAGGCGTCACGGCGCAAGTGGCCAAAATCGAGATGCGCCGCCGCCTGACTTTGATCGGCGCGATGCTGCTGCACAAGGGCGATGTGGATGGCCTGATTTGCGGCACGTGGGGCACCACGCATTTGCATCTGCAATACATTGATCAAGTGATCGGCAAGCGCCCCGGTGGTGCCGACAGCACGCAGCAAGATGTGCCGGTATATGCCTGCATGAATGGCCTGCTGCTGCCTGATCGCCAATTGTTTTTAGTAGACACCCATGTGAACTACGATCCCACAGCCCAAGAGCTGGCTGAAATCACGGTGTTAGCGGCTGAGGAGATGATGCGTTTTGGCGTGACGCCCAAAGCGGCCTTGCTCTCACACAGCAATTTTGGCTCCAGTAACCAACCCAGTGCTTTGAAGATGCGCCGCGTTTTGGAGCTGCTCAAAATCCAAGCGCCTTGGTTGGAAGTTGACGGCGAGATGCATGGCGATGTGGCACTCGACGCCGATATGCGCAAAAGCATCATGCCGAGCAGTACTTTGACGGGCGAGGCTAATTTGCTGGTGTTGCCCAATATCGACGCCGCAAACATTGCGTACAACCTGCTTAAAACGGCCGCAGGCGGCAATATTGCCATTGGCCCTGTGCTACTTGGCTGCGCCAAGCCAGTGCATATCCTCACAGCCAGCGCCACCGTGCGGCGAATCGTGAACATGACAGCATTGACTGTGGCCGACGCAAATGCGGCTAGACAAGGAATAATTAGATAGCGTGTGCTTACATTTATAACTCGCTATTGAATCAATAGCGCTTAGAGCATTCACACCAAAAGAGGTTTTGTATGCCATGGCACTTGCACTTTTTTCTACATTGGGCGACAATAGAGAGCTTAGGAATTGCGGGATAACCCGTAATTTGTGCAATGTTAGGCTGAAAAGTCGGGGTTTAAAGAGATGCTGCGCTGGATCAAACAAAGTTGGGTTGGCGCTTGCTCACTTTTAAACACTGGCATCATCACGGCGGTTGTGGCTTTCGGCTTCGCAGCGATGCCACAGGCGCAAGCCAAAGGCCCCGCAGTGGACGCAGCAACAAGTGTTGCGTTGGCCGATTTGCCCAAACAAGGTCGCGAAACCTATGCATTGATTTTGGCTGGTGGCCCCTTTCCTTACGATAAAGATGGCACCGTGTTTGGCAACCGTGAACGGCAGCTGCCTGCGCAAAAACGTGGCTTCTACCGCGAATACACGGTGAAAACGCCATACGCCCGCACACGCGGAGCCAAACGGATTGTTTGCGGCGGTATGCAATCTGGGGTTCAGCCCGTCAGACCCGAGGTGTGTTACTACACCGACGACCATTACGCGAGCTTTAAGCGCATTGCTCCTTGATTCACATCAATCAGCCTCGCATTTGCAGTCAGCCACCGCCTCAAAGTTTTTTCTTTTTTTTGTGACATAACCGCGGAGAGCACCATGCCCCTTCGTCATACCAAACCCAATATCGTTCAATCCATTCGCGCCCACAGCGTGCAAGAGCTGCAAAATGCTGCCACCGACATGGGCCAGCATTTTTTGTATGCCAGTATTGGCGAGGCGCAATCCAAGCAAGATGTGCTCGATATGCTCGCCATCCAGTTGAAATTGCCAGCGCACTTCGGCAAAAATTATGATGCGCTGTACGACGTGCTCACCGATCCGATCCACAAATCGGGCAGCCAGCCCGGCTTCATTGTGGTGCTCGAGCACATCCCCACGAATCCCAAATTCGACAAAGAAGCGCGCGAGCAACTGCTCGATATCTTCCGCGACATTGCTGATTATTGGCACGACCGCAAAGTGCCGTTTCGCTGCTTTTATAGCTTCGCTGTGGCGCGCGCTAATGCGGGCAAGGCCAGCAAAGATGCAGCCGCAGCTGCTGAGATTGAGGCTGATGGCGAGAAAATGCCGACCGACAAACTGGTGGACGTCTCGCCAATGGCGCTGCGTATGAGCTCACCGTTTAATGCGGGATACTGGCTCGCAGCGGCGTAAAAGCGCTTTGCGTTGAGTGGTTTTATTTGGCCTCTTTTTGCTTGTAAAAAAGCCGCTCAACTGAGCGGCTTTTTCTATGCGAGCCACGAGACGTGTTTAGCGCCGCCAGTTGGCGATCGTCCAGTCATAAGGCTCAAATTTGACTTGCCACGTGACATTGGCTGCAACAGGCAAATAGCGATTGGCATATGCGATCAAGTTTGGCGCATGCGCAGGCACAAAATCCTCGGGGAAGAAAGACAAAATCTCTGAGAGATACACGCTTTGCGTAGCGCCATCAATGCGCATGTTGCGCGGGTTCGCAAAAAACAATTGTGATTCGCGTTCAAGCTGCTGCTCCAGCAGAGCACCTGTAAACGGTTCGCGCGGCAGCACCGGGCAAGACACGGAGCTGCAGTTCAGCGCCCAATGAATACGCGGCTCGCCCAGCTTGCGGATCACCTCGTTTTCATACGCAAAGAGCGACATATGCAACCCACCAATCACATGCTTTCGCGCAATAAAAAAGCGATAGCGCTGCGCGATGCCGGCATTGCTGTGCGGGATGCCCAAATCCACCACATTAAACATGGAAAGCGCGTTGTAGGCATTGATGTGATGCGCTAGGCGATCTTGTGCATTGGCAATATCTGCGGCCTTGATTCGCGCGATATACCGCACATAGATGTGCAAATCCTGCGGTGCTTTAGAAAGCGCCAAAAAATCAACCTGGCCTTGCGCATTCACGTGCACATCAAGCACACGCGCCCAAGCGGCATGGGCAACCCGGGTGCTGAGATCATCTTCGCTCGCAACCGCAGGCGGCGTGGCCACCAAAGTGGAGCAGGCTTGCAGGAGCACCAAAGCAAACAAAGCAAGTAATTTGCAACGATTGAAAACGGATGGATAGCGCATGGCGAGCAAGGGAAAAAAGACAATCAAGTGGCAGTCGGGTTGTCATGTTCTGAAGGCGCGCTGCACGAGGTGTGCGCACCTGCGTGCTCACGCTCACGCCCCTGCCGCTGCGCCATCGCCTTGACGCGGGAGCGGCCTTTGAGATACTTGATAGGGTAGCTTACCAAGCCGTACACGTCCGAACGAACCAGTGCTGTGTGCGGCTCGCGCAGTGGTTGCCACGTCTGGCCATTGGCCATAACCAAAGGGCGCAGCACATGCGCATCACGCTGGGCATTGAATTCACACATCGGCACCAATCCTGTGGGGCCAGCCGCCATGAAAACGCAGGTCTCAATGCGCTCAGGCACCAGCTCGCTGGCATCCATAAAATTGTGAATGAAATAGCTGATCTTGTGTGGCGGCGCATCTGCCAACTTCCAAAGCTGTGCACGCAATTGCCAAGTCAGACTCAGCAACCAGCGCATACCCGCCAGCGCCAAGCGCGGGCGCATGAGCACGGCGCGAGTAAACACCCACGCCGCTCGCCAAGGGCTGTGGCGCGGCACCACCACATGCGCCGTCTCGCGCATGGCGCGTGCAATGAAAGCGGCATCCGCAAACAAATCGTGCATGCTCATATGGTGCGCATTGCCCAGCACCAAGGCCGTGGCATAACGGTTGCACTGCGGATGCCCGCCCAACAATGCATCCCAATTCAGTGCTGTACCCGCTCCCTGCTCAATGAGCTGCATCATGCGCTGCTGCGTGAGCTGATCGGGCCGCTCGCCTAGCAAGCCGCGCCCCGTTGCTGCTTGCATTTGAAACGATGCTAAGCGCACGACATCACTTTGCTCTGCAAAAAATCGCACCAGCGCGGGCACATCCGCAATATTGGCCTCATACACCGTGGTATTAAAGAACACGCTTAAGCTCGAATCGCGTGCACGCGCAATATATTCCAAGCGCAATGCATGAAGCGCCATCTCATCTGCGTAGCCTTTGCGCTGCTGCGTCATGTCCACATGAAAAGCCACATCAGTGAGACCGGCATCGCGCAAGCGCAGCAGCAACTCGCGCGATGCCAAGATGCCATTGGTAAAGAGCGAGGAGCGCATACCGCGGCTGGCGATACGACGCACGATCAGCTCCAGCTCATCATGATCGCGGAGCGTGGGATCGCCACCGGAGATTTGTACATCACAATTGGCGCCATACTGTTGGGCAATCATGTCGATGCGGCGATAAATTTCTTCTAATGGAAAATCTTGGATCGCTTCAGAGTGCTCCGAGAGGTAGCACAGCGAGCAATCTAAATTGCAGCGCTGCGTGATCTCTAGCGAGACGCAACCGATGGGCCAACGGCGAGTCGCCACCTGATGCGGCGTAAATAGGGCATGCCGCTGCAAGGCCGCGCGCAGAGAATACGCAGCCGGCGTGCAAACAGCATCTGGGGCACTGGAGACGTCGCGATTTGCACGGTAGGCAGGCATGAACTGTCTGTCGCGCCAGATGGGCTGGCCTTACAACATGCGTCAAGCTTCAATCTGGATACAAGCCTCGCTGGCGCGCTTGCACCCGCGCTAGGCCGAGCAATGCATCCGTGTAGGGCGTGGGCATCCGGCACAGCTGCCCGATCTCGCGCACGCTAGAGACCAATGCATCAAGCTCTACCGCGCGGCCCGCTTGTGCGTCTTGCAGCATGGAGGTTTTGAACGCGCCGAGCTTTAAAGTAACTTGGTGGCGATCTTCAGGCTGCTGCGTAATTGGGATGCCGATTTTCTCACCGATGGCTTTGGCCTCCAACATCACAGCGCTGATGAAGCCGCGCAGCAAATCATCGCCTAAGATTTTGTCTGTGGTGGCGCCGGTGAGGGCGCTGATGGGGTTCACGGTCATATTGCCCCAAAGCTTGTACCAAATATCTTTTTGGATTTGGGGCGAGAGCGTCGCATCGAAGCCAGCTTCTTGCAGCAAAGCGAGCAGGGCGTGCACGCGCGGCGTTTGCTTGGCCGATGGCTCGCCGATGATCAAGCCGTTGCCAAAATGATGCTGGATCACGCCAGCGGTTTGCACTGAGCAACTGGCATGCACCACCGAGCCGATAATGCGCTGCGCTGGCAGATGCGTAGCAATAACCCCACCGGCATCCACACTGCTCAGTTGCGTACCAGACAGTGCGCCACCGAAATCATTAAAGAACCACCACGGTACGCCATTCATTGCGCTCAGCAGCATCGTGTGCGGCCCAAGCAGCGGTGCAATCTGCGCGGCCACTTCGCGCACTGCAGGCGCTTTGACAGCGAGGATCACGAGATCTTGCTCGCTGAGTTGCGTCGCATCGTTTGACGCATGCACATTGGCTTGAATCAGCGCGTCTTTGGTATGCAACTGCAAACCATCGCGCTGCAAAGCCTCAAGCGTTGCGCCGCGTGCAAACACACTGAGTTGAACATCAGCGCACTTTGAGAGCCTTGCGCCGATCCAGCCGCCGATGCTGCCTGCGCCCACGATGCAAATGCGTTGGATCTTCATTTTGAATGCTTTTATGCGTGTTTTAGGCATCTAGCCGGCATAGAATATGCGCGGAATGCTATTAAATTAATAGTGAATGGGCTTTGACTCACTGCGCATAACCGGGGTTGAATGTGTCGACGCGCCGACGCAGCGCATCAAACACATCACGGCCTGCGCCGAAGTTCGCATCAAACTGTAACGTGTCGCGCGAGGTGCGAATCGCCACAGCTTCGGGCACGGTGATCGCTGCGCCCAGCCCAGCCTGCATACACTGAATATCACACGCGCGTTGCAGCGTCCACAGGCGAACCAGTGCCAAAGGTAATGTTGCGCCCCAAGCCAGCAAACCATGATTGCGCAAAATCAGCAGCGGTTTGTTGCCCATGTTTTCGAGCAAACGCGGTGCTTCCTCGGCATGCACGGTGATTCCTTCAAAGTCGTGATACGCCACCATGTTGTGCAACTGCGCGGAGTAAAAATTATTTTGCGCAAGGCCGCTTGCTGTGCAAGCCACTGCGCTGCCTGTGGTGGTGTGGGTGTGCATGATGCAATGGGCATCCGGCGTGTGCTGATGAATTGCCGAGTGCACAGTAAAGCCTGCGGGGTTCACAGGATGCGGGTTGCTCGCATCAAGCTTGTTGCCCTGCGTATCGATTTTTACCAAATTGCTGGCGGTCACTTCGCTGTAGTGCAGGCCGAAGGGGTTGATGAGAAACTGTTTGCCGTGTGACGACACCCCTTCGGTAGTGGCTCCACTCACCGATTCAGGCACGCGCACCGTGATGTGGTTGTAGATCATCTCTGCCCAGCCGAGCATGTCGAAGATGCGGTAGCACGCGGCCAGCTCCATGCGGGAGAGCCATTCATCGGGGTGGAAATCTTCTTGCTTCATGGTGTGGCCTACTCATGCGTCTGCAAATCTTGCAGAACAGATTGAATATGTTGCCGCACCAAGGCGGCATCGTCTGATTGGCTGATGAGCTTCAAGCTCAGCATGGCTAAGAATAACTCGCTGTGCGCGCCAGCCGTGTGCACGGCATTTGCTAAGGCGCAATAGATTGTGTCAAGTTCATGCGTTTGCAAGGGGCTTCTCCAAATGAAGGCTCTCATGCAGGGCTTGCAAAACATCTGCGCTTGAGACAGGCGCATCCCAACGCACAGCAATGTAGCCATCAGGCCGCACGAGCAGTGTGGTGTGTTCGCTGGCCTCGTAGCGTGTGCGCGCTTCAAAGTGTGGATCATCTTGCGCATGCAATGCGATGCTGCGCACGCCATCGCATTGCACAAGAGCACCGAAGCAAAGCAAACTGTAGCCTTGGCCAAAACTTTTCGTGAGGTGCTGGAGCTCGCCATCAACCCACACGCGAGCCTCTGGCGCAACGAAGCCCGACGAGGCTACGCGCGCATCCTTGCTTTGCATATCGGCATCTTGGACGCCATAGCGCACCGGCGCAGACTGCCGAGGATTGATGAGCGAGCGCAGCTGCGGCGTGCTGCCGGCTAAGCGCAGTGCGGCTTGGCGCAAGAGATCGAAGCCATGATGCGGCGGGCTCATGAATTCTGTGCTTTTGCTGCCGAAATCAATGTTGATCAACGCAGCGGCGCGGCGCTCTGTGTTGTACGAGTCCAGCAGCGCATCGCCCGCTTCATGCTTGAGTACGGCGGCCAATTTCCAAGCCAAATTGCCCGCATCATCCAAGCCAGAATTGAGTCCACGCACACCAAAAATCGGCACCAAATGCGCAGCATCTCCACAGAAAAAAACGCGGCCATGGCGGTATTCATCGAGCGTGAGGCATTTGGCGTTGTAGATCGAAATCCATTGCGCCTCCCAAAGCTCCTTCTCACCCATCCACTCCAGATGCGCTTTCACGCGCGGGAGCACATTCTCCGGTTTCACAGCCTCTGCTGGGTCTTCATCATCGCGCACCTGATAGTCAATGCGCCACACATCATCGGGCTGGCGATGCATGAGGATGGTGGAGCCGGGATTGGTGGGTGGATCAAACCATGCGAGGCGCTCCACGGGATGCGATTGCAAGCGGGTGGACTTTTGTTTCACATCAACAATCACGTAACGGCCTTCGTATTGCACGCCATGGAGCTGCAAGCCCAGCTGCTCGCGCACGGTGCTGCGGCCGCCGTCGCAAGCGATCAGCCAATCCGCGCGAAGTTGCTCGCCGCCATCTAACGTGAGCATGGCGTGGTCGGCATGATTGACCACGGTGGAAATGCGGGTGCTCCAACGCACCGTGATCAGCCCGGGGAAATTTTTCTCCGCAGCGCGCAGCGCATATTCCTCCACATAGAACTGCTGAATATTCGTCATCGGTGCAAAACGCTGCGAAGCGTCGTACGGCATGTCGAATTTCAACACTTCGTCTGCGCGAAAATAGCTTCGTCCACTTGTCCATGCCAAGCCTTTGTTCACCACAGCGTGCGCCGCGCCGCACCAATGCAAAATTTCTAGCGAGCGGCGCGACAAACAAATCGCACGGCTGCCAGTGCAAAAGCTCTCGTCGGCTTCAATCACTGTGCTCGCTATGCCAAGTGATGCCAACACAGCGGCCAGCGTGAGCCCCACGGGGCCGCCGCCTGCGATCACGACAGATGCATGCGCTATTTTTGATTCACTCATTATTTAATAGCAAACTATTCAATATTTATGCCGGCAACAAGCTGATTTTCATACAAATGTGAACTGCAGACGGCCATGCGTGCCGTAATCCACATCAAACGCATCGCCCGCCTTGGCAGGCACCGGTTTGGTGAATGAGCCCGCTAAGACAATTTCGCCAGCGGCCAGATGCTCGCCCCAAAGATGCAGCTTATTGGCCAGCCATGCAATGCCCACCGCCGGATGGCCTTGCACGCCTGCGGCCAGGCCGGTTTCTTCCACCACGCCGTTGAAGCGGCAAATCGCACCGACCCATGGCAAATCTGTCGTTTGCGGATCCATGCGATAGCGCTTGTCTGTGGAAATATCGCCCAGCACGATGCCCGCATTGGCCGCGTTGTCGCTGATCGTGTCAAACACTTTTCGTGGCGCTCGCGTGTGGCGGTCAAACTGCTCAATCCGTGCATCAATGATTTCCACTGCGGGCGTGACGTAATCCGTTGCTGCCATCACGTCGTGCAACGTGATGCACGGCCCGCGCAGCTCGCGCTTCAAAACAAAAGCCAGCTCAACTTCCACACGCGGTGCACAGAAGTTTTTCACTGGTATCTGCAGCACTTCACCGCCCTTGCAGGTGTGCTGCATGTAATCAAACAGCGTGCCGTAATCCGGCTCATCAATGTTGCTGGAGATTTGCATGGCGCGAGATGTCAGCCCAATCTTGTGGCCAATTACCTGATGGCCTTTCGCTTTCTTGCATGCAGCCCATGCGCGGTTGATGAGGTAGCCATCTTGCATCGTCATCGCAGGATAGCGCTTAGAAAAGTGCTCTACCTGCGTGCGCGTGCTCTCGGCAAGTTCGAGCTCTTGCGCCAGTTGTGAGATCAATGCGTCATCTAACATTTGTCGTACTCTCTTCAGGCTGATGTAAACAGCGGATGAATTGAGCTGTGCTTCTCATCAAAAACCTCGTGCCCAACATCTACCTGCACCGTTACGCCGATATGCTCAGTCTGCAATAAATGCTGGAAATGCGCTCTGGCTGCCAAAGATACTGCGCGGCCTGCTATTGATTTTGTAGCGTTACTGCGCCCGCGCCCCATGCGCAAATTCATATACACAAAGCCATACTCACCCGAGCCACCCGCAGCTTTACCCGCCGCGCCGCCATCTGCAATCGCAAAATGCGCAGCAGGGTACGCGAGCACGCGCGTGCCACCGATTGGAAATACAGCCGCACCCGCTTCATCGCGCACACCAATCATCGCATCAGCCAACGCACGACATAGCGCCGTCATATCCGTCTTGACTTCTAAATTTGGTGTGTAGTAGATGACGAGATGTGGCATGTCAAGCTTTCTGAGCGAGCGGAACGACCGGAAAGATCGCATTGATCTGCCCCGTGCCACTTGATCCGAAGTAAGGTGTAACGACTTCTACTTTTTCTTTGTAGTTGAAATGCTCATACGCGCCACCAACCACGCCATACAGCATCGCCGTATCATGCATATCGCCTTCGCCCCAGCATTTATCGGCATACATGGGCAGCATATCGACGACAGTTTGGTGTTCGCCTTTTTCCCACAGCTCAACCACGCGCAGATCGATTTGCTCTAGGAATGCGTCATACACTTTGAATGCAAATTCAGGCGCTCTGCCGTTGTCAGCAAAGTGGTGAGACAGCGAACCGCTGGCAAACACGGCCACCGTGCCATCGTATTTTTCTTCAATCGCGCGGCGCAGCGCAGCTCCAAACTTTTGGCTTTCGCGCAGATCATGCCAATCGCACCAAGCACTGACGCAAATCACCTTGTAATGTTGATCGGCATTCATATAGCGCATGGGCACCAGCGTGCCGTATTCGAGCTCGAGCGACGTATCCGAATGCGCACGTGATCTCACACCCATCTCGTTGGCCATATCGGCAATCGCGTGGCCTAGCTCTGGGTTGCCACGATATTCGTAGGGCATATTCTTGATGAAATGCGGCAGCTCATTGCTGGTGTATGTGCCTTTGAAATGCGGGGCGCAATTGAGGTGGTATTCGCTGTTGACTTGCCAATGCACATCGAGCACGACGATGGTGTCTACACCGGCCGCTCGGCAACGCTTGTCAATTTCTTTATGCCCGGCGATGGCTGCATCTCGCTTGCCGAAATTTGGGCCCGGGAATTCGCAGAGATACATGCTGGGGACGTGGGTGATTTTGGCGGCCAGTGCTAGTTTGCCCATATTGTTTCCTTTGCACTTTGCGATTTGCAGGCGAACGCTTTGGTGGTTGCTCCGCTCCCAAGAGGCAGCGGGCGCGAGCCTCTGCTCATGTCCCCCGCCTGCGGCTCCTCCTTTACTTCGCTGAGGCGCACGCCCGCTGCCTCTTGTCCGCTACCGAGTAGTAATCGCAGATTGCGTGCAAACATCTTCGCTTGAGCCGAGGGTTGGGGTATCTCACGTAGCGAAGTCAAGGGGGAGGCCCAGCCGCAGGCCAGGCCGGAGGACATGAGCGCAGTGGGATACCCCAAGCGTCGGCGATTGTGACAACGTATGAGCGATAAAAACATCAAATCCCCCAATGCGGAATATGGTGCGACCCCAGAGACACAGAAATATTCTTAGGCTCTAAAAACACTTCATAGCTCCAAGTGCCGCCTTCTCGCCCCGTGCCGCTGGCCTTTGTGCCACCAAAAGGTTGCCGCAAATCACGCACATTTTGGCTGTTTACAAAACATATGCCCGCCTCAATTTGGGCTGCCACGCGATGCGCGCGGCCAATGTTTTCTGTCCACACATAACTGGCGAGGCCATATTGCGTATCGTTGGCAATTCGCACAGCATCTGCCTCGTCTTTAAAGGCAATGAGACAAGCCACGGGGCCAAAGATTTCGTCTTGCGCGATCTTCATGCGGTTATCAACGTCTGTGAAAACCGTAGGCCAAACGAAATTTCCTTTTTGCACTCTTGCAGCCAACTCAGGCGCGTAGCTTGGACGATCAATACCGCCACAAAGCATCGTCGCGCCTTCTTTGCTTCCAAGCTCAATGTAGCTGAGCACCTTCGCCAAATGCGCTTGGCTGATCATTGGGCCCACAATCGTCTTCTCATCGAGCGGGTCGCCCACCGTGATGCGCTTGGCGCGTTCTGCAAACTTCTGCGCAAAATCCGCATAGATGCTTTGTTGCACGATGATGCGACTGCCCGCTGTGCAGCGCTCGCCGTTGTTGCTGAAGATCATGAAGATGGCTGCATCCAATGCACGCTCTAAATCGGCATCTTCAAAAATCACAAACGGTGATTTGCCGCCCAGCTCCATGCTGAATTTTTTCAGACCTGCGGCCTGCACAATTCGGTTGCCCGTGGCGGTTGATCCTGTGAACGAAATCGCTCTCACATCCGGATGGGCGCACAGCGGCTCGCCAGCATCTTTGCCCGTGCCATGCACGATGTTGAGCACGCCAGGCGGGATGCCAGCTTCGAGCGCGAGCTCGCCAAGCCGAGAAGCCGTCATCGGCGAGAGCTCGCTCATCTTGAGCACGGCTGTGTTGCCAAACGCAAGGGCAGGCGCGACTTTCCAAGTCGCCGTCATGAAAGGCACATTCCAAGGCGAGATCAGCGCGCACACGCCCACGGGATGAAACACCGTGTAGTTCAGATGCGTCGGCGTGGGATAGGTGTGTCCATCCACGCGGGTACACATTTCGGCGAAATAGTAAAAGTTGTCCGCTGCGCGCGGGATAAGTTGCTTGCCTGTTTGCGAAATCGTCTGGCCGCAATCATTGGTTTCCATTTGCGCGATCTCAGGCACATTCGCAGCGATCAGATCGCCAAGTTTGCGGATGTTTTTTGCGCGCTCGGGCGCGGGAAGGCCTGCCCATTTGGGGAACGCGGCTTTGGCGGCTGCTACGGCGGCATTAACTTCTTGCGCGCCGCCAGCAGTGACCTCGGCCAACACTTCTTGCGTCGCAGGATTGACGGTTTCAAACGTGGCTGCGCTTGTGACGGCTTGACCGTTGATGAGATGAGGAATCATGGCGTTGAAAAAATAGTGCTTTGCAAAGTGCCGATGCCTTCGATACTGCATTCGATCACGCTGCCCGCAGGGCAATCGACCACGCCATCGGGCGTGCCAGTAAGGATCAGATCGCCGGGGCGCAGCGTCATAAAGCCAGTGAAATATTCGATCAAAGCAGGGATGCCGAAGATCATGTTGCGCGTGTTGCCGCGCTGCGTGATGGAGCCGTTGACGGTGGTTTGCAGATTCAAACTCATCGGGTCGGCAATGTCTTTGACGTCCACCAACCAAGGGCCGAGTGGCGTGCAGGTGGCGCGGCCTTTGACTTTCAAATTTGGGCGGTACCAGTTTTCCAGATAGTCGCGAATCGCGTAATCGTTGGCCACGGTGTAGCCATGTACGAAATCATAGGCATCGCTTTGTTTTACGTTTTTTGCTGTGCGGCCAATCACCACGGCCAGCTCGCATTCGTAGTGCATGAATTTCACGTCTTTCGGGCGCAGCGTCTGCTCGCGGTGGCCAATCAAGCTGCTTTGGCCTTTAAGAAATGCAAGCGGCTCGACGGGTGGCTTGAAGGCGAGTTCTTTGGCGTGGTCGGCGTAGTTGAGGCCAAGGCAGAGAATGGTGCGTGCCGTAGCAACGGGTGCAAGCGGGGGCAGCCAGCGCACATCATCAAAGCTCACGCGCTGGCCATCTGCGAGTAAAAGCATGCCATCGCGTTCTTGCGCGAATTGATCGCTGCCTTGATAGATCACGCGGGCCTGTTTCATGGCGCCTCCTCTGCGTCAATCTTCGTTTGCGTAAAAATTTGGCCCAGCATTCGCGTCTGGACCGCATCGCCAACGCTCACCATCGGCGCATCGGGCGGGCAGCCGAGCATGAGCACATCTCCCACTTGCCAAGCGATAAATTCGCTCACCGCTTCCAGCTGTTCTTGTGCTGAATTGATCCAAGCTTGCGTTTGATATCTGTGCACACACTCGCCATTGATCCAAGTTTCAATCCGTTCGCGAGCCAAGCCATCTTTTGACCACGGCATCCAGTTTTGCGGCAAAGCAAGCGAGCCATCCAGCGCATTAAAGCGCAGCGGCGGGCGATAAAAACTGCTCTGCGGCAAAGTAAGGTCACACAGTACTGCCATTTGCCAATCTGCAAATGCTATGGTTTTAATAGCATATTGCACATATTCTATGCCGGCTACATGCTGATTTGGCTTATAAATCAATCCCACACAGGCGCGCGCTTGCAGTTGTGCAGGCCCTGCTGGCAAATGAAGCGTTTGGCCAAACGCACTGAATGTATTCGCCGGCTTGATGTAGAGCACGGGCGCGACTGGAGGCGCGTTATGTGGGCTCTCATGCACTGCATCACCCAAGGCTTGCAGCTCGGCGCGATGGTGCGTGAGGCTGCCGTACACCGTTTGCACGGCGCCGGATGCGGCGGCTTGACTTTGTGGACTCATGGCAGTCTCTTAACCTTATCATGAAGCGCGAGGCCAGCGACGCGCTGTCTGCTGCACCAGATCTTGCGCACTGCCCTGCGACAGCTCCCACATGTCTTGCGGCGAGAGCACGGTGATGCCCGCTGGCGCTGTTTGTAGCAACGCGTCCACGATTTCTGCAATCTTTGTTGGCCGCGCCGGCAGCTCTTGCGCTGGGATCATGAATTTGAAGATACCCAGCATCCAGCGCGCAAGCTTGTCCAGCACATGCGTGTGCTGCAACGCCGCTGGTTTTTCGGCACTGCGCAGGATCAAGAGCCGCTCAAAACCGATCGATGCTAAGGCCAGCTCATCCAGCGATGCCAAGCCCCGCTTGAGCGATTCGGGCAGTGTGCCCTGCGCATGCGGCAACACGACAGCCAAAGTGTTTGCGCCGCAACTGCGCAGCCAAGTAGCCAATGCGATGAGTTCGCCCGGCTCCGGCGTCCACAGCGCACGCTCACGCTCGTAGTACATGCGCGGCGGCTCAAACATGATTACTGCTACATCGCAGTGCAAGTCAGCCGGCCAATCGGTGATCTGCCCTGCAACCAAATGCAAGGAAAGCAAGCGCATGCCTTGCTGCACTGGCTCGCGTGCGAGCACGAGCGTATGCGCATACCGATGCACACCCACAAGGCGGCGCAGCACCGCATTGCCCAGCACGCCCGTTGCGCCCGCGATCAGCAAATCGGGTTGCGTAGATGTGGTGAATGCACCTCGATTGAGGGCAGACAGGGCTTGATAAGGCGAGACTTGCATCCATCTATGCTAACGTTATGCAGTTGCAGCAAGCCATGCTGCGCTTTTTAATCAGGACTCGCCATGAAAAAAATGCTTCTGACTTTTCTACTCACCTGCACCGCCCTTCTCACGGGTTGCGGCTACAACGATTTTCAGCGTTTGGATGAGCAATCCAAAGCCGCTTGGAGCGAGGTGCTGAACCAGTACCAGCGCCGTGCCGATTTGATCCCCAATATCGTGAACACCGTCAAAGGTGAAGCGGGCTTTGAGCAAGACACGCTTGTGAAAGTCATCGAAGCGCGCTCCAAAGCCACCAGCATTCAAATGACGCCCGAGATGCTGAACAACCCCGAAGCCATGAAGAAATTTCAAGCCGCCCAAGGCGAGGTCAGCTCCGCGCTTTCACGCTTGCTCGTTGTCACGGAAAACTATCCCAATTTGAAGGCCAACCAAGGTTTTCAAGACCTGCGCGTGCAGCTTGAAGGCACAGAAAACCGCATCACCGTAGCACGCAACCGCTACATCAAAACCATTGAGGAGTACAACGTCCTCACGCGTAGCTTCCCCAGCAACATAACGGCCAAGGTCTTCAGCTATGAGCCCAAGGCCAGCTTTGCTGTGGCCAATGAGGCGCAAATTGCCGTGCCGCCTACCGTAGACTTCAACAAGAAGTGATTTTAAGCAAAATAGACTGTTTGCCGGCACAGAATATGCGCAGCGTGCTATGAATTTCGTAGTGACTAAAAGCTTGTGTGCGGTGCTGCGTGGGGTGCTTGCTGGCCTGCTGCTCATGGCTGGCGCAGCGGTTTGGTCGCAGCAAGCTGTGCCTGCGCTGTCGGGCCGCGTGGTGGATACTGCGAAAATTCTCACCGCTGGCGAGGCGGGCAGTATCGATACGCAACTCGCGCGCATCGAACAAACCCGTGGCACGCAAATTGTGGTGTTGCTGGTGAACACTGTGGCGCCCGAGGATATTTCAAGCTATGCCAACCGCGTGTCCAACGCATGGAAAATTGGGCGGCGCGATGTGGGCGACGGCGTGCTGATCATCATTGCCACAGGTGATCGCAAATTGCGCATCGAAGTGGCCAAAAGCTTAGAGGGCGCGATTCCTGATTTGGCGGCCAAGCAAATCATCAGCAACGCGCTAGCGCCCGCACTCAAAGCGGGTCAGTATGCGCAAGGCATTGAAGCCACGATAGAAGCGCTAGACAAACGCATCGGCGCGGAGAACCTGCCCACGCCCGCTTCTTCTGCCAAATCACAGCAAGGTGGCTTTGATCCGCAAGATTTTGGCTTTGATTGGCAGAACTTGCTTTTCTTTCTGTTGTTTGCCGTACCGATTGCCGGCTCAATAGCCAAAGGCATTTTTGGCAACAAACTCGGCTCTCTCGTGACCGGTGGTGCGGTGGGCGGCATCGCTTTTTTCGTCACGGCCAGCATGGTACTCGCTGGGATTGCGGGCGTCGTGGTGCTGATCTTTACACTGATATCGAGCTTTGGCCGCAGCGTGACGGGCCAGCGCGGCCGCTCGCGCGGTAACGCGGGCGCTTGGGGCGCAGGCGGCGCGATCGGCGGCATGGGAGGGGGCGGCTGGGGCAGCGGAGGCGGTGGTGGTGGTGGCTTCAGCTCTGGCGGTGGCGGCGATTTCGGCGGTGGCGGCGCGAGCGGAGATTTTTAGATGATGAAACAAACTCACGTCCTCCACGCGCAACGCAACTTCTTTGCCAAGCTTTCGCGTATCTGGAAACACCGCTGGATGGACGAAAGCGATGTGCGCCGCGCCGTACCTCCCGAGCTTCTTTCAAAATTAGAACGCTTCACCGCAGCAAGTGAAGCACGTCATACGGGCGAGATTCGCATCTGCATAGAAGCGGGCCTGCCGATGAGCTATCTGTGGCGCGATGCCGCGCCACGCGAACGCGCGATTGCCATGTTTGGCAAGCTACGTGTCTGGGATACGGCGCAAAACAACGGCGTATTAATCTATCTTCTTCTCGCCGAGAATGCTATAGAAATAGTAGCAGACCGCGCAGTATCTATGCCGGCAAACAGTACTTTTTGGCAAGAATCTGTGAATAAGCTGAGTGCCCATCTCAAGCAGGGCGATTTCGAGCGCGGGCTCACGCAGGCACTGGAGGAAATAACTGCGTTGCTGGTGCAGCACTTTCCTGCGCACGCAGACGCCACAAATCCGAACGAGCTGAGCAATCGGCCAGATGTACGCTAGACGTTGCGTGAAATCACGCTAGCAAGATTGTGCTACCCGCGCGTTTTGCGTAGGTAAAGGGGGAGGCGGCGAAACCAGTTTCCCGGACGAAAATTAAATCTAACGCCGCCGGAGGACACGAAGCAAAACGTGCGGGTAGCGCAATCTTGCGGGATCGGGCCAGTCAGGTTGCGGATACAACAATGCCTACTGCACCACCATTTTCACCAACGTCCCCGGCTGCACTGCACCCGTGGAATACACGCCGTTCATCAGCTTGAGTTGTTGCTCGGGCAGCGTGGTCATCGGTGCACTGCGGGCGAGATCGGCGAAACCGCCGCGCGGCAATGCGACTGAGCGCAACACCCAAGGCTTAGCCGCCGCCGTGTCTTGTGCACTCATGCCGCGAAAACTGCCTTCTGCTTCGCGCAGCGCGGCGCGGTTGCGTTGCAAAACCGCAGCGTCTTTGGCAGCATACACCATCAAATAATTCTGCCCACTCGCGCCTGTGGCCACCGTCAGCTCGATGCCGCGTTGCCCACCTTGCGCAGCCACAGCGCCTACGAAATGCGTCGCCTGCAAGCCGTTGAGCGCATAGCGATCGGTGCGGCCTGAGACGGGCTTGACCACATTGCGAATAATCTCCTCATGGTTGCGCCCCGCATTCGGTGGTGCCAGCTGCACGATCAGCGCCGCGTCACCTGCCGGGTTCACAAAATTAATCTGCTCCTCTTGATTGACAACACGCCAACCCACAGGCGCGGTCATCGCAAAATTCAAAGTGGAATGATAAAAATTTCTCCCGCGCGTGAGGCCTTGTTCCGGGCTTTCGCCAAAGGCCATGCCATCAATGATTTGCAGATAGCGCATGCGCCCTTCATCCACATAATTTTTGTTGCCTTGGTATTGCGCGGCGATCTTGTTGATTGATTCCAAGCGCTGGTCATTGCTGGGATGCGAAGCGAGCCAAGAATTGCCACCCGGCGAGGCGGGCCGGCCTTCTGCGCGCGCCACATCTTGAGCAAAACGCTCTTGGTCTTTCAGCACGCGGATCACATCAATCATGTTGCGCGGATCGTAATTAATCCGGCTCAAATACTCTGCGCCCAAACCGTCGGCTTGTAGCTCTTGCTCGCGCCCATATTTTGCAACATAGCCTGCGGCGGCGGCTTGCGAGACCTCGCCAATTTGCTGGCCGATGCCACCGCCACCTTTAGCATCCAGCACTGCACCGAGCACACCACCGAGCAAACCAACCAGTGCCGCATCTTGCTGGCGCGTCGCACGCTGCGCCCCATGCCGAGCCGTCACATGCCCAATCTCATGGCCCACCACACCAGCCAAATCGGCCTCGCTATCCAAGTAAGCCATGATCCCGCGCGTAATGTAGACGTAGCCACCCGGCAATGCAAAGGCATTGATCTCCGGGCTATCTAAAACGGTAAACGTCCACTTGAGCTGATTGCGATGCGACAGCTTGGCCAGCCGCTGGCCAATGTCGTTCACATAATTTTGCACACGGTCATTTTTGAGCACGCCATATTCTTTGAGCACTTCCTGATGCGCCTTCGCCCCTTCGCGCACTTCATCTGCCTCGCTCATCACCGAGCGCTCTTGCTGCCCGGTAACGGGATTAACAGTCTGTGTGCCGCAGCCGATCAGCGCCGCCGCAACGAGCACGCTGAGCGCCCATTTTTTTGTGTTGCGCGTCCAATGTGTGAGGGGGTGTTTCATTGTCGGGTCTCCGCTTGTTGAGTTACTTCACCGTAGTTTATCGTGATGTTGTTGGGTTGCGTTGGTTGGCTTACCAAGGCCTGCGATCGCCGCAGTCGCCATGCCCTCATGAGCCCGAGCAGCGAGTTACGCGGCACTTGCCGCGAAATAGTTGTGCGCTGCGCGGCCAAAATCGGTCATGTCGCCTGCGGCGATCGCCGGCCAGCATGGGCGAGGATAGTTCCAATCTCGGCGTGCTTTGCGGCTTGACAGTCGCGAGCGTTTCGCGCGAACATCTTCACGAAAACCAACAGGCCGCGAGTTTGAGGCATTTCGCTCGGCTGATGTTGCGTATGCCGCTCCTGAAGACGAGCGGAATGCCTCAAACTCG
>JAYUSD010000122.1:0-3577 GCA_043755865.1 Variovorax sp. | reverse complement strand
CCATCATGCCCATGGCCATCTGCGTCATCTCATCGGCATGCGGGTGATACATGAAGGTGCCCGGCCTGCGAGCGACGAATTCATACACAAACGTTTTGCCCACCGGGATTTGCTTTTGATTCAAGCCGCCCACGCCATCCATGCCATTGGGCAGGCGCTGGCCATGCCAATGAATGGTGGTGTGTTCGGGCAGTTTGTTGGTGACGAACAAACGCACGCGATCACCTTCCACTACTTCAATCGTGGGGCCGGGGCTCTGCCCGTTGTAGCCCCACATGTTGACCTTGAAGCCCGGCGACATTTCGCGCACCACGGGCTCGGCTACGAGGTGGAATTCTTTCACGCCATTGTTCATGCGCCAAGGCAGCGTCCAGCCATTCAGCGTGACGACGGGGTTGTAAGGCCGGCCCGTTTTGGGAACGAGCGGGGGCATCGTATCCGGTTTGGCCTGCATCACGGGCTCGGGCAAAGCGGCCATCGTCACCTTGCTGACGCTGGCAGCAGTAGCTGCCAATGCCGTTGCGCCCAGCGTCGCTGAGCCGAAGAAATTTCTGCGATCCATTTTGATTCCTTTGAGTTGAGGATTCACGCGCGGCATGAATCTCAGTGTGCTTTTGCTTCTGCGCCGCCACTGGCAGAGCCGGCTTGCAAGCCAGCCAAACCGCCGGGCGATGTGCCCGTCAGCGTCGTTTGTAAATCAGTTTCAATCAACCAAAAATCCCGCAACGCATCAATACATGCGCTAACTGCCATGATGTTGGTTCGTGTGTCATTGAACAACTCAAACACGCCGATCAACATACCGTTGTAGCGCAGCAGATTTTCATCGTTGATGAATTTGCGCAGCGGCACAATCTCGTCGCGGTAGTGCTTGGCAATATCGTGCGCCGTGCGGTAGCTGTGCCAAGCTTCGCGAGCTTCGCTACGCGCTGTCACTGCAGTTTTTCTCACCTGCGCCACAGATTGCATATAGGTCGCTTGCGAGCGTGCGTTGGCTGCGCCGCCCCAGTCAAACAAGGGAATCGGCAGCTCCAGCTCCCAGCCGCGCTTGCGTTCAATGTCGCCGGTTGTCGTGTCTGTTGTCCGCTCACGAATGAGCTTGAGATCGAGCGCATTGATAAAGCCCGAAGCGCGCACGAAGCCAAGCGAGTTGGCCACGTAGCCTGCTTGCATCGCAGCCGCGCGCACATCTAAGCGCTGCGACAAAGCCTGCGCCTCAATGCCTTGAGAATCGCGCACTTCTTTCGGTAAATCCGGCAGGCGATCTGGCAATTTGAATTGCGTTTGCTCGCCCCACAAGCCCATCAAGCGGATCAGCTTTTCGCGCTCAGAAAAAGCCGTGTTTTCTGCCTTGGCTTGCATCGTGGCCGCGTCCGCCAGCATCGCTTGCTCTTTGGCTTGATTGAGCTTGCTCCAGTTGCCCACGCGAGCCATGCGCCGCGCGAGCTCGCCCGCCGCTTCTGCCGCTATTTTTGCTTGCGACGCGTACTGCGCTGTTTGCTGCGCAGCCACGGCGCTGATCCAAGCTTTGCGTGTGTCAGCGGCTAAGCGAATCACATCTTGCGCCGCTTGCAGCCGAGCCAGCTCCAATTGCTGGCCTTGCCACTGGCTGCGCCAAGGCATGGAAATGATGCCCATGATGTTGATACCAAGGGCACGCTCTAGCATCACTTTATCGCCTTCAATCGCGCGCATGAACGAAAAGTGTGGGTTAGGCAGTGTGGCCGCTTGCACGCGATCCGCCTCGCTGATGCGCAATTGCGCCATGCTGGAGCCAATGGCTGGGCTATTGAGCAACGCAATGCGCACAGCGTTGTCCATCGACAGCGGTGTCGCCAGCATTGTTTTGACCGCTGCGTCTGTTTGCTCAGTAGGCGCAGTGGCTACTTTTCCATCTTGCACGCCATAGGCTTTCAAGCTCAGCGCGGTTTGATCTTGGATACCTGCTGCGCCGCCATCAGGCGAGAGGCTGGCGCAGCCCGCGAGCACGGTGGCGCAGGCGAGCGCCAAAATTGTTTTGTGTAAAGGCACTGTAAAAGACATGTGGGCCTCCTTAATGTTTGTGAGGCGCGGGCGCGGGCTTTGCAGGTGCGGATGCGGGCTTGGGCGCTGTTATGGGCGTGGTTGTCTGCGGCATCGGCTTGCTGTCCATGGATTTCTTCTCATCCATGGCTTTTGCGTCCATCGCTTTCTTATCCATGGCCTTGGCATCCATCTCCTCTTGCTTGAGGATGTCCACATGCCCGCGTGTGAATTTGCCGACATCATCATTGGCTTTGCGCCAATCAATTTTGTCTTGCTCCACACCCAAAGACGTTTCGCGAAACACACTGCGGTAAGTCACAGTGGGTACAGCGACTTCTGGTTTAGTAATGTGGTCTGCTGCCGCAAAACCGGGCAGAGCAAGGCAAAGAACGGTGAAAGCGGCCTGAAACTTCTGGCCTGAAAAAGCAAAAATCATCTGAGTCTCCAAAAAACTGGGAAGACATCTGCTGCTTGACGCAAACAGCAGACGCACCTAGGGTAGGACAACTCAGGAAACGGGTGGTTTTTGCAGGTGGGTGAGATCAGCGCTCACCCAGTTCGCGGCAGTTAGGCCTGCATAGCTAGCAAGGCATTTTGTGCTGCTCAGCTCAGCCGAAGTGGATTGCAACGCTGGCGAATGGCACACTTGACAAGCCGTACATTCCGCCGCGTTTTGGTCAGCGCCAGCTTCAGAAACTTTCGAGCCTTCGCCATGGCAGGGCATAGCCTCGTGTGAGGTCGTGGCGCTCATAGCTATCGCTGCAGTGGTTGCAGGGCTATCAGAATGCTTGCGCGACATTTCCATGGCCATAGCATCTCCCGCCCAGCCGCGAAGGCCGGTCAGAAGAATTAACGCGATCATGAAATATTTACGCACTTTGCAATGATAGCGCAGCGTTCGGAAAAGTTCCCAGAGGTCATTAAAACGCTATTTCAACAAGCTTTTCAAGCGCTTCTCGTCTTGCGCCAACTGATGCCGCATCGTGGCCAAGAAAGATTGCGCGGTTTTGGACAAAACCCTGCCGCTGGGCAACACCAGCACGCATGCAAACTGCACATTGACCGACAAACGGCGGACGATGAGGCCGCGATCCACATAATCCAGCGCCGTGATCGGGTTAACCAAGCCTACACCCAAGCCCTGCAAAGCCAACTCACACACGCTGGCCGCATAGGGCGTGTGTGCAGCCACTTTGAGGCTGACATCGTGCTCGCTTAACGTGGCCTCTAGCCGCCGGCGTGAGGCGTCTTCAGGGTTGAGTGCAATAAATGGGATTTCTGCAAGTTGCTTGGGCGCAATGGTTTTAAAGCGCGCTAACGCATGCCCGTGGGGCATCACCACTACGCCTTGCATGCGAGCGAAATGCGAATGATCAATGCCCTCCAAGGGCAGCTCATCAGCCATCAGCCCAAAATCACACAAGCCCATGCTCACGCGTACGAGCACATCTTTCGAGCTTTGCACTTGCAGCGAGACCTGCGGCCAAGGCGAATTTTCGTCTCGTGCCAGCTCAGCCTGTAGGCGAGAGAGCGCTCGCGGCATGAAGCCGAG
>JAYUSD010000121.1:0-8580 GCA_043755865.1 Variovorax sp. | reverse complement strand
CCTGCAAAGCATCTGCGCCGTTAGCAATGGCATCCTCAACCGAATCGCCGTCAGAGATGCATTCCGCAAAATCTGGATAAGAAATCAAAAACCCGCCACCGTCTTCTAGGCTGAGCGGTTTGATTTCAAACGGGTAATCGATAAGCTTTTTCATGATGCGACTCCTTCTATCAACTCAACAAATTTGCGAATATAGATCGGCTTGATGGGTCGATGCGCGGGCACAGACAACGTGCGCCCATCTTCCCGCACAAAAACACAATGACTACTTTTCTCATGCCGCCAATCCAAGCCATGCTGCCGAGCCACAGTCTGCAATTGCGCCAGCTGCCAATCCAGCGGGTTGCGACGCATAGCGGTGAACAGTTTCGTGGCTGTGTTCACGGTTTTATGATACTACAGGTAGGATCACTCGTGCACCGCACACGCATTGAGCGTGGCGGCAACTAAAAGAGCGGTTTCGTTCATTTTTTTAAGCATTTTGAGCAATTAGCCGGCGTATTTACTGCGCTGAGTGCTACGAATTCGATAGTAAATCAACGTGTCGCATGCCAGCAGCGCAACCAGCAACACGCCTTGGAACACGTTGGACAAAGCCGATGGCAAGCCGATGCGCGATTGCGCCAATTCGCCACCGATCAAAAACATCGATAGAAGCGCCGCGCCAAAAATGCAGCCCACCGGATGCAGCCGGCCAATGAAGGCGACGATGATGGCAGTGAACCCATAGCCGACCGAGACATGCGGCGTGAGCTGCGAGAGCGGCCCCAGCGCCTCCATGCTGCCGGCGAGGCCCGCGAGTGCGCCCGAGGTGAGCAACACCGTCCACAGCGCTTTGCGGCTGGAGAATCCCGCATACTTTGCCGCCGCAGGCGCGAGCCCGCCGACTTGCAACTGATAGCCTTTGAACGTGCGGAATAAAAATACCGTCATCACCGCCACCGCAATCAACGTAATCGCAAAGCCCCAATGCAGCCGCAGGCCTTTGAAGATGCGCGGCAACAAAGTGCCATCGTCAAACGTGACGGTTTGCGGAAAGTTAAATCCCTGCGGATCTTTCCATGGGCCGAAGACGAGATAGCTTAAGAAGAGATTCGCCACATAGACCAGCATCAAGCTCACGAGGATTTCATTGGCATTGAATTTGTCTCGGAGCAGCGCCACGATGCCTGCCCACATCGCCCCGCCGATTGCGCCCGCGAGCATGCCCAGCCACATGAACACCCATGGCGAGAAGCTTTGCTTCGCTTCAGTCGCCCACATCGCCAGCCCGCCGGCAAAAATCGCGCCCATCAGGAATTGGCCTTCTGCGCCGATGTTCCACACGTTGCTTCGATAGCACAGCGCGAGGCCCAGCGCACACAAAATCAACGGAATCGATTTGAGCGCGATCTCAGAGGCGCCCCGCAAATTCGCCCACGGCTCAATGAGGAAAATCGACAAGCCGCGCACCGGATCTTTGCCTAATGCAATAAACAATACGCCGGCCACCACAATCGTGATCAGCAGCGCCAGAGCGGGCGAGGCGTATGTCCACGCCTTGGATGGTTCTGCACGGGGTTCAAGCCGCAGCATGTTGATCTCCGCTTTTCATACTCAATTCCGTTCGCCCTGAGTCTGTCGAAGGGTCGGTGGCTTCGACATCAAAGCGAACGGGAGAGATAGATCCGTCTTCCCAAAGCCCACTCATCCATTGCCCAATCTGCGCTACGCTCGCATCCGCGCGAGCAACACTCGGTGACAAAGCGCCTTTCGCAATGACCTGCAGCCGGTCTGAGAGCGCCATCAATTCATCGAGCTCTTCGCTCACGACGAGCACAGCGCAGCCCGCGTCGCGCAGCGCAAGAATCTCCGCATGAATTTGCGCTGCCGCGCCCACATCAACACCCCAGGTCGGCTGCGAGACGATGAGCAATTTTGGCTGCGCAGAAATCTCACGTCCCATAATGAATTTTTGCAGGTTGCCGCCCGAGAGGCTTCGCGCTGCTGCATTCGGCCCACTGGCTTTCACGCCGAAACGCGCGATGATGGCATTGGCTTGTTCGCGCAATTTCGCCGGCGTGATCCAGCCAGAGCTTGATACCGCCTCATGCCGCGTGAGCAATAAATTCTGCGCGAGGCTCATCACTGGCACTGCGCCGCGCCCCAGCCGTTCCTCGGGCACGAAATGCATGCCAAGCGCGCGTCGCTCTCCCGGGGGAAAACTACCCACAGCTTGGCCAGCAATCGCAATCGCTTCATGCGAGATGCGCGCATCTTCCCCACTGATCGCTGCCATCAATTCTTTTTGCCCATTGCCAGATACACCCGCAATCCCGAGCACTTCACCCGCACGCACGGTGAGCGAAATGCCGTCCAAATCCACAGCAAAGGCGTCAGATTTAGCCAATGACAAATTTTTAACTTGCAACACCGCCGCGCCCGCCTTTGATTCGCGGTGCGAGAGCTGCGCAGGCTCTGCGCCGATCATCATGCGCGAGAGGCTGGCGTTCGTCTCATTCGCAGGCGTACACGTGGCCACCACTTTGCCACCGCGCATCACAGTGCAGGTATCGCAGAGCGCGCGGATTTCGTGCAGCTTGTGCGAGATGTAGAGAATGCTGCAGCCTTGCGATTTAAGCAATCGCAAAGTCTCAAACAGTTTTTCTACGGCCTGCGGTGTCAGCACAGAAGTCGGCTCATCCAAAATCAGGAGCTTCGGATTCGTAAGCAAAGCGCGAATGATCTCCACGCGCTGCCTCTCGCCGACGCTCAAAGTATGCACAGGGCGCAGCGGATCCATCGGCAGCCCGTATTCGCTGGCCTTCTGAGAAATAGCTTGGGTCACTTGCGCGAGAGATTGCGAAGCCTCCAAACCCAGCAATACGTTTTCCGCCACAGTGAGCGTTTCAAACAAACTGAAATGCTGAAACACCATCGCGATGCCCAATGCTCGCGCTTCTTGTGGATTGCGAATCTTCACTTCGCGCCCATCAAACGAAATCGCGCCTCGGTCTGCTTGCACCGCGCCATAAATAATCTTCATCAGCGTCGATTTACCCGCGCCGTTTTCGCCCAGCACCGCATGAATTTCGCCGGGCTGCACGTGCAGGCTCACCGCATCATTGGCCACCACGGATGGATATGCTTTGGTAATGCCTTGCAGTGATAAGCGCGGATGCTTCATGCACTCACCTTCAAACTCGCCGCCACAGCTTTCACTTGGCTTCGCAGCCATCTCGCCTGCGCCGAAGCATGCGAGCGCTCATGCCAGAGCTGGTAGTACATCATCGGGGGAAATTCGATGGGGCAAGGCAGGATCTTTACCGCGACGCTGCCCAGCAGGCCGCTCACATAACGCTCGCAATACTGGCGGCCAGTGGTGAGCACGAGCAGGCTACTCGCCACCATGCTCGGGATCAGTCCGAAATGCGGGCAGCGGGCGGTAATGTTTCTCGTTAAGCCGAGGCCAGCTAAGTGATCATCAATCACGCCCTTCGCGCCCAGATGCGTGGGCGTGGGCGCAATGTGCTCAGCAGCCAGCCAAGCATCCTGCGTCCATTTGCGGCGTAGCGCAGGATGCTTATCGCTCACGAGGCACACCACTTCATCAGAGAACAGTTTGCCCATGTGCAAATCATCGGGAGGCTGCGGCCAGTTGCCAATCACGATATCGCAATCGCCTTGCGCCAAGCGTTGCCGATAATCCTGTGCACCAGAGAGCGGCTGAATATCAATTTTTGCAAGCGGCGCTTGGCGCTTGATCAGGCTAACCAATTGCGGCAGAAATAGCGGATCAAGATAATCACTCGCGGCAATGCGGAAGCTGCCGTCAAAAGTTTGCGGATCAAAGCCGCGTGCATCAGAAAACATCACCTCTGCCGCGCGAATAATATGCGCAGAAGGCTCAATCATGCGCAGCCCCGCATCGGTCGGCACCATGCCCGCGCCCGAGCGCACCAGCAGCGGATCGCCGGCTAACTCGCGCAAGCGTTTCAAAGCCGCACTCACAGCAGGCTGATACATGCCCAGCCGAGTGGCGGCACGCGAGACGGAGCGTTCGGTGAGCACGGTATGCAAGACCTTAATCAAATGAAGATCGATCTTGTCAAGCAAGGCGCTGTTTGGCATACGGGCAGATGATTGCGGGCTATACGCCCGCTTGTATGTTGCTTAAGGTTCTTGTGAGCTACCCTGCTGGTATGGATATCAAACCGCTTCGATTTCTGCACCGGGGGCAAGCTCTTGAATTGAAGAATGTACCACCCACACGCACGCTTTTGCAGCTCATCAGGGAAGACCTGCATCTGACTGGCACGAAAGAAGGCTGCAACGAGGGCGACTGCGGCGCCTGCGTGGTGATGCTGCGTGAGCCGGGCGATGCCCATTGCAAAGCGGTCAACAGTTGCATTCGTTTTGCGCATTCGATTGAAGGGCAGGAGCTGATCACCGTTGAGGATGTATCAACAGGCGGTCAACTGCATCCCGCGCAAGAGGCGCTCGTGCAATGCCACGGCTCGCAATGCGGCTTTTGCACGCCGGGCTTTGTGATGAGCATGGTGGCGCTGCATGAGAATTCCCGGCTCTCGGGCGAGGTGATTGATCGTGCGGCAGCGCAGGTGGCGCTGTCCGGGAATTTATGTCGTTGCACCGGGTATCGGCCGATTCTGGATGCAGCAGTGAAAATGCAATCACTATCAAAAGATGAGCACTCAGCGCAAGTAATACGCCGGCCAGATGCCCAAAAGGCTTATAAAATCTCTGATGAGCTAGCCACTGGCGCTTATTTGCTGCCCACTCAGCTTTCTGAGCTGCTATTCCTGCGCAGCCAGCATCCCAAGGCGCAAATCGTGGCGGGTTGCACCGATGTGGGCCTGTGGGTCAACAAAGGGCATCAAGAATTTGCTCAGGTGCTCGACATCACGCGCGTGGCCGAGCTGCGCCGCATTGAGCGCCATGATCAAGATCAAGATCAAAATCTTGATGGGGCGCATCACATCGCCATTGGCGCAGCAGTTACTTTGCACGAGGCTTATTCAGCGCTGGTGAAAGATCGCCCGCAGCTCAAAACCTTCTCTGAGCGATTTGCGGGTTTGTCCATCCGAAACAGCGGCACACTCGGTGGCAACGTGGCCAACGGCTCGCCGATTGGCGATTCGATGCCTTTGTTGATTGCGCTGCGAGCCAGCGTCGTTTTGATGAGCGTGCGCGCAAACCAACAATGGTCGCGCGAAATGCCGCTTGAGAAGCTCTACACCGGCTATCGAAAGAACGTCATTGAAGCCGATGAAATCCTCGCTTGGATTAAAGTGCCGCTGCCAGTCGCGAACGAGTTTTCTCGCATCTACAAAATCTCCAAACGCTTCGACGATGACATCTCCGCCGTCTGCGTGGCGGTTTCTGCCGAGCGAGATGGCGACACGATCAAAGCTTTGAGCATTGGCGCGGGCGGCGTGGCGGCCACGCCAATGCGCGCTATTAAAACAGAAGCACTCTGCGCATATTCTATGCCGGCTAGTGGCCTGTTTAGCTCTATAAAAACATCTCTGCAGGCCGAATTCCAACCTATCTCCGATATGCGAGCCTCCAGCGCTTATCGCCGCGAATTGCTCAGCGCTTTGGTAGATCGATTTGAAAGCGATTGGCGCGGCGAGAAGTTGGTGAGCTTGGAGTCTTGGGAAAGTTTGGCTGAGGTGCTCGCATGACGAACGCCGTGGCACCCACACCCACACCCACACCCACACCCGTTCGGGCTGAGTCCTTCGACAAGCTCAGGACAGGCTCTGTCGAAGCCACCTCTGCCCTTCGACAAGCTCAGGACGAACGGGATAATTTTTCACTGGCAAGCAGTGCTGGATCCAGCGTCGCCCACGAAAGTGCACGTGCCCAAGTGCAAGGCGCAGTACGTTATGTAGACGATATCCCCGAGCTGCAAGGCACGCTGCATGCCGCGCCGGTGATGTCGCGCGTCGCCCATGGCCGCATTCGCTCGCTCGGTTTCTCTGCTGCGCTCAGCATGCCCGGCGTGCGCGGCATCGTGAATGCGCAAGACATCCCCGGCGATCCCATCTTCGCTGCGTTCGGGCGTGACGAGCCGATTTTTGCGAATGAGATGGTGCAATATGTGGGCAACGTGTTGGCACTCGTTGTTGCCGATGATGTGGTGATAGCGCGCCGCGCCGCTCGCCTCGTTCAAGCTGACATCGAAGCGCTGCCCGCAATCCTAACGACGCAAGAGGCCATGGCGCAAAACCATTTCGTGCTGCCGCCCGTGCATGTGGCTCGCGGCGATGCACAAGCCGCGCTTCAAATTGCCCCGCATCGCTTGCAAGGCAGCCTCTCAGTAGGCGGCCAAGAGCATTTCTATCTTGAAGGCCAAGTGGCCTATGCGCAGCCGCAGGAGATGGGGCAGTGGCTGATCTTGAGCAGCACGCAGCATCCGGGCGAAGTGCAGCATTGGGTCTCGCATGCGCTGGGGCTCAATCTTCATGACGTGAGAGTAGAAACACGCCGCATGGGTGGCGGCTTCGGCGGCAAAGAGACGCAAGCCGGGCATTTGGCCGTCTGGTCTGCGCTGGCTGCTCTGAAATTCGGAGCGCCCGTGAAACTGCGCTTGGATCGAGATGACGACTTCATGATCACTGGCAAGCGCCACCCGTTTGATTGCGATTACGAAGTGGGCTTTGATGACTCGGGCTTGCTGAGCGGCCTAAAAGTCACCATGCGCGTCAACTGCGGCTTTAGCGCAGATCTGTCTGGCCCAGTGGCAGACCGCGCCATTTTTCACCTAGACAACGCGTACTTCCTAGAGCATGTGGCCATCAGCTCTTACCGCCTTAAGACGCACACGCAAAGCCACACCGCCTTCCGAGGCTTCGGTGGCCCACAAGGCATGATAGTGATCGAAACCATCATGGGCGATATCGCAAGGCATTTGAAGATTGATGCGCTACAAGTTCGCCGCATCAATCTTTACGACGCAGCCGAAGCGACAACCGGAGTTTTAAATGGGGTCAGATCTGAATTAATTTCCTTGACCTCTTCAAGCGCTACAAAACTCAACGAAATTAATTCTGCTCTGACCCCATTTAAAACGGAACACGCCAACCAACTTGCCAGGAACACCACGCACTACGGCATGAAGGTTGAAGACAACATCCTGCACCCATTACTATCAAAACTAGAGCACTCCACGCAATATACACGCCGGCGAGAGACCATAAACACGTGGAATACCCAACAGAAGCACTTCAAACGCGGCATCAGTATCACGCCCGTCAAATTCGGCATCAGCTTCACCGCAACCCTCTTCAACCAAGCCGGCGCACTCGTGCATGTGTACACCGATGGCAGCGTGCAGATCAACCACGGCGGCACAGAAATGGGCCAAGGCCTGCATACCAAAGTCGCGCAAATCGTCGCTCATGAATTGGGCATCCCCTTCGAGCTAGTCAGAGCCACGGCGAGTGACACCAGCAAAATCCCCAACGCCAGCGCCACAGCCGCCAGCGCCGGTACAGATCTGAATGGCCGCGCCGCGCAGTTCGCCGCCAGAAGCGTGAGAGACAAATTAGCGGCATACGTCAGCGGCTTAGACCAATGCGGCGCAGGCGCAATCAGCTTCAAAAACGGCGAAGTGATTTCGCCAACACAATCGCGCGAATGGAAAACAGTGGTTGGCATGGCGTATGCCAACCGCATCCAACTCTGGAGCGACGGCTTCTACGCCACGCCCAAAATCCACTACGACAAAGCCACCCTCACAGGCCGCCCGTTTTACTATTTCGCCTACGGCGCAGCCTGCACAGAAATCATCATCGACACGCGCACAGGCGAGAGCCGTATCTTGAAAGTTGACATCCTCCACGACGCAGGCCGAAGCATCAACCCCGCGATAGACATCGGTCAAATCGAAGGCGCATTCGTCCAAGGCATGGGCTGGCTCACCACCGAGCAGCTCGTGTGGAACGCGCAAGGCACGCTCACCACACATGCCCCCAGCACCTACAAAATCCCCGCCACAGGCTGCATTCCCGAGCATTTCAATGTCGAGCTGTGGGGCGAAGCGAATCGAGAAGACAACGTCTTCGGCAGCAAAGCCGTCGGCGAGCCACCTTTCATGCTGGCCATCAGTGTGTGGGAGGCGTATCGCGATGCCATTTTCTCAGCGGGCGGTGATCTGTCTCGGCTCAATGCACCTTGTACTACAGAGAATGTTCTGCGTTGCCTGCGTGAGCTATCTTGATTATTGGCACGCCATGGCCTGTGCCCGTCGCAGTCGTCGTAGCCTCATGAGTTCGCTCGCGAGCCACGCGGCACTTGCCGCGAAACTTGACGAAACGCTGCGCGCCCAAAATCGGCCACGCCAACTGCGCCGATCACAGGCCGTTGGTTGGCACGCGGAGTTCCAATCTCAATGAGCCAACCTTGTTTGCGCTTGCGAACGTAGGCGAGGATAGGTTTTTTGAGTAGCCAACAGGCCACGGCTGGGCGGTCAGCAGCTTGGCGATTTTGGCAGCGCAAGGTTCAGAAACGCAAGTGCGTTTCTTTCGTTATTTCAAGCGACGGGTGTCGCGTAACTCCTGAGCTGACTCATGAGCC
>JAYUSD010000120.1:0-21496 GCA_043755865.1 Variovorax sp. | reverse complement strand
CGTGCAGTAAACGTATTACGTTTTAGTGCAGACGCACAAGAAATTATTGACATGATCAGCCGCGCAGGTGTTCCAGCCAGACTGGAAAAAGCTGCACTGCGTGGCATTCAAAACTGGGGGTCTGGCCTCCTTCCTACTGAAGAGGTGAAACATGAACGGCTTTGATAAACAGGTAGTTATCCGCGGTGTGAAGTTTTTCAGCGGCAACATCGATGGTAAAGACATCGAGAGCGGCAAATTTTACGTTGACGAACAAATTGATGAGACTGCAGGCAACGCAAAAGGCATGTACACAGTCGAGTACAGCGCACCATGCGAGTTGGCCAAAATGGCGATGACACTTGATTTCCCAGTTACAGCGAGCTGTCATTTCAGCATGAAGCTGGTGAACGCTGGCAACGGCAAAGCCCACAAGCTCACGATTGATCGTTTTCAGCCGGTGAAAATCTCTTTAGACGATCTTTTGCGCTCACGGCCAGCAGCGAAGGTCTGATCATGCGCTGCGCTTCGATTGTTACGGTTTTCACCTGTCCTACGCAGACAGGCAACTGCAACTCTGCGAAGCCATCGCATCAGATTTTATCGATCAACAACAATACAACTTGCCAAAGCACTGAGAGTGTCGTGTTGACTTATCAAGAATGGCAAACACAAGATTCCCCCTTCCGCTTGTCGCTATCTGAGGGGGCAATCATCGGCGGCTCAATTCTTGCTGTGTGGGCAACTGCATACGGAATTAAGAAGTTGGTGCAATCAATAGGTAGCGGCGAACCAGAAAGGTAAATCATGACTTTGAATCAAAAACGCAAATACTGTGCAGGCGCTGCACTTATGGCCGCATCAGCGGCTTCCCAAGCAGCGATTGATGTGTCTGCAACTATCACCGAGCTTGGCTCGGTTAATACTGCAGTACTTGCGGTCGGTGCAGCGGTGTTGACTATTGCAGTCGGTATCAAGCTGTACAAGTGGGTGAAGTCCGCACTCTAAAAAGTGTTTTCACCGATGCTATCAAGACGATAGCATCCATGAAATTACTTGAATGAAGAAAATGAAATCATCATGGATATCTACGGCGTTTGGATACTTGTCTGTGTTATTGGCGCTGCTGCTATTCTCTTCAGTAGCTAAGGCTCAGACCTGCAAGACTTATCAGGCTGCGTTTGAGTCGATTACTGGTTCTGCTGGACACGCGTCATGTGGTGTTGCCGCTTCTGCTTGGCAGACTCAATTTGATTCTCAAAAACCTTTTGGTAACACCGTTGTTGTTACTGGCAGTTCTTTGACAACTGCGAGCTACACAATTTATCGTTCAAACGGTACCATTTTTGCTTCTATAGCTAGTAACACATGCCTTGCGACTACTGTAGCTGGTGCTTGTCCTTTGACGTGTGCTCAACGTAGTGGAACTCCGCATTTTATGGCTTTGAGTGGGACAAATTTTGTGAGCACGGATGCGCGAATTGAGGGCGCTGGTACGTCGCCGCAGGTGTTTTTTTGCTCCGGTGGTTGTTATATTGAGGCGAATCGAGGTGCATGTTTTGGAGAAGGTGCAGCACGTTATTGCAATGCGTCCGATGCTCGAGTCCAAGGAGCTACCTGTGAAGCCGGCGCTGCTAATCCAACTACGCCACCATCACTTAGTCCGACTGCTGCCGATATCGATGATAAGTCTGGTATGTGCGAGGGCACGATTAATGCCACAGTCGTGAAATATAAGTGCGCCAGTAGTGATCAGACCACTACGATCACGACTGCTACTGCGAACGTTACTTCTACGGCTGTCACTACTACCGTGTGTAAAAACGGCGTGTGTACTACGACGACCACAGTTACTGCTAACACGCCGCCCTCTCTTGCTGTGCCGCTTGACGATCCGACTAAGCCGTATTCTGATCGGCCTCGGCTTCGGATCGGTATTGATGGGACGTTGCTTAACTGTGCTACTGGATGTGCGGTGTGTAATTTATCTCAGGCCAATCCCGGTAACGTTGGTAACGGCTGTTTTAGCAATGCGGTCTGTGATGCTTGTTATGCTAATCCGGCTGCGCCTGTTAGTACGCCTGGGACGTCGTCTTCTAGTACTGGATCGTCTGTTCAATCTCAAGATGGTTACTGTGCTGCGAATCCTAATTCCAAGCTCTGTAGCAAAGATGGTGATGGTTCGTTTGGTGGTTCATGTACAGCAGGGTTTCAGTGCAGCGGTGATGCAGTCTTGTGTGCGGCTGCGCGCGGCGTGCATGAGACTAAATGCGCGTTGAAGCCGCTTGACACTGATGCCAACAATTCTGTAGTTAAGATTGGTCTAGATTCGCTCACTGGTCTTAATGCTGCGGATCATCCTATTAAGACTAAGCAATCTGTTTCTGTCGGCACGTTTAATACGGTAAATCCATTTGGTGCTGGTTGCCCGCCTGACACGTCACTTGGTACTTTCCTCGGTAAGTCGATAGTCGTTCCTCTCGCAAGTGCTTGCGGTTTGTTTACTCTGATGGGGCAATTGCTTGTTGGTTTAACCATGCTAGCAAGTGCCCTTTGGCTTGTGAAAGGGTAAGTATGCCGCTACTTATTCAGGCTCTGCTAGGCGGTTTAATACAAGCCGCAGGCACGTTGGTAGGCAAGGTCTTGCTGTCACTCGGCATAGGCTACGTCAGTTATACCGGCATCAACTTATTATTTGATTCAGCTAAACAAACATTGTTTGCGAACATCGCATCTCAAGCGCCAGTAGCTGTGCAGCTTGCTGGCGTATTACAGGTTGGCACTTGCGTAAATATCATGGTGTCTGCTGCGCTGGCTAAGCTTGTTCTTGCTGGTCTTACTAATGGTACTTTGACCAGAATGGTTACGAAAGGTTGAGATGATTTTGCGTTGTTGCGATTGCGGCTGGCTTGGCGCTTATGAGGATCTCGGTTCACTTGAGGAGGACGAGTTGCCTGACGGTGTGCACGAGGATGGCAGCGTCGATGGCGCGATGTTTGGTATGGACACTAGCTGCTGTCCAGGTTGTCGGTCGATGGATTTAGAAGGTGGCTAATGGCCATCTACTTGACAACAGGCACACCGGGCGCAGGTAAGACGCTTCGCACATTGTGGAAGGTCGAGCGGGAGCGGCAGAGTTCAGGTCGTGACGTGTATTACAACGGTATCAAAGATTTGCAGATACCCGGATGGATTGAATTCGATGATCCCACTAAGTGGCACCAGTTGCCAGATAAATCGATCATCGTCATTGACGAAGCACAGCGTGCTTTTCGGCCTCGAGCTGCTACTCTTAAAGTTCCGGAGCATGTGGAGGCGTTGGAGACGCATCGACATCGAGGGATTGATATTTATGCAGTTACTCAGCATCCTTTGTTGATTGAGCAAAATATGCGTCGGCTTACAGATAGCCATGAGCATTTGATGCGTAAGTTTGGCGCGAAGTGGGCAACTATCCATGAATGGAAGGGTGTTAAAGAAAATTGCGACAAATCACGAAGTGACAGCATGCGTAGTGAGTTTAAATATCCAAAGGAGGTATTTGAATGGTACAAAAGTGCCGAGGCTCACACACAGAAGATTAGAATTCCCGGCAAAGTCCTTGTGCTTTTGGCTACACCATTCGTGTTTGGTGCTGCTATTTGGTACGCTATGTCTTCGTTCGGCAAAATGGGCGGTGGAAAGCCATTAGAACAGGGTCAGAATGCATCATCTAAGCAGACAGCTACCTTTGTGGCTACTACCGAAAAAAACGCTTTAAAGCCGCATAAATTGGATATGGAAGAGTGGCTTGCGCAGTACCAGCCACGTGCTATTGGTCTTGCACATACTGCACCACGCTATGACGATTTGACGCAAGCTCAGCGCGTTCCAGTCATTCGAGGGTGCTTTGTGACTCCTGAGCCACTGCCAGATCGTCCTAGCCGATTTGTTTGCATGCTCGATGGCGGCGTTTATGTGTACCCACCTGAAGCGTTTGTCAGACAGTATCTACGTGATCGCTTCTTCATTGATTGGGAAAACCCCCGAGCTGGAGATCTGGCAGCCGCTGCGCCTCGCCAAGGCGATCTTGCAGCGCAACAACGTGTTGGCATTGGCCAATGAGTGCCCAGCCTGTCGTAACGCTTTTTTCGGAGCGAAATAACGACAGTACCCGGCAGGGGAAATTAGTGCAGCAGGCCATCGACGCGGGTGCAACGGTTGATCAGCAACACTCTACGCCTCGTCGTCTTGAAAAACAGGCTGTTTGCACCATGCCTCACTGTTACCTGTCAGATTGCCTCGTTTTTTTGCCCGATACGATCTAAGCATGATTATTGGCTATGCGAGGGTATCGACGGATGAACAAACAACAGACATGCAGCTTCGATTGCTTAAGCAATCAGGAGCTATGCGAATATTTGAAGAGAGCGCTAGTAGCGTTGGCCACCGTCCACAGCTTCAGTTAGCAATTGAAGCGCTGCTGCCCGGTTATACACTTGCTGTGTACAAGGTTGATCGTTTAGCGCGTAGCCTGATTGATTTATTGCAAATTTTGGCCAAGATCGATGCAAGATTTGCAAGTGTTAAGAGCATTACCGAGCCAATTGATACAAGCACGCCTGCCGGTCGCATGATGATGCAGATGCTTGGAGCATTTGCAGAATTTGAGCGCAGCATGATCAGAGAGCGCACTAAGGCAGGGTTAAACGCTGCTCGTCTTCGTGGCCAACAATTTGGCAGAAGACGCAGCTTAGATGCATTTGATGAGGCGGAGCTCGTGAATTTGTATTTGACCGGTCAGCACAGCATGGCTGGTCTTGGTCAACTATTTGGTATCAGCGAGAGCGCATCAAAGCGCGCCATCTACAGGCGCACAAAACCAGATTCAAAAAGTCTGCTGTGATTTCTCTAGCTATCAAAACAATAGCACTGCCGGCTGACTATCAAATTTATAGCAAACAAAAAACCGCCTAAAAAGGCGGTCAGGATCTGTTTAGGTGTGTTTTTCATTTGCGGAATCGTTCGTTTCCGCCAAAGCATAAAAAAGCCCGTTTGATTTGTCAAACGGGCTTTTTCTTTGGCTACGCGCGATGCTTCTATTTTTCTGGGTACTGGCACGCTGCTGCAAAAGCTATCGCCGCTTGAATATCCTCGTGCTTGAGCGCTGGATAAGAGTTCATCAAGTCCTCATAAGACCAGCCATCTGCCAACCGCCCCAGCAAGAATTCGACAGAAATACGAGTGTTCATAACATGAGGCTTCCCTGTGAGAATATCAGGCTGAGTCACGATGCTGTTGTTCCAAGGTGTGATCATGATTAGCTCTAAAGGTGATTTGGATTGGCACTGCAAATATGAGGATGCTAAACCAGAGACGAAGCCGTTGCTTCAAAATGCGTATCGATCAAACGAACTGAATGCTACTTATTTGATAGCACTCTACGCATATTTTATGCCGGCAAACTGCCTAAAGCGCTCGATCTGCTTATTTGAACAACGCGGCAAGCAATTCATCTCGCGACATGCTCTTTGCTTCGGCTACATCAGCCAAAATCGCGGCCAAAGTGCCAATCCGCAAAGGATCATGCAGCGGTACAGTGATGTGGTGCTGATTTGGCAACTCACTTGTCAAACGCACATGACTGCCAGTTTGGCGAGTTTCAACATAGCCGACTTGACGCAACGCCCGGATGAGCTGCGCGCCCGTTAAATCGCGAGGCAACTTCATGCTCGCACACTAGGCAGCCATCAGCTCATCGCGCACAAAGTGCAAGCGAATCACTGCTGGCAAGCTGCTTTCATCAAAATGGCAATGCACAGCATCCTGCACAGCAAGCTTGAGCTCCGCCTCAGTATCGGCTTCAGTAAAAATAGATGCACCCAAAGCGCGAGCCAAGTAACCGCCTTCAGGAGCATTCTCCACAACAAAAACAATTTCAGACATTTCAGTTTTTCCTATGCACAAACCAAACGACCTTTAAGCTGCGTTAGAGCATCGCCTCAACAGACACGCCTGTCAAGACAGGCGTTTACTACTTATTTAATAGCACTCTGCGCATATTCTGTGTCGGCAAAGTGCTTAAAACACTTCAAAAAACACTCCAGAAAGACGAAAGACCGCATATAGCGGCCTTTCCATTTGGTGCATCTTTCAGCTTGTTAGCGTCCAGAGCGCATATCCCAATCAGATAATATTTGTAATATACACCAAGGATGCATAGGCCATGATTGGGATATGCACTCTGGCCGGAACTGATTGAAAGGGGGCAGAAGCCCCCTTTCAATCAGTCGCGCAAGCGCGAGGTTATCAAAATGATGCCTGTTGCTTCTTTGCACTTACTACTAATTCAATAGCAATCCGCGCACATTCTGTGCCGGCGGTATGACTAAAACGCTCTAAAACTTGCTTAAAAAGACGAAGGGCTGCGTGTTGCGGCCTGATTCGGTTGTGGAGCGGATTACCTCCTCACAAACCTCACCACGGTCTCGATCACCTGCTCGCGGTGCTTGGTGGCCACTGCTTTTGCGGTCATGTTGATTTTAAATATCGTGCTGAAGGTGTAGCGGTTGGCGACGTTGAAGAAGCTCAGGGCGCTGATCGTGGCGTGGATGTCAACGGCGGCCAGGCTAGTGCAGAAGATGCCTTTCGCTACGCCGCGTTTATATAAATCCTTGATGGCCTTGAGCGCGGGCATGTTCATGCCTTAGATGCTTTTGCTCCATGGGAGAAACTGGGCACGGTTGATGTTTGCGTTCATCACCAAGCGGATGTAATCTTCGTTGCCAGCGTGGTGATCGAAGGTGAATTCCACGAGGCGGCGCAGCGCGGCTTCGGGCTCTAAATCATCCAAATGCAGATCGACTTCTATCGCGCGCACACGGCGATAAGCGTCTTCAAGCACGGCCACATACCGGCAGGCTGGGCGATATTTTTTTCAGAATGCACTGTTCTGTTCGTTCACTCAGTATAAGCTTCCGAGCGAACTGCATCTCTCAAAAAAAATGAACGAAACGCCCACTGCCGCTCCCGTTGTCACTTTTCCTCGTGCCACATTGCCTCGCGTATTGCCTCACACTTCCCCTCGTGTTTCCCCTCGTGTTTTGCTGCTGGGCGCGCGCGGCTTCATTGGCTCTTATGTGCATCGGCAATTGCTCTCTGATGGCATGCAAGTGGTGGCTGTATGCCGCCAGCTTTCTCCAGATTTGCCAGCGCTGCTTGGCTCTCGCTGGCTGGCATTGCCGCTGCACACAATGCTCCGCGCCGATGATTGGCTGCCGCATTTGCGGGAGGTGGACATGGTGATTAACTGCGTGGGGATTTTGCGCCAGCGTATCGGCGAGCGCTATGAACATGTGCATCACCTGATGCCAGCAGCACTTGCTAAAGCCTGCGCTGCAAGCTGTGAAAGTGGCATTGGTGGCACAGCTAGAAAAGACGGTGTAAAGCTGATTCACACTTCAGCGCTGGGCTTGCACGAAGGTGCAAAAAGCCGCTTTTTATCGAGCAAGCTGCGTGGTGAGCAAGCCATTTGCAACAGCGGCGCTGATTACTGCATCGTGCGCCCGAGCCTGATTGATGGCCTAGGCGGATTTGGCGCAAGCTGGCTGCGCATGCTGGCGAGCTGGCCGGTGCATTTTGTGCCTGGCGGCGCCAGGGGGCGCATTGCAGCGGTGCAGGCCAGCGATTTGGCTTTGGCCTATGCGGTGTTGGCAGCCAAGCCCAGCTTGGCTGATTGGCGGCAAGCCAACCTAGGCGGCACGCGGCATTTTGCGTATGCTGAATATTTGCAATTGCTGCGTGGCGTGGAATCGGAAGGCGCAAAAGCTGCTTTGCAAATTCCTTTGCCCGATTGGATGTCGCGTATCGGCTCGCATCTGTGCGATGTGTTTCGCTTCAGCCCCTTTAGCTACGGGCATTGGATTTTGCTGCAGCGCGATAATCTTGCCGTGCCAAACGCGCTGCCCGCATTGTTGGCGCGTGAGCCTCAAGCCGTGACTTACTCGCGCATCACTCTAAAAGACGATTTCAGACTGTCTTAGCTTGCCCAAGCTGCTCCAATGCCGCTTGAAATTCTTCTGGCGTATTGATCCGCGCCATCGGCGGCAGCGCGGCCATCAGGCGGCGGCCATAGCCCATTTGCACGAGGCGCGTATCGCCGATCACCAAAATGCCGCGATCACTCTCGCGCCGTATCAGCCGGCCCGCGCCCTGCTTGAGCGCCACAGCAGCCTCAGGCACCGAATAATCTGCAAAGGCACTGCGCCCTTGGCTCTCCAGCCGCTGGCAGCGCGCTTCAACCAAGGGATCGCCCGGCGGCGGGAAAGGCAGCTTGTCGATGATGACGAGTTGCAGCGCTTCGCCAGGAATATCAATGCCTTCCCAAAATGAAGCGGATGCCACCAGCACACAGCCTTTGCCTCCCAAAGTATCTCCAATGCGAAAACGCTCTACCAATTCTCGCTTGCTCATCTGCCCTTGCACCAATACATCGAGCTGGCTATCAAGGAGCTGCTTGAGGCTCTCGCCAATTGCTTTCAAAGCACGCAGCGTGGTCGTGAGCACCATCGTGCGGCCATTGAGCTTGACTGCGCCCGCGCCAGCGATCTGAGCGATCGCTTCGCTGTGCCCCGGATCGCTGGGCTTGGGCACATGGCGCGGCACATACACGCTGGCTTGATTCGGATAATCAAACGGGCTTTGCGCCACCAAAATTTGCGCATCTTGCAGACCGCAAGGCTCAGTAAACCAACTGAGCTTGGCATCATCGCCCAAGGTGGCCGAGGTAAAAATCCATGCGCGACGCGAGGGCTCGGCAGGGGCTGCATCCTTGGCCGGGGGCGCACCGCGCATCAGTGCTTCTTCATCTTCCTCCTCGGGCAACCATTCCTCCCAATCGGCATCACGCTCCACACGCGATTCATCACCCTGCGGCAAATCCGAGAGGCCCTGCCCTACATCAAGCTTCAAAAGCTTAGTGCGAATCGTCTCAGCAATATCCAGCGGCGCTTCCATCAGCGTGATTTGCGCGCCCACATCCAGCCAACGCACTTGGCCCTTCTCGGGCGCTTGCAAAAAGCGTTTGGCGCGGCTTGCCATCTCGCGCGCCCTCTCATGCAGGCGCACAAAATCCGGCGCAATCTCGCTCACCATATCCAAAGCGGCCATCGCCATTTGCAAAGCATCTTCTACGCGACTTAAAGCTTCCGCCCAGTCTTGCTCGTGCAAGCCCTCAGGCGCGCTGCCGATCCAGCGCATGCGCAGATCTTTGCTGTATTTGGTTTGCTCGCCTACCACAAGGCGCAAATCGCGAGCCGACATTTCGCAGTCTCTCGCAACATCTTGCCAATCCGCCAGCCCGCGAGCCAACTGCAAGCCTGTACCGAGTAAATCGCGCGTGAAATCCAGCATTTGCGCTGTGCCCAACGCTGCGCCGAGAAATTGCACGCCCGTTTCATTAAGCTGATGCGCTTCGTCAAAAATCGCAATCCGCACGGTGGGCAAGAGCTCAGCCATGCCCGATTCGCGCACCGCCAAATCTGCAAAAAACAAATGATGATTGACCACGACCACATCAGCGGCCAACGCCTGCTTGCGCGCCAGCATCACATGGCAGCTTTTGTAGCTTGGGCAAGTCGAACCAAGGCAGTTTTCGCGCGAAGAAGTGACCAGCGGGATGATGCTGGAACGCTCATCTAAGCCGGGCAGCTCAGCTAAATCGCCGCTACTTGTCGTGACCGCCCACTTTTCAATTTTCGCCAAGGTCAAGAGAGCAGATCGCTCGACATGCTCTTGCCGCGCTAGCTTCATCCGATGAATGCAAAGATAGCTGCTGCGGCCTTTAAGCAAAGCTGTGCGAGCGGGCAAGCCGAGGGCTTTGAGTAAATTTGGCAAATCGCGGGAGTAAAGCTGATCTTGCAACGCTTTCGTCGCCGTGCTCACCATCACACGCTCGCCCGAGAGCAGCGCTGGCACGAGATAGGCAAACGTCTTGCCGATACCTGTGCCAGCTTCCACCACCAAAGCCCCACCTCGCTCAATCGTCTGCGCCACGGCTTGCGCCATGTCTCGCTGCCCGCTGCGCTGCGCGAAGGCTTCTGTGGCCTGCCCCAGCAACGAGCCATCATCAAAATTAGCCGCCACAGCTTGCGCCAAGCTGCTGAATGAGCCCAGTCCCATCTTCAGGCAGGCTCTTTGCCGTCGATGTCAAATTCTAGGCGGCTGATTTGGTCGCGCAGCGCCAGCCGGCGCTTTTTCAGCCGGCGCAGCATCAGCTCGTCCACAGGCGTTTGCTCGGCCAGTCGGTCGATCATCGCGTCCAAATCAGAGTGCTCCATGCGCAGCTCAATCAGGTGGCGTTCGGGGGAATGCAGGTTGGAATCCAAGGTAGTCACAATGCCGTCAAAAAGGTGTGGTGCGCAAGCGCATAGATTACCGTGATAATAGCGTCACATGGGAAACGGCTACAGAATCAATGCATCCACCGGCATCCACAAGGGTGACCGAGATTACCAGCAAGACCAGATTGCGCTGATCCATCATCCGCGCGTCAATGGTTGCATGCTGGGCGTGGTGGCTGATGGCATGGGCGGCAGAAGCGGCGGGCGCAAAGCTTCAGACCAAGTCATGCTCACGGCCGGTCAGCTGTTTGAGCGGTATTCGCCAGAGCGGGATGATCCGCCTTCTTTGCTCAAGCAAATTGTCGAAGAAGCGCATCTGGTGATCAAGCTCACCGCGATTTCTTCAGAGCAAGAGCCTCACAGCACCATTGCCGTATTTTTAATTCACCCCACAGGAGAGTGCCACTGGGTGCACGCGGGCGATTCGCGCATTTACCATTATCACGGTAGCAAAATGATCAAGCGCACGCTGGATCATTCCTATGTACAAACTTTGGTAGAGAAAGGCGAAATCACCGACGAGGAGGCCAACACCCATCCGCAATCTAATATTTTGATGGGCTGCTTGGGCACGGAAGACGATCCACCGATGGATTTTCATTACATCCCCAGCCTGCGCCCCGGCGATATTCTGATGATTTGCTCCGATGGTGTGTGGCACTACTTTTCGCCCAATGAGCTCGGCTCTGTGCTCTCCGCGCTCACGCCGCGCGAATCCACCGAATTCCTGATCGACAAAGCCCGCAGCAGAGCTCGCGGCACGGGAGACAATCTTTCAATTGCAGTCGTTAAATTTGAGCCTCTGGTGGAGACTGGCGCTTCGATTGCTCGGAAAATTGAGATCCCATCAATCAGCTCAATCAAAGCTGGCAAAGCCTGATTTCAAATCGTTCTACAAAACCTATCTCCGTTCGGGCTAAGGTATAGAAGCCTTCGCGAGCCCTTCGATCTGCGAAGCATGCACTGTTATGAGGCCTGGAAGGAATAGAGCGAACGGGATCAATCAGAACAACTCAGGCATTTTCTCGTCCACTATCAATTCAGTAGCACTCCGCGCATATTCCATGCCGGCTACATGCACTTTTTGCTGTATTTTCGCTAAGTTCTTAAGCTCTAGCTTACCTACGCGCACCCCGATCAACCGAAAGCGCTGACTCAAATCGACGCGCTTGAGCGCGAGGCCCGCTGTGCGGCGAATCAGTTTGGCATCATCGGTGGCTGCATCGAGCGTGATATCTCGCGTCACGATTTTGAAATTCCCCCAGCGTAGCTTGATACCAATCGTGCGGCAAGCATAGCCTTTGCGTCGCAAGTCATCAGCCACGTTTTCGCAAAGCTTGGTAAACACATCTGAGAGCTCAGATTTGTCTCGCGCGGCATGCATATCGCGCTCAAAGGTCGTCTCGCGGCTCATGCTCACGGGCTCGCTCTCCGTTTCAACCGCGCGATCATCGCGCCCCCAAGCGGCCTCATGCATCCAGGCGCCATAGCTTTTGCCAAATCGCTCGATCAATTCATGCGCTTCAAAGGCGGCCAATTGACCAATCGTCTCCACGCCAATCGCTTTGAGCTTTTCATCGGCTTTGGGGCCAATGCCATTGATCTTGCGCGCAGCCAACGGCCAAATCTTATCTTGCAAATCAGCTTCGTAGATGACTGAGATGCCATTAGGCTTTTGAAACTCGCTGGCCATTTTGGCGAGCAATTTGTTCGGCGCTACGCCGACAGAGCAAGTTAGCCCAGTGGCCTCGAAAATGCTTTTTTGAATGAGCCGCGCCAACACGCGCCCGCCCTCGCGCTGCCCGCCGGGCACATCGGTGAAATCGATGTACACCTCATCGACGCCCCGATTTTCCATGAGCGGGGCAATTTCTACGATGATTTCTTTGAACTGCTTGGAGTAGCGCCGATATTCCTCAAAATCTACCGGCAAGAGCACCGCTTGCGGACAAAGCTTAGCCGCTTTCATAGTGCCCATAGCAGAGCCCACGCCAAAGCCACGCGCAATGTAATTCGCCGTAGTGAGCACGCCGCGCCCTTCATAGCTACTGAGGCGCGGAAACGCATTCACTGGAATTTCATACGTCGGCAAATCGCCCTGCGCCCGCCGCAATTTATCCCGTATCGCCCCACCACCGCCCACCACCACTGGCTCTTTTTTCAATTGCGGATAGCGCAGCAACTCCACTGATGCGTAGAAGGCATCCATATCTAAGTGAGCAATGCGGCGAATGGTCATGAGTGATGAGACTGTAAATGACAGAAAAACAATTTTTTGCAAATTGTTCAATCCAGTACGGGTATGGGTGCGTATTTAAACCGGGACACATCAAAACCCACACCTTATTAGGAGCCTTCCATGAAATTTTTAAAAACTTCTTTGCACCTGACCGCTGTTGCGGCTGTGTGCGCGGGCGCTGCCATGATCAGCCCCAGCTTTGCTTCCAGCCACCGCGAAGCCCCTTTCATCACAACCGTACCGAAAGCTGACAACACGGATTTTTATATGTTTCGCAGCTATGAGACAGGTCGCACAGATTACGTGACCTTGATCTCTAACTATCTGCCGCTGCAAGATGCGTATGGCGGCCCGAACTATTTCAAGATGGATCCCAACGCGTTGTATGAGATCCATATTGACAACAATGGCGATGCGAAAGAAGACATCACTTTTCAATTCCGTTTCAACAACACGCTGGCCAACACAGGTAAAGGCGTAGAGCTGAATATCGGCGGCAAGATGGTGGCGATTCCGCTCACACAAGCCGGCCAAATTAACACTGTCAACAGCCCTGCGTCTAATGTGCGCGAGACGTTCACGATGAACATGGTGCGCGGAGATCGCCGCAAGGGCACAGTAGCCGCTGTGGCCAAGGCCGCTGGCGGCACGACTTTTGACAAACCCGTCGATTACATTGGCGTCAAAACGTTTGGCGACAGCGCAGCTTATGAGACTTATGCTAACCAGCACGTACACGCCGTCAATTTTCCTGGCTGCCCAGCAGGCAAAGCGGCGGGCAAAGTATTTGTTGGCCAGCGCCAAGAAGGCTTTGCGGTCAATCTCGGACCGATCTTTGATTTGGTCAACGCCACGGCAGCGCAAATCACCAACCCTGCACTGATCAATGCTTTCGCAAACAACGGCTTTGGTATTCAAGACAAAAACATCACCACCATGTCGATTGAGATCCACAAAGATTGCTTAACCGCCGCGAACGGTTCAGGCGACCCTGTGGTTGGCGGCTGGACAACGGCCAGCATGCGCCAAGGCCGCTTGCTCTCGGCTGCGCCCGCTTCAGGCCACCAGACTTCTGAGAAAGCTGGCGGTGCATGGGTGCAGGTCTCTCGTCTTGGCAACCCGCTTGTCAATGAAGTGGTGATTGGCTTGCGCGACAAAGATAAGTTCAATGGCTCGCATCCAAGCGGTGACACGCAATTTTTGGATTACGTCAGTAACCCCACATTGCCCGCCTTGCTTGGTTTGGTGCTTGCTGGCGGTAATGCAGCAGCTTTAGCTCCCACCAACTTTCCGCGCACGGATTTGATCACGACCTTTCTCACCGGAATCACCGGCGTCAACAAACCTACAACGCCAACGCCGTCAGAAATGCTGCGCCTGAACACGGCGATTTCGCCTGTGGCTTTTGCTCAGCAAAATCGGTTGGGAGTGGCTGGTGAAGTGATTCGCGTTGGTGGTGCGGCAAATCTGGCCAATGCCGTCGATTTGGCAGGCTTTCCCAACGGTCGCCGCCCTAAAGATGACGTGGTAGATATCGCTCTGGTTGCCATGCTCGGCGGACTGTGCGTGCTCAACGGTACTAACAACGCACTGGGCTTGAACGGCGTGCCGATTGTGCCTCCTGTGGCGGCGCTGACCTCCGTTTGCGCTCCAGCCAGCGTGCCACTTGGCGCTGATTCAGCGAAAGTGCATGACGGCGTGGATCAAGCCGTGGTGCCTTTCCTCACCCGCTTTCCTTACCTGAACACGCCTTTGGCGGGTTCGCAGTAAGCATGGCACACAAGGAGCACATGATGAAACGTATTCACTCCCGCACAGCCACTGGCTTGCTCGCTCTGTCGACCAGTTTTCTGCTGATCGCCTGCGGCAGCGGCAACAACACCACACCCGGCGTGGCACTGGTACCCGGCACCGATGTGCCACTGGCCGCCACGCAAGACAGCGCAGCAGCATTTAACTTCGTTGCCAGCATCGTCGCCAAAGGCGAAGCGGATACAGAAACGCCTCTCACAGTCGGCGATGCTGAATTGGCCGTCTCTGACACAGCAGATGCGATGCCTGTGGCTGCTTGATCTACTGATCCTTTGAAAGCTGAAAACGGTACGGTTGCACCTGCATCCGTACCGTTTTCTTTTGCGTACACCATCTATGAAGACAACATTGATTTATCTGTTTCTGGCAAGCCTGAGCACAATCGCGCTGGCGCAGCCTAAGGATCTGCGCATCACCAGCGATGATGCTGTGATTGAAAAGCTCGGCCCTCGCCTTTCCAAAAGCCCAGCGCCCGCGGATCTCGCTGCGTCGGTACGGCAAGCCATCACACTGGCGCGACAAACTGCCGATCCGCGCTACTTGGGCCAAGCCCAAGCGTTGATCGGCGCCCAATGGAGCAACCCTGCGGCCAGCTATGAAGTGGCCACGCTGCAAGCCACCATTGAGCAAAGCCGCCATGAATTTACACAAGCTAGGCTGACGCTGCAAGCGGCTCTGGCCAAGCCTGCCGCCTCACATGCGCAGGCGTGGCTCACGTTAGCCACCATCGAACGCGTGCAAGGAAACTACAAGCAAGCCGAGATCGCTTGCAAAAACATCACCACCCCCGCTGCGCAGATTTACGCAAAAGCGTGCCTGCTTGAGACGCAATCCTTGCAAGGCCAGTGGGATGCATCTCGCAAAGGTTTCAATGCTCTGCTACGCGAGCAGAGTCTGCCCAGCCAACAAGCTTGGTTGCTTTCTCTTTTGGCTGAAAACGAAGAGCGCGCTGGCAATGCGCCCGCCGCACTCAAACATTACGCTCTTAGCCTAAAACTAGACAGCGACGGCTATACCGCGTTGGCTTATGCCGATGCACTGTTGCGCCAAAAGCAGGCCGCTTTGGCGATTGCAGCGCTACAAAATCAACCCAACAGCGATTCGGTATTGATCCGCCGCGCACACGCCTACAAAATGCTGGGTGATCCGCAGCATCAAGGCATTGCACAGGAGCTCGACATCCGCTTTGCCGCAGCTGCGCAGAGGGATCCTAACAATCCAGGCCACGCCCGCGAACAAGCGCTGCTTGCGCTTTACGTGCACGACAACGCGCAAGCCGCTCTGGTTTTCGCGCAAACCAATTTAAAGCTCCAACGCGAGCCGTTGGACTGGCTCATTGCCATTCAAAGCGCCACACACCTGGGACACGCTGTAGAGAAAACCAAGCTCCTTCAAGCCGCCGCAAAGTCTGGGCTTAGAGACGAGAGGCTGAAATGAAACATGCTTTTCACAAACGCGCACTAGCCCTGATCGCCGCGATCTTAAGCACTTTTTTCACTGCCGCTGCTTGGGCACACAAAGCCAGTGATGCTTATGTGTTGCTCCAGCAGCCCACACCTCTCGCCCCCATCGACGCGCAATTTGCCATCGCCCTGCGTGACCTGGATCGCGTGTTTGACACACTCGATGCCAACAGCGACCGCGCCTTGAGCTTTGCCGAAGTCAAAGCTGCTATGCCCGAGATGGAGCGCTGGGCCAGCCAAGGCATCGGTCTGCGCTGCGGCGCTGCAGCGCAGACCTTGGCTTGGCGCTTCCAAGCGTTAGAGCAGCGCTCGGATGGTGTGTTTGTACGCTTGGCAGCCATCAGCACTGAGCCTTGCGACACGCAGCAGACCGTGAGCCTGCGCTACACGCTGATGCTAGATACAGACGCAGACCATCGCGCCATCGTCAGCCGATCTTGGGCGCAAGCGGACACTGCCTCTAACAATTCTGGCATCAGCTCCAACACCAGCTATAACAGCCAAGGCAGCGTTGCCATCCAACCCAGCAGTGCGTGGCAAACCTTGGCAGTCCAAAATACAACCACAGGCGCGGCGAGCAGCTCAGCATTCGCCACTGTAAAAAGCTTTGTCTTTCTCGGCATCGAGCACATTGCATCCGGCGCGGATCACATCGCTTTTATCATCTGCCTTGTGCTCGGTTTGGCGCTCACGCGAAGGCGCGAATGGAAAACTTTGCTGATCACCATCACCGCTTTCACGCTCGGCCACTCCATCACGTTGATTTCCGCCACGCTCGGCTGGGTAGGCTCACCCGGTTGGGTTGAGCCAGTTATTGCGCTGTCTATTGCTGCGTCCGCAGCCTTTAATCTCTTCAAACAACGCATCACGCGGCTGCAATCGCCACTTTTTAGTGCAGCGCTTGCAGCCAGCTTCGGCATGGTGCACGGCCTAGGTTTTTCTGGCGCGATGACAGAAGCGCAGTTACCCGACGGCGCATTGCTCTGGGCGCTCGCGGGCTTCAATATCGGCGTAGAGATCGGCCAGCTGCTCATCATCGCAGCGTGGTCTCTCATCTATTGGGCACTGCACCGCTGGCAGGGCTATGCGAGATGGATCGTGCAAGGCGGCTCAGTGGCATTGATTGTTTTGGCTATGTATTGGTTTTTACAGCGCGTTGGAATGTTGGCATGAAACGGATTTCTTATCTTTCCCCAAGTGCGTTTGCGGCAGCGTGGCTTTGCGCCAATGTGCTTGCGCAAACGGCAGAGCCCACGCTCAAGCCCGTTGAAGTGCCCGCGCATTACGACAATGCCGTGGGCACGAGCGATGCCGCTTCGCAAGGAAGCATTCGCGCTGAGCTTCTCAAAAACAAACCTGCTTTGCGCCCCGGTGAAGTGCTTGAATTCGTGCCCGGCATGGTGGTGACGCAGCATTCTGGCGATGGCAAAGCCAACCAGTATTTTCTGCGTGGATTTAACCTTGATCACGGCACAGACTTCGCCACCAGCATCAACGGCCTGCCAGCCAACATGCCCACGCATGCGCACGGCCATGGCTACACGGATATCAATTTCCTCATACCTGAATTGGTGGATCGCATTGACTACCGCAAAGGCCCTTATTTCGCCACGCATGGTGATTTTTCAGCGGCTGGTGCGGCAGACATTGTTTATCGCACGCAACTTGCGCCAATGGCTGCTTTTGAGTTGGGCGCACGCGGCTTCCAGCGCAGCTTGGTAGCGGGCTCAACGCAAGTGGGCGGTGGCTTGAAATTGCTGGGTGCTTTGGAGCTTGCACACAACGACGGGCCTTGGGCTTTAAAAGAGGAATTCAACAAAACCAACGCATTGATCACGCTGTCTGACGGTAACACGACCAACGGCTGGAATGTCAGCCTGATGGATTACCGCGCCAATTGGCGAGCCACGGATCAGATCCCAGAGCGGCTAATAGGCCAGCCCTACGTTGGCGGCACGAGCACAAGCATCTTTGATCGCTTCGATGCGATTGACAGCAGCAATGGCGGACAAACGCAACGTAGCAGCTTGTCTGGCCAATGGCGCAGGAGCGGCCAAGATATGCGCGATGAAGTCTCGCTCTATGCCCTGCGCTACTCGCTGGATCTGTATTCCAACTTCACCTACTTCACCAAAGGCGCAGGCGGCGATCAGTTTTACCAAAAAGATGCGCGCAGCGTGTATGGCGGCAGCGCTTCGCGCACGCTGGCTCACAAAATAGCTGGCAAAGAATCCTCCACGCAATTTGGCATTCAACTTCGCCATGACCGCATCCGCGTTGGCCTCTTTGATACCGAGCAGCGCAACATCACGGGCACCACGCGAGAAGATGCCGTGCGCCAAACGCAGACCGGCCTCTTTGTGGAAAACAGCACGCAATGGCTGCCGATGCTGCGCACGGTGGCTGGCATCCGCTATGACGCGCTGCAAACCAATGTGAACAGTCTCTCGCTCGCAGGCAACTCGGGCAAATCAAACGACTCTCAAATCTCGCCCAAGCTTTCCGTTATCCTCGGGCCGTTTAACAAAACCGAGTTCTTCTTCAACGCAGGCCAAGGCTTTCACAGCAACGATGCACGCGGCACAACAATCACTACCGACCCCGTCACCGGCTTACCTGCAGACAAAGTGCCCGGCTTGGCTACATCGCGCGGCATAGAAATTGGTGCTCGCACAGAAGTAATTTCTGGGCTGCAAAGCTCACTGGCGCTGTGGCGCTTAAAAGCCGATTCAGAACTCGTCTACGTCGGCGATGCAGGTGCAACTGAGGCCGGTCAAGCCAGCAAGCGCTCCGGTATCGAATTTAACAATCGCTTCACGCCGAATTCATGGCTCATCTTGGATGCTGATTTCGCCTTCACCCGTGCTCGCTTTGCCAACGGTGATTTTGTGGACAATGCGTTAGATCGCGTCGGCAGCTTTTCAGCCACCATCAAACGCAATGCTTGGAGCGCCACGCTTGCCACGCGCTACATCGGCTCCGGCCCACTGGAATCGACCAACACCGTGCGCTCGCGCCCCAGCATCACGACGAATCTACGCCTTGGCTACCAACTCAACAGAAAAGTTGAATTCGGCCTTGATGTATTCAATCTCTTCAACCGCCGCAACGACGATATTCAGTATCTCTATGAATCGCAACTGCCCGGTGAAGCAGCGCCGGTGGCTGATCGCCATATTCACCCCGCTGAGCCGCGCAGTTTGCGTGTGTCGATGAAGGTAAATTTCTAGACTGAGAATCAAATTGCAACACTGATCACTTGCGAACCGTTCGCCATGAGGTATTGAAGGACTCGCTTCGTACGCGAAGCGGACTCAGTCCTAAGCTTGTCGAAGGGTCCGCCCGACCGGATAGGGCTGCATTCCTTAGATATGAATCAACTCATGTGGCCGCTCTGCGACTGGCAGCTTTGTGCTGATCCGCGTGAACACCGAATCGCTCCAGCCCTACAGCGCCACCAGCCGGTAGCAAGCCGCCAGATCGCAGCGCAAAGCCCATTCCTCGGGGGCGACTTAGGTTTTCAAACAAGGCATAGTGAGCGGGGGAATAGAAATCTCTTAGCAATGCGTTTTCAACGCTTTACACACTATAAACAGCTTATTTTTAAGATCAAATTGCCTTGTCGCCGGCATCAAACCTGCGCAGAGCGCTATTAACTTAATAGCAAACGAGCTCACTCGATAAAGGGCATAATAAACCCATTCTTTAGTTGTTTTTTGATATGAACCTTCATCAATTCCGCTTCGTGCAAGAAGCCGCGCGGCGCAACCTCAATCTCACCGAAGCCGCCAAAGCGCTGCACACTTCGCAGCCCGGCGTCTCTAAGGCCATCATCGAATTTGAAGAAGAGCTGGGCATTGAAGTGTTTGCGCGGCATGGCAAGCGGCTCAAGCGCATTACCGAGCCGGGCGTGCAGGTGCTTAAAAGCATTGAAATTATTCTGCGCGAGGTCGGCAACCTCAAACGCATCGGCGAGCAATACAGCCTGCAAGACAGCGGTACGCTCAGCATCGCCTCAACACACACGCAAGCGCGCTATGTGCTGCCCGGCCCGATTTCCAAACTGCGCGAGGCCTTCCCCAAGGTCAACATCAGCTTGCATCAAGGCTCGCCCGATCAAGTGGCGAAAATGCTGATCGATGAAGTGGCCGAGATCGGCATCGCCACCGAAAGCTTGGCCGATTACGCCGAGCTCGTCACCCTGCCCTGCTACGAATGGCAGCATGTGCTCGTGATGCCCACAGATCACAAGCTCGCTCGCGTGAGCGAAGTCACGCTGCAAGATTTAGCCATTGAGCCACTCGTGAGCTATCACCCTACTTTTACGGGCCGCACGAAAATTGATGCCGCTTTCGCCGCGAAGAAACTCTCTCCCCGCATGGCCATTGAAGCGATTGACTCTGACGTGATCAAAACCTACGTTCGGGCTGGCCTAGGCGTAGGCATCGTGGCCGAGATGGCAGTCAACGCCGAACTGGAGAAAGACCTCATCGTCAAACCCGCCGGCCATCTCTTCGGTAAAAACACTGCCAGAGTCGCCTTCAAACGCAGCGCTTATTTGCGCAATTTCATCTACACTTTTACTGAGTTGATCTCGCCGCGGTTGACGCGCGATTTGGTCAGCAAAGCCCTTGCTGGCTACAGCGACGACTTTTCCCTTTAATTCGTCATTTGTCATACCATCTGCCTGATGGTATGATTTCATGCATGAACACGCTAAGTATCAAACTCGACTTCCCTTTAGAAAAGACGCTCCTCAAGCTCAGCCAGCGCGAACGCGTGAGCAAATCTGAGCTTGTGCGTCGTGCTTTGCAAGCTTATGCCATGCAACGCATGAACGACGTGCCGGCGCAATCAGCTCTGGAAAAAGCGGGGGATTTGGTGGGCTGCTTCAAAGGCGCGCCCGCTGATCTGTCATCCAATTCAGATTACATGGCTGAGTATGGCCGCGTATAAGTGCCGCGTGTAAGTGACTTAAGCGTTTTGCATGACGATTTTGCTAGACACTGGTCCTTGGGTTGCCTTGATGAGCCGCACCGACAGCTATCACACGTGGGCGAAGGAGCAATTTGCAGCACATTCCGGCCCTTTCATCACCTGCGAGGCCGTGGTGTCGGAAACTTGCTTTCTACTAGCACGCGCTGGTCTTGACGCGGGCCGAGCACTGGAGCTAATCGAGCGAGGTGTGGTGCAAATTGGTTTGTCGCTAGCCGAGCAACTCAAAGCCGTACGCAATTTGTATCAACGCTACGACAATGTGCCTGCCTCTTTGGCTGATGCATGCCTCATCCGCTTATCCGAACTCCACGAACCTTGCCAAGTTTTAACGCTTGACAGCGACTTCCATATTTATCGCAGGCACGGACGCAAAGCAATCTCTGTCATCAAACCATCATGAACGCCTTACTCGAACGCACCCCCGTCCTACAAACCAAACTCCCCGCCGTCGGCACCACGATCTTCACCGTCATGTCGCAGCTCGCCGCAGAGAAAAATGCCGTCAATCTCGGCCAAGGCTTCCCCGATTTTGAATGCGATCCTGCGCTCGTAGATTCAGTCACGAGCGCGATGAAAAGCGGCCACAACCAATATCCGCCCATGGCCGGCGTGCCATCGCTTCGTAA
>JAYUSD010000119.1:0-21694 GCA_043755865.1 Variovorax sp. | reverse complement strand
TCACACGGCACATGGCGCCGCGAGTTTGCTTCCCGCCTCAAGCAACTTGCCGATTGGCTCACAAACAATGAGTTGATGGATCCTTCCATTGCTGATCGCATGCAGCAATTGGAGGCGCAAATGCGCTCCGATAAAGTGATGGTGGCTTTCGTAGCTGAATTCTCGCGCGGAAAATCCGAGCTGATCAATGCGATCTTCTTTGCCACTTACGGCCGCCGCATCATGCCCGCCAGCGCTGGGCGCACCACCATGTGTCCTACGGAGCTGGGCTGGGATGGTGATATTCCTCCATGTTTGCGTTTGCTCTCGATTGATACGCGTTTGAGATCTGAATCTTTGATGGAATGGCGCCACGCTACTGAAAAATGGACGCGTATTGATCTCGATGTGAACGATCCGGATCAGTTGGCCACCGCTTTTGAAAAAGTCTCAGAAGTCATCAAGGTGAGCAAAGAGCAGGCGCGCGCTTTAGGGTTTTGGCATGATGAAACGCCAGATGACAATCCGCGCGAAGATGCCAAAGGCATGGTGGAAGTGCCCCGTTGGCGGCATGCGTTGATCAATATTGCGCATCCGCTGCTCAAGCAAGGTTTGGTGATTCTCGACACGCCTGGGCTGAACGCCATTGGTGCAGAGCCTGAGCTCACCGTAAGTTTGATTCCGCAAGCACATGCCGTTGTTTTTATCTTGGCGGCTGATACGGGTGTGACTAAATCCGATTTGTCGATCTGGAAAGAGCATTTGATTACGGAGGGTACCGACTATTCATCGCGCCTCGTCGTGCTTAACAAAATCGATACGCTTTGGGATGCGCTTTCTACGCCAGAGCAAATACGCGCATCGGTGGAACGGCAGCGCATCAACTCGGCTGACATTTTGAATCTGCCAGACAACCAAGTGATTCCTGTGTCAGCGCAAAAAGGCTTGGTCGCGAAAGTCACCGGTGATGCTGCGCTGCTGCGTGCGAGTCAGTTGCCCTTGCTAGAGCAGGCTTTATCCGATGGCATGCTCGGGCAGCGCAAGAAAATTTTGCAATCGGCGGTGTCTAGCAGTATTGGCGAGCTTAAACATGAAGTTTCTCGCGTGATTGGTATTCGTCGTGGCGACGTACACGAGCAAATGATGGAGCTGCGCGGCTTGCGGGGAAAAAATGCCAATGTGATCAAACACATGCGTGGCCGGATTGAAAATGAGCAGGCCGAATTCGATGCGAGCGGCCAACGCATTCACGCCGTGCGCTCGGTGCATTTGAAATTGCTCCGCGATGTTTTTAGCGCATTGGGCACATCGACATTGCGCGCTGAGTTGCGCCAACTCAACGATGCATTGCGGCAGCCCGGTATCAAGCTAGGCGCTCGCCGTGCTTACGCTGAAACGTTTGCCCGCCTGAGGGAAATTTTTGTGCACACCAAATCGCTCAATGGCGAGATTCACAATATGCTCGCAACGAGTTTTCGCCAGCTGAATGCCGAGTTTGGCTTCTCGCTACAAACGCCCCGCGAGCCCGAGTTAGCACGCTACCAAAACGATCTGGATGCTGTCGAGCGCAGTCATGCGCAATATCTCGGCTTGGGCAATGCCTTCCGCTTGGCACAGCCCGAATTTGCAGACCGCTTGGTGCGAGCCTTGGCCACTCGCTTGCGCGTGGTGTTTGAATCTGCATTAGGTGAGGTAGAGTTGTGGAACAAATCTGCGGCGTCTCAGCTTGATGCGCAATTGCGCGAGCGCCGCAAGAATTTTGCGAAGCGTTTGGAAGCTATTGAGCGAATTCAAAATGCAGCCGTCACCCTAGACGAACGTATCATCGAGCTTGACGCGCAAGAAGCACGCGCGATCCAACTTGATACCAAGCTTGCCAAAATCACAGCACTGCTGACGGACGCACCGCCATTGCCCGACGATGGCGAAGAAGGCATTGTTTCGCAATTTCCAGACACCTTGGTCGCTATTCCAAACTGATCGCCAAGGCTTTTAGTGGCGATGACAACATGATGGCGCAAGCGGGAGCGGATGCTGCCTTTGCCACTGAACTCCTTGCATGGCAAAAAGCGCATGGCCGCACCGGGCTGCCGTGGCAAAACACTGCTGATCCGTATCGCGTGTGGCTCAGTGAGATCATGCTGCAGCAAACGCAGGTCATCACCGTCAAAGAGTATTACACCCGCTTTTTGCAACGTTTTCCCACTGTAGGCGAGCTTGCCGCCGCACCGCAAGACGATGTGCTCGCGCTGTGGGCCGGCTTGGGCTACTACTCGCGCGCGCGCAACCTGCATGCCTGCGCACAAGCTGTGATGAATTTGCACGATGGAGCCTTCCCGAGCAACGCTCAGCTTTTGCGCAGCTTGCCAGGCATCGGGCCATCTACCGCAGCAGCCATTGCATCGTTTTGCTACGGCGAGCGCGTGGCAATTCTTGATGGCAACGTGAAACGCGTGCTCACGCGCGTGTTGGGTTTTGATAAAGATTTGGCTGTAGTAAAACACGAGCGCGAGCTCTTAGAAATCGCCACGGGTTTGCTACCCGAGCGCGATCTGGCCAGCGCCATGCCGCGCTACACGCAAGCCATCATGGATTTGGGCGCAACGCTGTGTATGCCGCGCCAAACCGCCTGTGATGCTTGCCCGATGGCGCAGCGTTGCGTCGCCAAAGCTGAAGGCAGGGTGCAGGCCTATCCGGTGAAAACCAAAAAACTCAAGCGCAGCAGCCAATCGCTGTGGCTGCTCTGGGCCACGCGCAAAGATGGTGCGGTGCTGCTGAAAAAGCGGCCTACGCCGGGCGTGTGGGCGGGGCTGTATTGCTTGCCGCTGTTTGATAGCCTTGAGTCGTTGGAAGCAGCGCTTAAGCCGACAGAGCAAACCGCATTGCGCGCTGTGCAGCCGTTCGTTCATGTACTCACGCACAAAGATTTGCATTTACATGTGATGGTGTTGGATGCGGCTTCTTCGTTGTCTGCTACGGGTGAGTGGGTAGCGGATTGGACAATTGTTGGCTTGCCAGCGCCCGTGAAGAAGTTGCTTTCTGCTTGACGTTGCTATCTATTTAATAGCGCTCTGCGTATATTTTATGCCGGCGAGATGCTGTTTTTGCTTGAAAATCGACGTGTATGGAAGGGAGAGCCGTATGGAAATTAACAAGCGCCATCAACCGCTATGATTGACGCATGACATCTAAACCCACTCCAGCCAAGCCACAGAGTGGCTTTTCCTATTCGCGCGGCACGTTTGAAAACCTCGTAGACACCGCCCTTGCGCATGCCAAAAAGCTGGGCTGTAGCGATGCAGCAGCGGAAGCCTCCGAAGGCAGTGGTCTATCGGTCTCCGCGCGATTAGGCAAGTTGGAAAACGTGGAACGCAACCGCGACAAATCGCTGGGCGTTACCGTGTATGTTGGTAAGCGCAGAGGCAATGCCAGCACATCAGATTTTTCTGAGGCAGCCATCCAGCAAACGGTGCAAGCGGCGTATGACATTGCGCGCTTTACGGCCGAAGATCCAGTGGCGGGATTGCCAGATTTGCAAGACGTGGCCACTTCGTATCCTGATCTGGATTTATTCCACCCTTGGGCGCTGACCAGCGAGGCCGCATTGGAGTTGGCTCTGCGCTGCGAAGACGCTGCGATGAAGACGGATAAGCGCATTACCAACAGCGAAGGCGCCGGCGTGTCTGCCCAGCAGAGCCACTTCTTTGCTGCGCATATGCGCAGTGGGCAAATGGGCTTTCGCGGCGGTTATGCCTCGAGCAGGCATTCCATGAGCGTGGCGCCCATTGCTGGCAAGGGAAACGGCATGCAGCGCGATTATTGGTACAGCTCCGAGCGCAATGCTTGCGATATGGCCAGCCCCGACGAGGTGGGGCATTACGCTGCTGAGCGCGCCCTCTCGCGCCTAAAAGCCCGCAAAATCGCCACCACGCAATGCCCGGTATTGTTTGAGTCGCCACTGGCTGCCGGCTTGCTCGGCAGCTACGTGCAGGCCACCAGCGGCGGGGCCCTGTATCGCAAAAGCTCCTTCTTGCTCGATTCGTTGGGCAAGCAGGTGTTGCCCAAACACATTGATATCTCGGAAGATCCGCATGTCATTGGGGGTAAAGCCAGTGCACCGTTTGATGAAGAGGGCGTGAAGACCACAGCGCGTCAAGTGGTTGAAGCTGGCAAGGTGGGCGGTTATTTTCTCTCTACGTATTCGGCTCGAAAACTCGGCATGCGCACCACAGGCAACGCCGGCGGCTCACACAACCTCACGCTCACCTCGCGCCTCACGCGAAGCAGCGACGATCTGCAAGCCATGCTAGAAAAGCTTGGCACGGGCCTTTTTGTGATTGAACTGATGGGGCAAGGCGTCAATTACGTCACGGGCGACTATTCGCGTGGCGCAACAGGCTTTTGGGTCGAAAAAGGCCGCATCGCCTATCCTGTGCAAGAGATCACGATTGCCAGCAACATGAAAGACATGTTGAAGGGCATCCAAGCTATCGGCGCAGATGCCTACACCTTCGGCGGTAAACGTACAGGCTCAATTCTGCTAAACCGCATGAAGGTGGCAGGCAGCTAAAAAAATTGCCTGAAGCTCGTTTATAATCAGTGTCTTCGGAGTGTGGCGCAGTCTGGTAGCGCACCTGGTTTGGGACCAGGGGGTCCAAGGTTCGAATCCTTGTACTCCGACCAAGTTTTTTAGACATTTATTTGCTTAGCGCAAGCAATCAGATCGACGCCTCGCATTCTCCCGTTTGCGGGGCGTTTTGCATTGCGTAGCTTGGCTAAGGCAGAATCCAAGTTTTCAGTCAGTCAGTAGCTCATCTGGATAGAGCAACGCCCTTCTAAGGCGTGGGTAGGGGGTTCGAGTCCCTCCTGACTGGCCACTCTTATTTTAATAGCACTCCGCGCTTATTCCATGCCGGCTACTGGGCTTTATGGCATCAAAAACTACGGTTGGGCACAGCTAAAACTTGCTGCAAGATTCACATCGCCCGTCCCTTTGTATCTCGGGTAGCCTGGATAGTCGCACAAAGGCCGCGTGCGGCCCGGTACACCAGCGGTATCGGCCACAACTTGTGGCGGCGGGCTGATGCCTTTTTCTACCCAATTCTCTAGCGTCGTAAGCGAATCCCAAGCGGCGTTAAACACGCTACTGACGGCATGGCCGTAGCCCGGGATTTCGTAGTACCGTGCAAATGCATTGACGCGTGCTGCGCTCATGTCAGCGCGAATGCGCTGCCAATACTGCTGCGTTGCGCGGGGGCTGACGAGTGCATCATGCGCGCCGTGTGCCATCAGTATTTTTCCGCCTTTGTTGGCGAAAGCAGAGAGATCGGTTTTGTTGGTGTCTTGCAACGCTGTGAGTTGCACGATACGCGATTGCCACGCACCCGGGTTTTGCGGATCGAGGCTGAGCGAGTTAAAGCTTGCATCACGGGTGACAAAATATTTAACCCACTGATCCCAAAACGTACTGCCGTACGGCGGGCTGCTGGCAGGTAGGGTGGCTGTGGCGGGCTTGACAAAGGGTATCGGGTTGGCGGGCTGATCTGTGCCCAAAGATAGCGTCAATACGGTGGGTTGCAGGGGGCTGGCGCTTGGGTTGCCAAAATCTGTGCCCCAGGTGTTAAAGCCAGGATAGGTGTTCTCGCCGCTGGCGAGTTTGTAATTGAGGCTAAGTGCGGTGTTGGTGACGTTAAAACCGGCAATTTGCGCGTCTGAAAGACAAGAATCACCGGTATCGATGCCGCCTTCGCAACGCACTGGCTTGCCGGCAAGCAGGGCCGAGCCAAGGTTAAATGCCGCGTTGCAGGCCGTGACGTTACTGATCAAGCCATCTTTGATGCCATCGAGCTCATCGCAGGCGGCCAGTGATGCGTCGTACAGCACTTGGCGCTTGGCGCGGTTGGGGTAGGCGCCCGGCTTGGCCAGCTCGCGCGTGATGCGGCCAAACTGCAAGTCCAGCGCCGCTGCATTCCATGCCGGGTACAAGACAATCGCGCCATCAAAATCTTGCGGCCAGTTTTGTACGGCAAAGAGCGCTTCGCGCCCGCCCGTGGAGCCGCCGGCAAAATAGGTTTTTTGGGCACGGGCGGCGTAATGCGCTTGAAGAATGTTGATGGCAGCATCACGTGTTTTCTTGATCGCGTCTGATGCAAAATTTTTCAACGCTTCATCGTTGGCACCAAAAGTGCCATCGCGGCTGCCGTTGGCATTGGCCTGATGGCCTGAATCGCTGCCAAAGGTGGCGTATCCCCGTGCTAAGGGCGCGGGTTTGTCGGTCGGCCCGGCAGGCACATTGCCCAAGCCAGTGGCGAGCACGCCGTTGTAGCCGCCACCGCCAAACATCAGCGCCTTGCCGTTCCAATTTGAAGGTAGGTTGACTTGAAACTTGATCTTGGGCGCAATCGGGTCAACTGGATTGATATCGCCGAGCACTTTGCAATACGCCGCCACGGCGGCGACACCCGCACCGGAGGGGGGCACGACAACCGCGCTGGTGACGACAGCGCCCGTGGTGGGCAGGCCGATGGCTTGAGGGGCAATCGCCAATCCATTGAGGCCAGCGCAGGCTGTGGGGGTGACTGGCGGCGCCGCTGGGCCGCCGGTGCTGGCGCAGCCAGCAGCGAGCAGCAGCAAGGCTGGAATGGCCGCAAATAGTCGGCTTGTGCGTCCGGCTGGCATCTTCATATTCGTCTCCTGAATCGTAAAATTTTGCCTGAACATTCACAGTAGCACAGCCGCACCAGACAGAGCAGCTTGCAAACCCTTGTGTAAAAGGCGGGTGTGCAACAATTGAGCCGCAAGCGATTTGCTACAGGTCAGGAGGCAGATGTCTTCTTACCAAACTCCCGTATTCGGCATCGACGCCCAAGGCTCTTGCGGCGGTTTACGCTCTCCGCGCTGCAAGAGCTCAATTGAAATGCCATCGGGCGAGCGGACGAAGGCCATGTGGCCGTCGCGCGGTGGCCGGTTGATGGTTACGCCGCTTTTTTGCAGATGAGTACACAAAGCGTAGATGTCATCGACTGCGTAGGCTAAGTGGCCGAAATTTCGGCCGCCCATGTACGGCTCGGAATCCCAGTTGTGCGTCAGCTCGACTTGGGCGCTGTCGTCTTCAGAGGTGGCTAAAAAAGCAAGCGTGAAACGTCCTGCGGGAACGTCGCGGCGGCTGATGAGTTTGAGGCCCAGCTTGTTGCAATAAAAATCAATCGAAGCATCAAGATCGGTGACGCGCACCATGGTGTGGAGGAATTTCATACTTTAGAGCTTACGCGATCATGGATATCAACGGCCGTAGCGAACAACAAAGCTGGCTTTGGCCCAAGGCGTTGCCGTTGACCACGAAGCCGGTAAGAGAGGCGGTTGCTCTACCCACACAACAAGCAATGGTGTGCAAAGGTCAAGGCGTTGGTCAACGGTTTGTTGGCATGAGGTTAAATGCTATTAATATAATAGCATTCGACGCATATTCTATGCCGGCTAACTGCCAAAAACGCTTGAATCGAAGTATGTTTTAGCGCGCCAGCAACGCATTGACAGAATTTAAGTCTTCCGCTTTTAACGTGCCGTTGGCCTGACGCAAGCGCAGCCCGCCGACCAATACGTCGTATCTTGCTTTGGCCAAATCGCGCTTGGTCTGAAAGAGTTGTGATTGGCTGTTGAGCACATCAATATTGATGCGCACGCCGACTTGGTAGCCGAGCTTGTTGGCATCCAGCGCGCTTTGGCTGCTGGCCTCAGCGGCTTCCAGTGCTTTGACCTGGCCCATGCCGGAGAGCACGCCAAAATAGGCGGTGCGGGTGGCTTGCGCGATGGAGCGCTTGGTCGCATCCAAATCATTGCGAAATTTGTCTTCCAGCGCCAGCGTTTCTTTGATGCGGTTTTGTGTGGCGTAGCCAGCAAACAAAGGCAGGTTGAAGGCCAAGCCGATGCTGGCGTTGTTGGTGCGGTTGTTGGCTCCCGAGGTGGCGCTGCCGTTGCTGTTGTGGTTGATGCCATACGAGGCGGTGGCGTCTAGCGTGGGCTTGTGACCGGCTTCGGCTTTCTCGGTTTCTAATTTTGCGATGTCTACCGCCAGCTGCGCGGCCTTGATGCTCGGATGGTCTTCGGATTGCGTGACCCAAAGATTGACATCAGCAGGCAGCAAATCAGGCAATTTGGCCGGCAGAGCGAGCGCTTTGGGCGCAGTGCCGGGCTTGCCGACCAATTGATCGAGCGCAATGCGCTTGACGCGGAGATCGTTTTCAGCGGCGATTTCTTGCGCAATCACCAAATCAAAACGGGCTTGCGCTTCGCGCGTATCGGTGATGGTTGACGTGCCGACTTCAAAATTGCGTTTAGCGGCTGCCAGTTGTTCAGCCACGGCGGTTTTTTGTGCTTTCACGAAGGCCAAGCTGTCTTGGCTGGCGAGCACATCAAAAAAGGCTTGCGTGACGCGCACAATCAAATCTTGCTCGGCCGTTTGCACGGCAGATTTGGCTTGAATCGCTTGGCGCTCGCCTTGCGCAGCGGTGGCGCGGTTGGCGGGGCGATACAAAGGCTGGCTGGCGCTCACGGTGGCGCCTTGTGCGCCGAAGCTGCGTTCTACTTTTGGGTTGTTGTTTTCGAATTTGCTGCGGCTGATATTGGCGCTCAGACCAGCGGTGGGCAGCAGGCCGGCTTTGGCTTGCTCGGCGCGTGCTAGGTTGGCCTCATATTGCGATTTGGCAGCTTGGTATGTTGCGTCGTAGCCATGAGCGGCTTGGTACAACTCGGTGAGGCTTTGCGCGTGGGCTGCGCCTGTGGCCGAGAGCAAGCTGATAGCCAAGCAAATGGCAGTTCGGGGCAGGTGGGAAACGTCAAACATGGTGATCCTTCTTAAGGCAACTGATTCAATAGGTGGGAACGCTGGGATCGAGTTCAATACTCCAAGCTTCAATGCCACCAGAGATATTGACAACATGCTCGTACCCGCGATGGAGTAAAAACGCCGCCACTTGCTGGCTTCGGATGCCGTGATGGCACAAAACAGCCAGAGCCCGATCTTGCGGCAGCTCTGCCAAGCGCTGGGGAATGCTCTGCATCGGCATGAAAAGCACGTCAAACGATGGGCTACCCGCAAGCGGCTGGATGCTGGCTGTCGACACTTCCCAAGGCTCGCGCACATCAAGCACCAAAGGCGTGGCATCGCTTTGCGTGGCAAGCCATTGGCTGAAGGCGGCGGGGCGGATTTGGGCAATCATGCGCTGCTTGAATCGGTGGCTTCAAAAACTGAATTTTGGCGTGTCGGCAAAGCCCGCGAGGCGCGGGGCGAGCGTGTCCCAAGGCTGGATGGTGACGCAACTGCCATCGAGCGCTTTGGTGATGAACGTAGCGCACATCACGGGCTCATTGCCCACAATGGCGGCCAAGCGGCCACCGGGTTTGAGCAACGCGGTGAGGCTGTGCGGCACGCTGGCCACCGAGCCAGACAACACGATCACGTCGAACGGGCCGTCTACAAGGAGATCAACCTTCGAGCCATCGACCACGCGCACGTCGCAATTGTGAATACCTGCCTTTTGCAGATTGGCGCGGGCGGTTTGTGCTTGAGCCTCGTTGATCTCTAGCGAGATCACGCGCTGGGCCTTGTGCGAGAGGAGGGCGGCCATGTAGCCGCTTCCGGTGCCGATTTCCAGCACTTTTTCATGCTTATGCACAGCCAAATCTTGCAACATGCGGGCTTCCACCTTTGGCGAAAGCATGCACAGGCCGTCTTTGCCGCCGGGTTGTAGCGGAATTTCTATGTCGGTAAACGCCACTTGCTTGTAAGCCAGCGGCACAAAATCTTCGCGTTTGACGTTGGCCAGCAGCTGCAAAACGCTTTGGTCAAGCACATCCCAAGGGCGGATTTGTTGCTCAATCATGTTGAAACGGGCTTGTTCGAAATTCATGGTGCTTCTTTTTAATATGCAATTTATTCCGCCGACTTCAATGCCTGCGGCGCGCTGTCGATTTTAGTCTGCGGCTTCCCGCCGAATAATTTCATCAGCCATTGCGCCAGATCATCCATATAGCAATACGCCACGGGCACAACGACCAATGTCAGCAGTGATGAAGTAATCACGCCGCCGATCACCGCTTGCCCCATCGGCGCACGCTGCTCTGAGCCTTCAGAAAGCGCGAAAGCAAGTGGCACCATGCCGAAGATCATGGCCAGCGTGGTCATCAAAATCGGGCGCAGACGCACTTTTGCGGCGCAGAGAAGGGCATCAACGCGTTCCATGCCGGCTTCCCTTGATCGGATCGCAAAATCCACCAAAAGAATGGCATTCTTTGTCACAAGCCCCATCAGCATGATCACGCCAATCACAGAAAACATCGACAACGTGGAGCGGAATGCCAGCAGCGCGAGCACCACGCCAATCAATGTGAGCGGCAGGGCCGTCATGAGCGCCAACGGCTGCAGAAAGCTTTTGAATTGGCTGGCCAAGATCATGTAGATAAAAATCACAGCCAAGGCTAAAGCGGAGATCGCGTAGTTAAACGATTCAGCCATGTTTTTCGTGCTGCCGCCAAATTGGTAGCTGTAGCCGGGCGGCATGGTGATCTCATCGAGCGTTTTGCGAATATCAGCAGACACTTCGCCCGCTGCGCGGCCAAACACGTTGGCATTGATCGCCACTTCGCGCGTGAGATCGCGGCGGTTGATTTGGCTCGAACCTGTCGCCTCGCGCACGGTAGCGACTTGGTTTAAGCGCACCACACGCGAGCTGCCATCGGCATTGCTGCCCAGCGAGAATGGCAAGCGCTCTAAATCTTGCGGTGTGTTGCGCGCATCGGGCGAAAGGCGCACATTGATGTCATAGGTTTGGTCATCTGGAGCGCGCCAATTTCCTACCGTTTGCCCGGCTACCAATGTGCGCAAGCTATTGCCAATTTGCGCTGTGGTGAGCCCGAGATCAGAGGCTACTTCGCGGCGCACATCCACCTCAATCGTGGGCTTGGCAGGCTTGACGCTCGAATCCAAATCGACCAGGCCGGGAATGTCTCGCAGCTTGGCCAGCACTTGCACCGTGAGGCGCTCCAACTCTTTCAAGTCTGTGCCCTTAATGGCGACTTCAATTTGCTTGTTGCCGCCCACAGCATCGAGTGTGCCCGCTTGCGTGACGACGATGCCAGCGACTTTTCTCAGGCGCTCGCGCAACTCAGAGGAGATTTGATCGACCGTTTGAACGCGTTCCTTTCGGTTGGTCAGGCGCACATACACGTTGGCGTAAATCTTGCCCTGCGCATTGCCCGTGTTGATCGTGGAGAGCGTGTAGCGCACTTCAGGCCGCTCGCGGATGATGGCCTCGACCTGTTTGACCTTGGCTTCCGTGGCCTCCAAAGACGAGCCCACGGGCGTATAAAAGCTGATATTGCTCTCGCCAAAATCTGCTTTGGGTACGAATTCCGTGCCAAGCAGGCGTGTCATCGCGATGCTGATGGCAAACGTGATGAAGGCCAGCAGCAAGGTTGTTTTTTTCCACTTTAAAGCCCAGCGCAAGATACTCTGGTAGCCATCGCCCAGCTTGTCTGTGGCACGCTCAAAAGCATGCGTGATGCGGCCAATGGTCTTGTCATACCACGTGACGGGTTTGAAGGGTTTGCCATGCTCGTCAATTGCCGGATCGTGCCAAATCGATGACATCATGGGATCCAGCGTAAAGCTCACAAACATCGAGATCATCACGGCGGCTACGATGGTGATGCCAAACTCGTGGAAGAATTTGCCGATGATGCCGCCCATGAAACCAATCGGCAGAAACACGGCGACGATAGAAAACGTGGTGGCGAGCACCGCGAGGCCAATTTCTTGCGTGCCATCCAGCGAGGCTTGATAGGGCGTTTTGCCCATTTGGATGTGGCGCACGATGTTTTCCCGCACCACAATCGCATCGTCAATTAAAAGGCCCACGCACAGCGAGAGCGCCATCAGCGTGATCATGTTGATCGTGAACCCAAACATGTTCATGAAAAGAAAAGTGCCAATGATCGAGATGGGCAAGGTGAGGCCCGTGATTACCGTCGAGCGCCACGAGTTCAAAAAGAGAAAGACGATAAGCACGGTGAGGAATGCACCTTCAATCAGCGTTTGGCGTACGTTGTTAACCGACAGCCGAATCGAGCGTGAGTTGTCTTGAATCTCTTGCAGCTTAATGCCGGGCGGCAGCTGCTTTTCCATCTCTGCAATCGTTTTCTTCAGACCATCGACCACATCAATCGTGTTCTCGTCTTGCGACTTTTGCACTGAGAGAAGCAAGGTGCGCTCGCCGTTGTAAAGCGCGAGATTTTCTGCTTCTTGCGCGCCATCAGAGATGCGGGCGAGCTGGCCAACTGTGATGGCTGCACCTGCTTTTCTGGCGACAATAATTTTTGCAAAATCCTCTGGCCGCTGCACCCGCGCTTGCACCTGCACAACGCGCTCCTGCGCGGATGAGCGCACCGCGCCGATTGGCAAATCTTGATTCTCATTGCGAATCGCGCTGGCTACTTGATCGCCGCTGATGCCATACGCCTCCAAAGCTTGCGGATTGAGATAGATGTTGATCTCGCGCTTGGTGGCGCCCACCAGCGCCACTGAGCCTACGCCGCGCACGTTTTCTAAGCGTTTTTTAAGATTCTGATCGGCCCAATTGGTCAGCTCCACACTGCTCATGGCTTTGGTCTTCCCGGAGCTGTCTTGAACCCATTGAGGCAACACCGCCACCGACCATACCGAGCGGGCCGAAGGATCAAAGCGCAGCACGCGCGGCTCTTTGACTTCGGTGCGCAAATTGGGCCGCACGGCAGCCACCTTTTCCCGCACATCGTCAGCGGCTTTGCGGCCATTGATGTTGAGCTGAAACTCAATCACCACCACGGAGGAGCCTTCGTAGCTGCGCGAGGTCAGCGCGTTGATGCCGGCAATCGAGTTAACGGCTTCTTCAATCTTTTTGGAGACTTCCGTTTCTACGATCTCGGGCGCTGCGCCGGGATAATCTGTCGCTACGATCACAACCGGGAAATCAATGCTCGGAAACTGATCGACCTTCAAGCGTTGATAACTAAAAATGCCCAGCACCATCAGCGCCAGCATCATCATGGTGGCAAAGACCGGGTTTTGCAGGCTAACGCGGGTGAACCACATGGGTTTATTTGCTCACTGCGCCAGATGCTGCGGCTTTGGCAGATGCTGCAATCGGCTTATCTGTAGGTAAGCGCACTTGCGTGTTTTCACGAAGATTCCCAGCGTTTGCCGGCGTAATCATTGCCCCTTCTGCTATGTTTTTGATAGCTACCATGGTGATACCTTGATACGCTCCTGTGCCCTCGCCGCGTCCGCCCAGCTCCACCGTTTGATGCACGATGCGGTTGTTTTGAATGAGCTGCACATAAGGCTGAGGCTTGTCTGTGCGCACCGCCGAAATTGGCACGGCCAGTACCGTTTCTCGCGTTGTATCTAGCGAGCCTTGGGCAAATAAGCCTTGACGCAGGCCGGCTGAATACGCCGAGTTGGATGCCACGCTCAAATACACGAGCACGCTGCGGCTGCTGGTCATAGCGCTGGGATTGATGCGGCTCACAGTAGCGGCGATCTCGTCTGCGCGGCCCTCAAGCTTTAATCGCGCTGTTTGCCCGATGCGCACTTGCACGGAATCAGCGGCGGCCATGGACGCTTCCAGCTCCAAGCGGCTTAAATCCACAATTTCCACCACCCGCGCATCAATGCCCACGCGCTCTCCCGGCTGCGCGAGGCGCTGCGCGATGATGCCGCTAATAGGCGCTGTGAGCACCGTGTCTTGCACGGATTTTTTGGCGATATCTAGGCCTGCTAAAGCCGCTTTGTGAGTGGCCTGCGCCGATTGCAGGGAGGCTAGTGAGAGATCAAGCGCCGTGAGAGAGATAAAGCCTTGATCGACCAAAGCTTTGTTGTTGTCAAAGCTGCGCTGGGCGATGTTGATTTGCGCTTTGGCGGCATCGGCAGTTTCTTGCGCTTGGCGTACGCGGGCGGCATATTCGCTACTGTCGACTCGGGCAATGATTTGGCCAGCTTTCACAGCATCGCCTTCGCGCACAGTCAAGCCTTGCAATTCGCCCGCCACACGCGCTTTCACCACAGCCGAATTCACCGCTTTCAGCGAGCCAGAAATCGGCACACCTTGGGACAGCTCTATGCTTTGCACGGTCAACACATCGCTAGCTGCCAGTTCGATCACGGGCTCGGCCTTGACGGCTGCTGCCGCCGGGGCTGATAGCCGCTTAGCCAGCATACGCGCTGCACCGCCTGCAATCAGCAGCACAGCCAAGACGCCTAGGATCCACTTTGTTGAACGTTTCATGCTTTGTTTGGTGCTGATGGAGGTGTCTGATGCGTAAAGCTCGATTGAGAAGCTGAGCTAGACATCGGGTGACGCAAGCCGTGCGCCACGATATCGGCTTGCACCGCCAAATAACGCAGCGGATCGATCTTTTCGCCCGAAGGGCAGCAGCCGCTGAGCGAATGCTTCCACATGATCAAAAACATGATGGGCGCGAGCATACTAAATACCGCATATTCCACATCAACCTTGCGGAATTCCCCCGACGCCATACCGCGCTCGATCACTTTTTGAATGAGCTGATGGCCAGGAATGATGACTTCCTGCTGATAAAACTCAGCCAGCTCTGGAAAATTGCCCGCCTCACTCATCATGAGCTTGCTGATGCCGGAGGCTTTGGTGTTGCCATAGCGCTCCCACCACTGAATCATCAAGAAATGAACCAGTTCACTGCTGGTGCCGGGAAAGTTGTCGAGCTCGCTGAAGGCACTGCGAATCGTGCCGCCAATGTGCTCGCGCACCACGGCCTTAAAAAGCTCATCTTTGCTAGGAAAATACAAAAACAACGTGCCCTTGGATACACCCGCTCGCTGCGCCACTTCTTCGGCGCGCGTGGCAGCAAAACCTTTTTCTACAAACAAATCCAAGGCCGCCGCTAACAGCTCGCCCGGGCGAGCTTCTTTGCGCCGCTCGCGCTTTTCAGGGCGCTCGGCGGCTTCTGGGGAGGTATTTAAGGGGGAGGGCATGGTTACTGACCGATTGGTTAGTAATGTAGTGGATTTTGTGGCTTGGGTCAAGAATACAAAGGCAAACAGCCGGACACAGAAGACGCAAAGTTACGCAGAACAAAATACCAAAGAAGACAAAAGACAACCTGTAGATAGAAAAGTGAACGCTATGCTGACATTGCTTTGTTGAGTCGAAATCAACGTGAGATTTTTCTTTTTTTGTATTTCTTCTGCGGCACCTCTGCGTCTTCTGCGTCGGGCTGTTTGCATTTAGATTTTTACGCGTTTTAAGCCAATAGCCGGCATAGAATATACGAAGTGTGCTATCAAATAAGTAGTAAGCTTAAGACGCAGCCGCCCTGCGTTGGATGAACAGCCCGAGGACTTCGTGCATCACGCGGCGTGTATTGCGCAGGCCGTGGCCTGAGGGAAACCAATCTAGGCCCATGGCTTGATCGGCAGTGATGAAGTGCGTGGGCGCGGGGAGTACGTTTAAACCGCTTGCTTCAAATTCCTTCATCGCTCGCGGCATATGGCTGGCATGCGTGACTAAGGCGATGCGCGTGATGCCTTCTTTTTTCAGCACCGCAGCCATGGCCTGTGCATTGCCAGCGGTGTCTTTGGATTGCGCGTCTTGGAATTTGAGGGCGGGAAGGCCCAGCTGAGTAAGCCAGCGGCTTGCTGCAGCAGATTCTGTCTCTTGACTCGATGCAGATCCCCAGCCTACGCCGCCGCTGAAGGCCAGCGGCAGGCCAGTTTGTTTGGCCAGCGTTGCGCCGTAGTGCAGCCGCTGGGCAGAGGCGTCGGCAAGAATAGCGTTGCCATACTCACGATTGGTGACGTGCATGCCGCCGCCAAGCACGACGATGGCTTGGATTTGCTCGACCTTAAAAGTCTGCGTGACAGCCTGCGGTTCAATGGCCAGCGGCGGGCGCAGCGCCACACGCTCCAAAAATATCGCGGTGCCTTGAGAGCAAAACAGCCACAGTGCGACAAAAGCCGTCACAAACAGCAATTTGCCCAACGCCATCCACACCACCCGCTGGCTGCGCACAGCCAGCAAGTAGCCCAGCAAGATCAACATCAATGGCAAGCCCGGTGGCAGCACAAGTGCGGTGAGCCAAGGCTTGAGGAAGGCGTATTCGGTAGGCATAAAGTGGATTTTAGCAATGAAAATAGGCAGTGCCGGCGTATTTATTGCGTGGCGTGCTCTTGTTTTAATAGCAAATACAAATCCGTTAAGCCACGGGATGGCCTAAGCTGGCTTGCCAAATCTGCGTCCATTGCTCGCGGCTGAGCGTGATCTGAGTGGCGCGAACGGCCTCTGCCAAAGCTTCTGGGCGCTGGGTGCCGGTGATGATCAGCGGGCGGCTGGGGTGGCGCAGCACCCATGCGTAGGCTATTTCTGCGATGCTTACTTCTTGCGCTTGCGCGATGGATTGCATCGCGGCGTGAACGCGCGTTGCCTGCGGATTGTCTGGCTTGAATAATTGTCCGCCTGCCAATGGCGACCAGATCATGGGGCGTGCTTTCAATTCCTGTGCTTGCAGCAGCGTGCCATCGTGCAAGGCTTGGGTTTGCAGGGCGGAGAGCTCGATTTGGTTGGTGATGAGGGGTGTGCGGCTGCAGAGCGCTGCAAATTGTGCGGTGCTGAAATTCGATACACCAAATGAGAGGACTTTGCCTGCGGCTTTGAGCTTTTCAAATGCACCGGCGATCTCGTCCCAATCAGACAGGGGATCAGGGCGATGAATCAAGAGCGCATCCAAATAATCCGTGCCCAAATCACTCAGGCTTTGCTCAGCGCTGGCGATCAGATGCTGGGCGCTGCTGTCGTAATGCTTGGTTTTGCGCTCGGGCCATCGCGCGTTGATGGGGCAAATGCCGGCTTTGCTCACGAGCTGCATCTGGCTGCGCAGGCTGGGCTGGAGCGCGAGGGATTGACCAAAAAGTGCTTGCGTTTCAAAAGCACCATAAACGTCGGCATGATCAAAGCTGGTGATGCCTAGGCGCAAAGCTTCTTCGATCCAAGCCAAGCGCTGCTGGGCAGTATGTTGCCATGTGGCCATGCGCCAGCAGCCGGCGATGATGGGAGACAAAGATGGGGAGGCGGTGGATTGGACTGGCATACAGGCATCGTAGCGCAGCCGCTGCCTTTTTTCGGCCTAGGGCAAGTTACATGGCTTGAACGAACGCGTTTTAAGAAGAAAAGCGAAGCGCGAGCGGCGACAAAGGCGCATCGAATTGCGCGAGCCATGTTTGCCCAGCGGCAATAGGAAAAGCATCTGTCCATGTTCCGGTGGTGATCACATCGCCGGCTTGCAAGGCGGGCGCGCCAGGGCAGCTTTGAATCTCGTGCACGAAATGCAGCAAGGCACTCAGAGGATCGCCCAAAACGTTTGCGCCTGCGCCAGCGTCCATCAGCTTGCCATCGCAATGCAGACTGACTTTGCATGCAGCGAGAAGTTGGCAAAAATCTTCTGCGCTGCGGGCTAGGCTGTGGGCCGAGACTTGGCTGCCCACCAGCAGCCGCGCATGCAAGCTGCCATCAACCACTGCATCGGGCAGAGCGAATTTCCAATCTTTCAAATGGCATTGCACGATTTCGTAGGCAGGTGCAACCGATTCCACGCAATCGAAAAGTTGCTCCAGCGTGCAAGCCGATGGCGGCGCAGCGCGCAAGATCAATACAGCTTCGGGCTCAATGCGCGGCTGGCAGATGTTTGCCAGCGATAGCGACGCATCGCCGCCCTCGCAGAAGCTGAGTGTTTGCTGATAAACCGTGCCCCACACCGGCGCAGTGGCGTTGTAGCGCGGCCAGATGCTGCGGTTGGTAAAGCCAATTTTGTAGCCGCGCGGCTGTTCGCCTCGCGCGATGCGCAGCTTGCGCAAGCCTATGGCTGCGTTGTATGCCGCTGGCATATCGAGGCCAGTAGGCGCTGGCCAAAGCGATGCAGTGTCGTAATGGGTGAGGAGGGCAGTTGGATTCATGCTTTGCATTTTGTCAGCCAAATGCTTTGAAAAACGGTGGCTGGGCGATGAAATAAATTCAAAGCGAAGCTGCCTTGCGAGCATGAATTGTCTCAGAGCGCAAAGCCTGCCGGGCGTGTATTGAGTTTCTCCCACCATTGGTGAAAACGGCTAGATAAGGCGCTATCTACAGAAAAATTGTCGTGGTGTGCGCCATCGAGCAGCACCACGCCCAGCCCCAAAGTAGACCAACATTGCGCTTCAAAGTCAGTCAGTTCTACATAAATCAACTGGGGCTGCGCCGCGTGGATCGTGAGCCACTGCGCCACCGAGCCACGCAATTGGCGCAGCTTATCGAGATAGGTGACCAATGCTCCCGGTTCATCCAAAATGGGGCCAAGCGCCACAGCATGATTGCGATGATGGCGTATGCAGGTAAGTAAAATCGCCAATCGCGTGCCCAAAGCGGATGCTGTGACTTTCTCGGGCGACTGGCTGAGCAATTGCACAATGCTCACGACGGCCGTGCTGAGCTGTTGCATGCTGGCTTTGAAATCTGTTTCCTGCTCGCTTGCGCTGGGCGCGTGGCTGCGCTGATATGGCATATTCATTTTGACTATTCCCTGTGCTTCTTGGTTTGAAAAACTAACGTAGTCACTTTAAACATTCAGTTGCAATTGTCAAGATAGTGCAAAAGTATCCAGATTAAAAAGCGGCCCATCAAACTAAAAAAGATATGTTGCTCAACTATTGAAATATGTTTATATATACAGTAATATTTGGCTATGTCAGCCGCCACAGCACTTCATATGTCTGCCCTTTTAGAGAGCAATCAGCTGTGGCATGCGCGCGAGCTTCTTGGCGTGCAGCCCGCGGCGCGCCAAGGCATAGCTACAGGCTGCGCTGCCCTTGATGCTGCCTTGCCTGGCCACGGCTGGCCAGCAGGGCAGCTGTGTGAGTTGATCTGTGCGCATGGCACGAGCGGGGAATGGTCATTGATCTTGCCAGCGCTTTTAACGCAGTTGGCGCAGCTGCCTTTAACACCGTCAAAAAAGCCTGCTCAGCTTGTGCTAATCAACCCACCTTATGTGCCCTACATACCGGCATGGCAGGCATCGGGCATTGCGCCCAATGCGGTGCTCAAAATCGATACCAGCGCTCATGCGCAATCTGCTAGCCGCGCCTGCTGGGTTGCGGAGCAGGCATTGCATTGCGCTGATGTAGCGGCGGTGGTGGCTTGGCTGCCCCGCGTGAGCGCCGATGCATTGCGCCGCTTGCAAATAGCGGCTGCTCAATCGCAAATTTTGCTGTTTGTGGTGCGCCCACTTGCCGCGCGTGAGCAAAGCTCGCCAGCTGCGCTGCGCTTGGTGCTGCATCGCTTAGATGCTTTGCTGTGCGATGTTCACGTCCTGAAATGCCGGGGCGGCGCGGCACAGGCGCATGTGCAGATGGAAATACTCGCTCCCCCATTGCGTGCTTTGCTGCAAGCGCGCAAGCAACATGCGCAAAGCATGCTGATGATTAAAAAAATACCGCAGATAAACCCCGTGTTTCGGATGACCCCGCGCTCGCAGGGGAGAGGGCTTTTGCCCGATCACCTGCTCTTTGGCAATGAGCGCGCCGCAGAAGGGCCAGCAATGAACGCGCGAGCGCAGCATGGCTTGGATCGCACTACAACCCTCACCCATTTACTCAACTCCCACCCACTCATCGCCCACACCCCAGCAGTTACCAGCATCATCATTGACCGAACCGTCAAGCGAGAAGCCCGCCACGCCCGCAGTCGCTAACACTGCTGTTGGCGCTTTCGTTGGCTCTTGTGCTGAGCTGGCGCATTGGGCGATGCAATTTACGCCGCATGTAACGTGCATAGATGCGGCGTTGCACGGCAGGCCGCAGGCGGTGTTGATGGAGGTGGCTGCCAGCCTGCGCTTGTGGGGCGGCTTGCCATGTTTGCTTGAGACGATGCGCAGCCAAGGCCGCGATGTTGGGTTGTCTCAACTAGCGACGGGCTCCACAGGCTTGGTAGCGCTGGCTAGGCTTGGGTTGCTGGCAAGCGGTGCGCTTGAAAATAGCGCACCTGAAAATGCCGCATTACGAAGTCTCGCATCTTCAAGTCACGCATCTCAACGTGATGCGCGTGTTCGGCAAATCAACGATCTGCCGCTGCACACGCTTGCAGCCGCTTGGCCGCATCTGCAAACCTTAAATCAAATGGGTTGCGTCTCTTGGGGCCAACTGGCTGCGATGCCGCGCGGCGGCATCACGCGCCGCTTTGGCGCAAGTCTGCTCGATGCTTTAGACAAGGCCTATGGCCACAAGAGCGAGACCTATGCTTGGATGGCATTGCCAGAGGTCTTTGCTGTGAGCCATGAGCTGCATGCGAATGTAGAGAATGCCAGTGGCTTGCTGTTTGCTGCATCGCGCCAATTGAAGCTGCTACAAGCTTGGCTGCGTGCGCGGCATCAAGGCGTGCTCTCTTGCCAATTTACTTGGTTGCTCGATATTCGGCGTCATGCGCCACCGCAGGGCGAATTCACCCTGCAAACGGCTGAGCCCACGCAAGATATCAAGCACTTGGAGCGTCTGCTGGCCGAGCACTTGAATCGAATCGAGCTGCCTGCGCCGGCGCATACCTTGCAACTGCGCTCTTTGCGCTGCGAGGCGCTGCCCGAGCTCAATACCAGCTTGCTGCCCGATGAGCAGCGCTCAGGCGAGCCCTTGCATTTTTTTATTGAGCGCGTGGCCAGTAAATTAGGCGCAGACGCGATTTGCCGCCCCGTGCTGCAAGCAGATCACAGGCCGGAGGCCGCCCAGCGCTGGGCGAGCGCCACGCTGTTGAATCGAGCTGGGAATGGGATTGGGAATGGGATTGGAAATGGGGCGCAATCAATGCCGCATATGTTGCATGGGCTGCCTCCTACAAATGCGCCCCCTGCACCCCATGCCTATCGCCCCGCTTGGCTGATGGCGCAACCCTTGCGATTGCTGGTACAGGGCGATAAGCCCTACTACCAAGGCACGCTTAAATTGCTTGTTGGGCCAGAGCGCGTTGAATCGAGCTGCTTGGTGGATGCAGCGCCTTCGCAAGAGAGTATGCCTGTGCCTGTGGCGCGAGATTATTTTCTGGCTTGGAGCGCCAGCGCTGGATTGCTCTGGATTTTCAGGGAGCGGCTTACTGCGCAGCCGGGCTGGTATTTGCATGGGCTGTTTGCTTGAAGACAAGCGTTTCAATGAAAGATCTGCCACCCTACGCTGAGCTGCATGCGCTCAGCAATTTTTCATTCCAGCGAGGCGCATCGCATCCCGAAGAATTGGTCTCGCGTGCGCACGCGCTGGGCTATCAGGCCATAGCCATCACAGATGAATGCTCCGTGGCGGGCGTAGTGCGCGCGCATGGAGAGGCCAAGAAGTTGGGGCTACATTTGATCTTGGGCGCTGAATTCAAAGTGCAGTCTGCGCCCACGCCGTTCACGCTGATGCTGTTGGCGCGAAATTTAGTGGGCTGGGGGCAGCTTTGCGAATTCATCACGCGCTGCCGCAGAAGTGCGGAAAAAGGTGAGTACCGCTGCATTTGGGCTGAGCAAGATTGGCAAAGCTTGGATCAATGCGAGGCGTTGTGTGTGTTGCAAGAGGCCGCTGATCCACAAGCAGCGCTGGATCTGCTGCTCATGCTGCGAAAGAAATTTGCCCATCGCTTGTGGTTGGCCATCGCATTGC
>JAYUSD010000118.1:0-22134 GCA_043755865.1 Variovorax sp. | reverse complement strand
CCTTCGATAGCCTCAGGGCTGGGTACGCTTCGCGTATCGAAGGGTGTGCAGGGCTTCGATACCTCAGCCCGAACGGGGACATAACTCAAACGAGCTGCTCTAACCCGTAGAGGCAGCCTCCTCGGGCCAATCGCGGATGTAGGCTTTGAGCATCTTGTTTTCAAAATTTTGCGCATCCACCACGGCTTTGGCCACGTCATAAAAACTGATCACACCCATCAGCATGCGGTTGTCGATCACGGGCATGTAGCGGGCGTGGCGCTCCAGCATCATGCGGCGCACTTCATCAAGCTCAGTGGCAGGCGTGCAAATCAGCGGGCCATCGTCCATCGCGCGATACACGGTTGTGCCTCCCACATTACCGCCATTTTTATTCACGGCCACAATCACCTCGCGAAAAGTGAGCATGCCCACCACAAGGCCGTGGCTCATCACGACCAAAGAGCCGATGTCTTTCTCAGCCATCAGATTCATCGCGCTTTGCAGGCTGTCTTCGGGCGTGGCGGTATACAGCGTGCTGCCCTTGACGCGCAAAATATCACTGACTTTCATGGTCTGCTCTCCTCATTCAATACGCAAATATAGCCCACAATGGCGCTTACATCGCATCTCCGTTTTGATAGGACAAACCCATGCCCGGCTACTCTGACCCCGGCTTCGACACCCTGGCCCTGCACGCAGGCACATCGCCTGACCCCGTCACGGGAGCGCGAGCCGTGCCGATTCACTTGACGACCAGCTTCGTCTTTGAGTCCAGCGAACACGCCGCCTCGCTCTTCAACCTAGAACGCGCAGGCCACGTGTACAGCCGCATCAGCAACCCCACCAATGCCGTGCTGGAGCAACGCGTCTCGGCTTTGGAGGGCGGCATCGGCGCGATAGCCACTGCCTCTGGCCAAGCCGCTTTGCATCTGTCAATTGCCACGATCATGGGCGCAGGCGCGCACATCGTGGCCTCCACTGCGCTGTACGGCGGCAGCCAAAATCTGCTGCACTACACGATGCGCCGCTTCGGCATAGACACCACTTTCGTCAAGCCGGGAGACGTCGATGGATGGAAAGCCGCAATTCGCCCGAATACGAAACTGCTCTTTGGAGAAACCGTTGGCAACCCCGGCATGGATGTGCTCGATATACCTACCGTAGCCTCGATTGCCCATGAAGCCGGCTTGCCGTTGCTGATCGACAGCACCCTCACATCACCCTGGCTCATCAAACCGTTTGAGCATGGCGCAGACATTGTGTATCACTCAGCCACAAAATTCCTAAGCGGCCATGGCACGGTGATTGGCGGTGTCGTGGTCGATGGCGGCAGCTTTGATTGGGAAAAGTCTGGCAAATTTCCCGAGCTTTCCGAGCCCTACGAAGGCTTCCACAACATGGTCTTCACCGAAGAATCCACCGTGGGCGCATTCCTGCTTCGCGCCCGCCGCGAAGGTTTAAGAGATTTCGGTGCCTGCATGAGCCCGCATACCGCATGGCTCATCTTGCAAGGCATCGAGACGCTGCCGCTGCGCATGGCGCAGCATGCTCGCAATACGGAGAAAGTGGTGCAATTCCTAGCCGCGCATCCCTTCGTCAGCCGAGTCGGCCACCCCATGCTCGAATCACACCCCAGCTACACGCTCGCACAAAAGCTCCTGCCTCGCGGCGCAGGAAGCGTCTTCAGTTTCGACATGAAAGGCTCGCGCGAGCAAGGCAAAAAATTCATCGAGGCGCTCAAAGTATTTTCACATCTCGCCAACGTAGGCGATTGCCGCAGCCTCGTGATCCACCCGGCCAGCACCACGCATTTCCGCATGACCGATGAAGCGTTGAACGGCGCAGGTATTGGCCCCGGCACGATCCGTTTATCGATTGGTTTGGAAGACGCTGCTGATTTGATCGACGATTTGAAGCGGGCTTTGAAAGCCGCTGAGAAAGCTTGATGCAGATTCGCCCTTTTCGAATGGCAGACGAAGCCGCCGTGATCGCGCTTTGGCAGGCCTGCGGCCTCGCACGCCCTTGGAACGATCCGCACAAAGACATTGTTCGCAAACTTACCGCTCATCCTGAGCTGCTCGTCGTCGGTGAAGAAGATGGCGAACTCATTGCGAGCGCCATGTTTGGCTATGAAGGCCATCGTGGCTGGGTTAATTACCTTGCCGTTTCGCCCGCGCGTCAACGCAAAGGGCACGCCAGCACACTGATGCGCTGGGGCGAAGAAGCACTCAAAACGCGCGGTTGTCCAAAAATCAATTTGCAAATTCGCAGCGGCAATACCGATGTGATTGCGTTCTACAACAGCCTTGGCTACAGCGATGATCAAGTCATCGGCTTAGGCAAACGCCTGATTCCAGACCACTAAAGTCACTTGCGCCCTTGCCAGTAGCCGGGCTTGCGATGCTGATGAGCCACCACAAAGATCTCGATGCCAGTTTCGGCGGGGAAGTAAATCAAAGAATATGGAAAGCGTCGAAGCGGATATGCTCGCGTTCCATCAGGTGCTGGCGTGCCGAAATTCGGATGGGTGATCAAAATATTAACTGCACGATGAATTTCTTTGAGGAAGGCTTTTGCTATTGAAGTGCCAGCATGTTGGGCATAAAACTCAGCGGCATAGTCTAGTTCGATAGCCGCTTTTGGATGAAAGCGATAGCTCATCCGAATTTAGCTTGCAGTTGCGCCAAAGTTTCTAGACCAGAGAGCATTGTTGTGCGGCCAGAATCGACCTCGGCTTTTCGACGAGACGCTTCTGCAAACCACTCATGTTGCTGCTCATCGTCTTCATCCAAACTGGTGAGCAAAAGCTCCAATATACGCGAACGATCTTGCGCGGACAGGTTAAGTACTTGATGTTCTAAAGCTTCGATTTGCATGGCTTAGTCTCTTTCGCAACAATGTGGTCAAATTCTCTCACAGCACAGCACTTTTGTCTTATGAAGATCATTGTTAACAATCATTCCATCTATACCTACACCGGCGGCAAGCCATTTGATGCTGCCAAGCCGACTTTGGTGTTTATCCATGGCGTGCTCAATGACCACAGTGTTTGGATTTTGCAAACGCGGTATTTTGCGCATCATGGGTTTAACGTGCTCGCCGTGGATTTGCCGGGGCATGGCAAGAGCGAGGGCAACTGTCCAAAAAGTGTGGAGGAAGCTGCCGAGTTTGTCTTGGCTTTGCTGGCTGCAGCGGGCGTAGAGCGTGCAGCGCTGATTGGTCACAGTTGGGGCAGCTTGATTGCGCTGCATGCAGCAAGTCTGGCGCCCCAGCGCGTAACTCAGCTTGCTCTGCTGGGCACGGCTTTCCCAATGAAGGTCTCACCTGCTTTGCTGGACGCATCGCTGAATGAACCGTTCAAGGCGATCGAGATGGTCAACACGTTTAGCCATAGCTCGCTGAGCCCGCCACCTTCCGCGCTCGGCCCCGGCACATGGCTTTATGGCGGCTCGCGCGCGCTGATGCGGCGTGTGTTGACTTCCAACAGCAAGGAAAACGTGTTTCACATTGGCTTCAAAGCCTGCGACAGTTATGATGGCGCGTTTGAAGCATTAAATCGGCTGGTAGCCGGCATGGAATATGCGCGACCAGCTATACTTTTTATAGTAGGCGCTGCAGATCAAATGACCACGCCGAGAGCCGCGCAAAGCTTGATTGACAAATGCCCGCAGGCCAAAGTGGTCAACGTCAGCGGTGGGCACGCGATGATGACGGAAGCGCCTGAGGAAACACTTCAGGCTTTAGTCCACTTTTTGAAGGCCTGACACATGAATGATCCTTCAGTCGTAGCCCTGCATCGGTCTGTTCACAAAGGATTCAAAGAAATATCTGCAAAAGCAGATGCATTTCATCTCCGCCGACACAACGCAATAGATGACGGATTGGAATATCTTTGGTTTGAAAGCTTGGCAGCTTCTCTCAACGACACCATGCTGACAGATCAACCTTCTGCGAACTTCGGCAAGCTATGTCATTCACTAGAGCAAGCCTACAAATTTGGCGACGGTTCAGTCAAGACCTGTATAGATGTTGCTTTTGTGGAGAACTTGTTCTGGAAAGTACCTGTGCCAGACGCTAAGCGCTACTGGGCAGTTTTTCCAAAAACGCTACAGACTTTGTATACCGATTTCTTTGGGCGTACGCCAGTAAATAAAATCTAGTTGCGAGTTACGCCATCTAAGCAGCTACAAGTCGATGCCAAAGGTAGTTCGGAATTTCTCTGAATTCAAACCGCTGTGTGCAGGGCGCTTGGCTTTCATTGGGAAGCGGCTGGCCGGCACGGGCTCCATCGTCGCTTTCACAATCATGCCTTTTGATTTCAAATCCTCTGCCACATGCTGCGCGAAGTCATAGCGGCTCATGATCTCTGGAGCGCTGAAATGATAGAGGCCTTTGTGTTGCTGGAAGAAGGCCTGGCTGCCTGTGGAGAAGTTTTTTGCCAATGAAAGCCACTCGTTTAAAGCGCGAGCAAGATCAGTCACATCATTCGGCGTTGAAGTCTGGTCGCTCACGATGGGCAAATGGCGCTCTTCTTGCAACCAGTTGCGCACACCGCTGAAAAAGTTTTTTCCCGCTGCGCCGTAGAGCCAACTCACGCGAAATGCAAAGTGAGCACCCGAGCTGGCCAACACGGCTTGCTCACCGGCGAGCTTGCTTGCACCATAGATGCCAAGCGGATTAGGTACATCGCTCTCCACATAAGCCGCGCCTTTCATGCCATCGAACACGAAATCAGTGGAGATATGCACGAGGCTAGCCTGCACAGCATCACATGCAGCCACTAAGTTTTGCACAGCGAGATAGTTCAGCGCGCTTGCCTTGTCAGGCTCATCCTCCGCTGCATCGACTTGGCTGTAAGCCGTGCAGTTAATCACCACATCGGGCCTTTGTTGCGCGATCCATTCGCGCACTGCTGCGTGATCGAGCAAATCTAGTTCGCTATGCCCAGGCGCTATGAATTTATGAGCAGCTTGCGCAGCGATTGCGCCGCCAAGCAGCCCATTTGACCCTAATAAGACAGCTTTCATGTTTGCTTTTATGATGTGTGGATGGAATTAAAGATTGTAGTGTCCACCCGCATCGACAAATACCTCTGGGCTGCGCGCTTTTACAAAACGCGCAGCTTAGCCTCTGATGAGATCAGCAAAGGCCGCATTAAGCTCAACGGGCAAGTGGCCAAGGCTTCGCGCGATGTGAAGGCAGGCGACCAAATTGAGCTGCTGCGCACGGGGCTCATGACGGTGATTGATGTGCTACATGTCAGTGAGCAGCGCGGCGGCGCGCCGCAAGCGCAGACCTTGTATTGCGAAACGGCGCAGAGCATTGCAGCGCGCGAGAAAGCACAAGATATCCGCCGCTTCACGCATGAGCCCGCCACCTCCATGACGCAAGGCCGGCCAACCAAGCGTGATCGTCGTTCTTTGGAAGAGGCGCGCAGCGGTGGTGCTGGCTGGAATGATCGATGGAGCGCTGAAGTTTGAAGAGGAAGTTCCGGACGCGAAAGGCGCAAAAGTTACGCGAAAGACGCGAAAAAGAAATACAAAGTGAAAACCAAATCTACTGATTAGCAAGCGTGACAGCGTTTTAAATCTAAATTTTGAATTTCATTTTTGGATTTTTCGCGTCTTTCGCGTAACTTTCGCGACTTTCGCGTCCGGTATCGGTATTCGTATTTTTTCAGCGATTCTTAATACAAACGCCCTGCCCCTGCGCGGCTTCGCGGAATTGGCTTTTCCAGCTCGGAATATTCAAATCAATTTCAATGCGTTCGTTGTCTAGATGTGTACCGATCTGCGTGCCGCTGGCTGAAAAGCCATGCGCTTTCACGCCATCAATGCGCAGCTCGATAAAGTTTTTTTTGTCATAGTCAATCTCCAGCTCGCGCACCCACAGTGCGCGTGACGGCTCATAGACAACGCGGCAGGTGAACGACAGCGTTTGCTTTTTGGTCTTCGATTCTTTGGCAAGCAAAGCGTTTGAAGCGACGAAAAACAAGCACGCCAATAACGCGCAGCGGTTAAATTTTTGCATATCAACATTGTCGCAGCAGCTAGCGACTTCTTACTTCACGCCAGCTCAAACACCTTCTGGCTTGATGGCCGCGCGAGCAATCACCGGCTTCCAGCGCGCTTGCTCGGCTTTGATGAAGGCATCAAATTCAGCGCCCGTATTGCCAACTGCCAGCGCCAATTCTTGACCGAGTTTGTCTTTCACAACGCCGCCTCGCGCGGCCTTGATGGCCTCTGCTTCTAATTTCGCAATGTTTGCCTTCGGCCATTTGGCTGGCGCCATCAAGCCATACCACTGTGTCATCTCAAAGCCTTTGTAGCCTTGCTCTGCCACAGTGGGCACATCAGGCATTTGCGGCAGGCGCTGGGCTGTGCCCGTGGCGATGCAGCGCAGCTTGCCCGCTTTGATGAATTGCAGCAGGGCGGGTGCGCCCACGGATGCAGCCTGCAAGCGCCCTGCCATCAGGTCAGTGAGCATCGGGCCCGTGCCACGATACGGTACATGCAAGACAAAAGTACTGCTTACCATTTTCAAATACTCAAACGCCAGATGCCCCGCGCTGCCATTGCCCGCCGAGCCGTAGTTGAGTTGGCCGGGCTTGCTTTTGGCATAGGCCACGAATTCGCTCAAATTCTTCACCGGCAAATCTGGATGCACCACATACAAACTCGGCACTTTCGAGACCAACGTGATCGGCGCGAAATCTTTATTCGCGTCGTAAGGCAACTTTGAAAATATATATGGATTCACCGCCAGCGTGCCGATGTGCCCGAGGATAAGCGTGTGATCGTCTGTGCTGAGGGCCACCTCTTGCATCGCGATGTTGCCCGCCGCGCCGGGTTTGTTTTCAACGATGACGTTTTGCCCGATCGTTTTAGCCATTTCGCCAGCAACAGCACGTGCGACGATCTCAGAGCTGCCGCCCGGGGCGAAAGGCACGATTAAGCGCAGTGGTTTGCTGGGCCAAGCGCTTTGGCTACGCACAGCTGGCGAGCCTAGACCAGCGAGAGCTGCGCTGCCTGCGATCACCAAACTTCTGCGATGAATGGAAGCTTGGATCATGACAATAACCTTGAGGATAAAAATGGGAAATCAAAAAAAAAACGTGCGCGCAATGCAGCTTATTCGCACCTTAATGGTTCAATAGTAACGCTTTGACTTGTTCGAGCGCAGCCGGGTCATCCATCGTGGCCAAGTCTCCCGTGTCTCGCCCTTCGCAGATCGCTTGCAGCGCACGGCGCAGGAGCTTGCCAGAGCGCGTTTTGGGCAGGAGCGTGACGAAGTAAACACGAGCCGGCCGGGCTACTGCGCCGAGATCGCCATCGACGAGTTTCATGATCTCGCCCTCAAGCTTCAAGCGTGCGTTGGCATCGCTCAATCCTGACGCATCTTTCGCTACGGCAAACGCCATCGCCACTTGGCCTTTGAGCTGATCTGCCACGCCCACCACAGCCACCTCCGCTACATTTGGATGCGCAGCTATGCTTTCTTCGATCTCGCGTGTGCCTAGGCGATGGCCAGAGACGTTGATCACATCATCGGTGCGACCAAGAATCGTGTAGTAGCCGTTTGCATCTCGGATGCCCCAGTCAAAGGTGCTGTAGACGGTTTGCTCGGGAATGCTCTTCCAGTATGTGTTTACAAATCGCGCATCATCTCGCCACACCGTTTGCATGGCGCCCGGCGGCAACGGGCCTTCAATCACCACCACGCCTTTTTCGCCGTGGCCTTTGAGTTCCTCGCCCGTGCTCTCATGCACCAGCTTGAGCTTGTAGCCGTACATCGGCACGCCGGGGCTGCCGAATCGCGGCGCGCAACCTGTGAGTCCGCCGCCGTTGGCTGTGGCAAGGATCGGCCAGCCTGTCTCCGTTTGCCAATAGTTGTCAATCACGGGTTTGCCAATGCCCGCAGCAATCCAACGCGCGGTCGGCTCGTCCACCGGCTCGCCGGCGAGGAAGAGAGCTTGCAGGCTCGACAAATCGTATTTCTTCAAATGGGATTCGTCTTGTTTTTTCAGCACGCGAATCGCAGTCGGCGCGCTGAACATATGCGTGACCTTGTATTTCTCCACCAAGCGCCACCAGATGCCGCCATCTGCGCCGCCATCCATTCCGCGCACTGGTGTGCCTTCATAAAACAGCGTCGTCATTCCCGCAATCAAAGGGCCGTAGACGATGTAGCTGTGGCCCACGACCCAGCCAATATCGGATGTCGCAAAGTAAACTTGCCCTGGCTTGCAATCAAAAATATATTTCATGCTTGCAGCCAGCGCCACCGCGTAGCCGGCGGTGTCGCGCTGCACGCCTTTGGGCTTTCCCGTCGTGCCGCTGGTATACAAGGTATAGCTGGTATCGGTGGCATCCAAATGTGCGCAGGGCACTTGCGTATTTAAGTGCTTTTGCCTTGCAGCAGAGTAATCTACTGCGTGGAGTGCTCCTAAATCAATAGTAGACAGGCCGCGATCCACGATCAAAATGCTCTCAGGCTTTGTGCCAGCGAGCGCCACGGCCTCTTTCAAGAGTGGCGTGTATGGCACGATCTTGCCAGCGCGTGAGCCCGCATCAGCCGTGATCACCACGCGCGGCTCAGCATCATCAATCCGCGAAGCCAGCGAGCCACTGGCAAATCCGCCGAAGACAACCGAGTGAATCGCGCCAATTCGCACACATGCGAGCATGGCAAACAGCGCCTGGGCAATCATCGGCATGTAGATCAACACGCGATCACCTTTCTTCACGCCCATCTCTAGCAAGATGGCCGCCATGCATTGCACTTCAGTGTGAAGCTGGCGGAAAGAGTAAGTTTTCTCGGTATTCGTTTCGGTGCTGACGAAGACGACGGCCGCTTGATCAGCGCGGTCTTTGAGATGGCGATCCACCGCGTTATGGCAAAGATTGGTTGTGCCGCCCACGAACCAACGCGCAAACGGTGGATTGCTGTAGTCGCAAATCTGCGCGGGCTGTTTAAACCATTCGATCAGGCCTGCTTGCTCTTGCCAGAAGGCTTCTGGTTGATCTATCGAACGCTTGTAAAAATCGGCATAGGCAGTCATGGTTTATCTCTTTTGGGCATTTAGCTTCCATTCGGATTATGGCGGTTTGACTTGCTTTGGTCTGACATTATTTAGCATTCGGAAGATTGCACGTTATAGAGCACGGCTGCTAGTTTGAGTCGCTGCGCTTTGGGTATCCCCCTTCGAGAATGTCCTCCGGCTGGCGCTGCGCGCGTGCCTCCCCCTTTACTTCTCTACGGGAGATACCCAAATCACAGCGCCTCAAACTCGTGGCCTTCTGATGGCTCATAAAAAGAATTTCAAAATCCTTTGCGTTTCACGAACTGGTCTGCGGCAGCCGCCTGTGATGATGCTGTCCCACGCAGCTACCGTATTGGAGGAGGCACGCGCGTAGCGTCAGCCGGAGGACATTCGCGTAGTGGGATAGCGTCAGCGCAGGTGGCTGCCGCAGACCAAGCAGGCAAGCAGTGAAGGCCAAGAGCGCTAAGATCAGCAAAACAGGAGACAAAAATGGCCAAAGACTTCACGCAAATGGAAGACAGCAATCGCTCTTCCAACAAGAGTATTCATGACATCAGCTCGCCTCAAAGGCGCATGTTTCTAAGCGCATCAAGCGCCTTGGCCTTAAGCACCCTGCTTCCTGCTTGCGCGCAAACTCCGGTAGCGCAGGCAGCAGCGCTGACGTTTAAGCCGATTCCCATCGACGCATCAGACAAATTCGTCGTGCCCGAAGGCTATCGCGCCCAGCCACTCGCGCCTTGGGGGGAAGCGGTTGGCATTGCTGGCAACATGCCCGCTTTCAAGATGGACGGCAGTAATTCAAGCGCAGAGCAGGCTGCCCAGATGGGCATGCATCATGATGGCTTGCATTTCTATACGTTAGACGGCAGTAGGCGCGGCTTGCTCGTGATGAACCATGAGTATGTCGATGATGGTTTGCTGCATACAGGCGGCATGAAGGATTGGAGCGCGGAGAAAGTTCGCAAATCGCAAGCCGCGCATGGCATCAGCGTGATCGAAGTGCAAGATACCGGTAAAGACTGGAACATGACGCGCCCCAGCAAATACGCTCGCCGCATCACGGCCAACACGCCCTTCGCCATTCAAGGCCCATGTCGCGGCCACGCGCTGATGCGCACAGCCGCTGATCCGCGCGCAGAAACCATCCTCGGCACGATCAACAATTGCGCCAGCGGCAAAACGCCTTGGGGCACCTATCTCTCGGGCGAAGAAAATTTCCGCTTTTATTTTGGCAATACCGATGCCAAAGATGCGCATCAGCAGCGCTGGGGCATGGTTAAAGAATCCTTCTTTGGCTGGGAAAAGCATGATGCGAGATTTGACCTCGGCAAAAATCCCAACGAAGCCAATCGCTTTGGCTGGGTGGTTGAAGTCGATCCGATGGATCCCACGAGCACGCCGATCAAACGCACAGCCCTTGGTCGCGCCGCGCACGAAGGCGCTTGGGTGGCGGTGACGAAATCAGGCAAAGCCGTGGTCTACAGCGGCGAAGATGCGCGCAACGAATACATCTACAAATTCGTGAGCCGCGATGCAGTCAAGCCCGCTGGCAACGGACTCACGCAAGCGCAGGCCAACCGCGAATTGCTGGATTACGGCACGTTGTATGTGGCGAAATTCAATGCAGATGGCAAGGGCGTTTGGCTGCCCTTGATTCATGGCCAAGGCGGCTTAACTGCTGCCAACGGCTTTGCCGATCAAGGCGAAGTCTGCATCAAAGCCCGCCAAGCCAGCGATTTACTCGGCGGCACAAAAATGGATCGCCCCGAGTGGCTCGCCATTGATGAAAAATCAGGCTGGGTGTATTGCACCCTCACCAACAACAGCTCGCGCGGCGCGCCCGGCATGCCCGCAGCGGATGCTGCCAATTCACGCGCCGGCAATCAGCATGGCAGTATCATTCGCTGGAAAGAAAATGGTGATTTTGACCAAGCCGTATTCGAGTGGAATCATTTGCTGCTCGCAGGCGATCCAGCAGCAGTCAGAGCCGAAGCCAAAGGCAATCTCAAAGGCGATTTATTCGGCTGCCCCGATGGCATCGCCTTCGATCCCGCTGGCCGCTTGTGGATCCAAACCGACATGCACGCCAGCCAAATGTACAAAGGCGAATTCACGAATTTGGGCAACAACCAAATGCTCGCCTTCGATGAAGCCAGCGGCAAAGCCAAGCGCTTTTTAACTGCCCCCACCAACAGCGAAGTTACCGGCGCCGCTTGGACGCCAGACGGTAGGACGATGTTCATCAACGTGCAGCACCCGGGCGAGACAGCAGGCGATCGCTCAGACCCCGCCGAGCCGGGCAAGTTTTCCAATTGGCCTGACTACGCACCCGGCGGCCGGCCGCGCTCAGCTACGGTGGCGATTCGCAAAATGGATGGCGGCGTGATCGGTACTTAGACCTAGTGCATCGTTGATCCCGCGCCATGATGTATTGACCGTTCGCCCTGAGGTATCGAAGGGCTCGCGAATCCTTCGACGCGCGCAGCATACCCTGTCCTGAGGTGTCTAAAGGTAAGGGCGAACGCGTTCTAGCTGAGTTGCACGGCCTCTGATCCCATGAGTAAAACCCGCGCCGACACCGCCTTAGCGCATGCGGGCATACTGCGAAGCATTCAAAAGCATCACAGCAGCGCCTTATGACCATCGCCCAAAACATTGCAGACCAGCTCGGCCTCCCGCCACAACTACAAAGCTTCGTACCCACGCGAGAAGCCGCGCTCGCAAGAGTCGCCTCCGTATCGCCGAGCACATATGCCCGCACGCGCAACGCGCTGGATGGCGCAGTCTCCGGCCTCTCGCCTTATTTCACTCACGGCATCGTGAGCATGCCGGAAGTGGCAGCTCTCGTAGCCAGCAAACATCGTCTGGGCTACGAAGACAAGCTCGTTTTCGAATGGGGCTGGCGAGAGTTTTTTCATCATGTGTGGGAGACATCGCCGCGCCCTGATGCCATTCTTTCAAACATGCGCGATATGAATCTCTGGCGCGGCAAATATGCCGCTGAGCTCCCAGCAGATATTCGGGGTGGCCGCACAGGCGTGCCGTGTATCGACAGCGCTGTGCGCCAGCTCTATGCCACCGGCTACATTCACAATCACGCCCGCATGTGGATCGCCAGCTATTGCGTGCATTTTCGCAAAGTGCATTGGAGGGCTGGCGCAGATTGGCTCTATGCGCATTTGCTCGATGGCGATCTGCCCAGTAATCATCTGAGCTGGCAATGGGTGGCCAGCAGTTTTAGCAGCAAGCCCTATCTTTTCAATGCAGAAAACGTCGCGCGATATGCGCCTCAAAAAGCCTTCAAAGCATGGATCAGCAAAGGCACGGTGATTGATACGAGCTACGAAGCGCTGGATGATATGTGTCGCTCCAGTGATGACGCAGGCGCTGAGCCGGGCGAACATGATGGCATCGAAGAGAATCGCATCCTTGTACCCACCGATGCAGATTTCTTAAAGCATTTAGAGCAGTTAGCCGGCGTGGAATCTGCGCAGAGCGCTACTGAATTGATAGTGAAAGCTTTGCAGTCACGAGGTGCGGATACGAGCATCGAGCTCATCCACCCATGGGCCATGCATGGCGAAAAGTCTGCCCAATCTCTTCGCATCGGCATCATTCATACGCCAGCTCACGCCAAATTACCGTGGAGCGAAAAGCGCTGGCAATTCGTGCTCACACGCATGCGCGAGGCCTGCGATGCAGTATGGATCGGCGATATCGGCAAGCTCGGCCTCATCGCAGGCTGGCCCGGCAAAGCAAAAGTCAATTCGCAAGCCACGCTCTTCGACGGCTACCGAGACATCTTGCCGCGCATGGCCAATGTGCAGTCAGTCCCGAAACTCTTTGTTCAGCCGCAGCGCCAATGCAACTCCTTCAGCAAATTCTACGAACAAGCGCAGCGCGGCGAGCGAGATTTCAACAAACTTCTCATGCTGCCGCAGCAAAGCAGTTTGCTATAAATAGATGAGCACTCTGCGCAGATAATAAGCCGGCTAACTGCCGATTTCGTTATAAATATGCCATCCACAACTGCTCCGATTGCCTCAGCGCCAGACAAGCTCGCCACACGCTTAGGCTACGCAGGCCTCATCCCCTTCGTGCTGCTAGCCGCCCTCCTCTGGATCGTCGAGCCCGATCTGCGCCCGTGGCTCACCATTGCGCTAACGAGCTACGCCGCACTGATTGCCACCTTCCTAGGCGGCATCCACTGGGGTATCGCAGGTGGCATGGCAGAAGACACATCAGCCACCCAACGCAGCTTTCACCAGATCTGGAGCATCACGCCCAGCCTCATCGCATGGCTAGCCCTCATCATGCCCGCCTACGCAGGCCTCCCCCTGATCGCAGCTTTGCTCGTTGCCTGCTACCTTGTTGATCGCAACAGCTATCCAGCAGCAGGCTGGTCTGCATGGCTGCCGATGCGTTTGAAGCTCACTGTTGTAACCGCTCTAAGTTGCCTCATCGGTGCGGGAGCCATTTAGTCTAAAGTCCTACGTTTTGTAATCCAATGGATTACAATTACAGCTCCATGCTAACTATTGCCGAATTGCCCGAATACATCCGTCGCGCTGAAAAGTTGCTGGACGCTAAGGAGCGCAGTGAAATCATCAGCTATCTCGCGGCACATCCGAAATCTGGTGATTTGATAGAGGGCACGCATGGCGTGCGCAAGCTGCGCTGGGGGCGAGGCTCGCAGGGCAAATCTGGCGGCGTTCGCGTCATCTAGTATGTTCACAGCGATGTGATGCCACTGTATTTGCTCACGATGTTTGCTAAAAACGAGCGTACAAACTTGACGAAAGCCGAGCGTAACGAGCTGGGTGAATTGGTTGAGGTTTTGGTTGAAATTTGGTTGGAATCGTCAAAGGTATCGCTATGAAAACTGCCGCTGAAAGCATCAAGCAAGGGCTGAAAGAAGCCATCATGCATGCACAGAGCCGAGGAAAAAAGCCCACTGGCGTGAAGCTTCATCGCCCTGCTGAAATCGATGTTTCAGATTTGCGCAACCGCCTAGGCTTCACGCAAGAACAATTCGCCGCAACATTCGGCTTCTCGGTTGCCACCCTGCGCCACTGGGAACGGGGCGACCGCTCACCCACAGGCGCATCACTGGTTTTACTGAACGTGATTGACCATAACCCAAAGGCGGTCATGCAAGCGATTCAATAAGATGGCTGCCTGATCTCAACCAGATCAAATTCAAATCGCTACAATTTTAGTAGCGCTCCACGCAGTATTTATGCCGGCAATAGATCAAAATGGCATCAAGACACCACTGAAAATCAAGATTTGATCTGCGCTGCGCGGCTGTCTGGCTGACCCAATTGAGCAGCAAGCTCGAAGCACGGAGCCTGCAATGGTAAGGCGTACTCGCCTTAGCAAAAACGTGTTTGAGCGCAGAAGAGTTGTTTTTGCGGCCTTTGGATGCGAGTGCTGCAGATGATCGCCCTGCATCGGAAGTGCATCAACGCACCGGGCTTGCTGCGACGGGTCAGACGGGCAGCCGCTCAGCGCAGATCAAAGCTGGTTTACTACGAATTTCATAGCACTCTGCGCAGGTTCTATGCCGGCGATATGGCTAAAAGACTTCAAAACCAAGTAAAAAAGCACTTGCCGATTTCAAACCCACCGCTTCGCATCCTTGAACAAAATCAACAACTGATCTGGCCTGAGCGGTGAGGCTTCGAAGCCGAATTTTTGATAGAAGCGGGTGGCATCCTCGTCGATGGGGTGAGTGAGTATGGCGCGGATGCCGGCTTGCTCTGCGATGTTGAGCGTGCGGCGGATGGCGTCTTGCAGCAGGCCAATGCCGATGCCTTGGCCTTGCGCGGTTTGGCTTACGGCGAGGCGGGCTAGCAGCATCACGGGGATGGGGTATTGGCCCATGCCTTTGCGGATGCGCTCTGGCGCTTCCATCGGCTCGACTTGACCGACAACGAGGCTGTAGTAGCCGAGCACTTGGGCATCACTTGCGACGACATAGCTGCGGGCAGAGCCGCTTCCTTGAGCTTGCAGAGCGTGGCGCTGCAGCCAATCGTTGAGGCTGGGTTTGCCACAGTCAAAGCCAGCGATGAGGCTTTTGCTGCTGAGCGGCTCAGGCGCGCGCATGGGACGCTGTGGTATTTAAGCGTGGGCAGCGACTGATTTTTTGGCAGCGGCTTTGCGGGCAGCGCTAACGGCTGGCTTTGCAGCTGCCATTTCCCAAGGCGCTTGGCGGGAGAAAAGATCTTTCAAGCCTGCGTTGCTGCGCGCGGGGCGGTCTAACACGTCGAGGAAGGCTTGGTAATCTTTGCTACTGGCCATGAAGAGGCGCTGATCGAGCAGTGTTTGCTCGGCTGCGAGGCAGGCGCTGTCTAGGATGAAATCGGTGAGGGATTTATGCGCTGCATCCGCTGCACGACGGAGCACTGCGAGCTGCGCGTCGCTGGAACGCAGGCCAAGGCGGGCTGAGCGCGAGGTTGAAGCGGTGGTCACATTGCGCAGAGCAGCGCTGGTTTTGCGAGGTTTTTCCATGATGAACTAATGTTAGCACAAGCGACGTACATTTATCAATCCCTAAAACTAAGCTTGCCGCGTATGCGAAGCGCGATGACGGTACACGCCTTCAACGCGCAGTGCTTCATGTTTGGTGACTCGCGCGCTCATGCGTTTGCGCCACATTTTGAAGGAGCTGGCCTTCATCTCTGCGCGCATGAGGCGGATGACGGCGGATTCATTCAAGCCGAATTGATGCTCTACGGCTTCGAAGGATGTGCGGTCTTCCCAGGCCATTTCTATGATGCGGGAGATGTCTGCATCAGACAGTGATGAAGGCTGGCCCGTGCCTCTGAGTTTGTCAGGAGGCGCGAGCTTGGTTTGAGATGCGAGCAGGGACTCAAGCAACGTCATGTGATTGGATCCCTGCGATGGCTTAGCGGCGAGGCGAGAGGCTTAAGCCTTCTTCGCCCAAGCGCTACACCATGCCTTGTTGGCCACCACTTTGCCGGCAAACAATGCGCATTTGCCTTGCGGTGCTTTGGCATCGCCTACCCATAGCGCGCAATTGGAGCAGATTTGCTCTTTGGCGTATTTGGGGTATTTTTTGGTGTCGGTTTTGCTGCCGTCTGTCTTGTAGCCCAATGCGACTGCGTTGGCGTCGGTGTCTTTGACGAGCTCGGGTGTTTGCGCGAAGGCGGCTTGGCTGGCTAGCAAGGTAGCAGCGCCAGAAGTTGCTGCGTGAATGATGAAGGTACGACGTTGGCTTTTCATGATGGCTACTCGTTGGGTCTTTGCAATATAGCAAATCTGATTATACCAACCAGTATTCATCGTAACCCATCAGTTCAAGCCGTTATCCTACAAGTCGCCGGGCAATAATGGCTATGAATTCAATAGCATTCCACGTAGATTTTGTGCCGGCGAGAGGCCATTTTTGCTCCAAAAATCAAGGGCATCGCTGGGCAACAACAAACGATGCGCCAGCGGCATGAGGGCGGTGGTTTCTGGGTTGACAAGTAAAACGATGCGCTGCGAAGCATCGCCATCGCTGTAACTGTCGTTGTCCAAACTACCGATCCAATCGAGCTCGCGCAGGGCTTGCAGTGGCCGCACAAGCTGCAAATCATCGACGCGAAGGCGAGCGGCAAGCTGGAGCTGCGTGAGGCCCTTAGCGTGCGTTTGCCGCGCTGCGTCTAGCGCTTGAAGAGTTTCAAATGCTAGCTGAAAATTCCAGCCCGGTTTGCCGCCGCGCCTGGCCACGCCTGAGAGCAGACTCGGCAAATACGCCGCAATCACCGCCCCAAAGAGCACGATCACCCAAGCAATATAAAACCACAGCAGCAAAATCGGCACAGTAGCGAATGCGCCATACACCGCCGCATACGTGGGGACGCTGCGCAGATACCAAGCCAGCAGCGCCTTGGCCACTTCAAAGGCTATCGCTACAAAGATGCCGCCGGTCCAAGCATGCGCCCATTTCACGCGCGTATTGGGCACGTAGTAATAAAGCGCGGCCATGCCGATGGCAAGTAACGCGAATTCAAGCGCATCGAGCAAAAAGCGCAAGCCGCCAGGCATCACGCCCACCAACGTGCGCGAAGAGGCGAGCGCATATGAAGTTAAAGTTAAGCTCGCTGCAAGCAACACTGGCCCGAGCGTGAGTGCTGCCCAGTAGATCAGCAAGCGCTGCGCAAACGGGCGCAGCTGGCGCACGCGCCAAATATTATTGAGCGTGCGATCCATCGTAAAAATGAGCGCCAGCGCCGTGACGACGAAAGCAATCAAGCCGACCGCGCCCAAACGCGATGCTTTGGTCGCAAACTGCGTGAGATAGCCCAGCACGGTGCGGGCGATATTGTCTGGCACGAGGCTTTGCACCAGCCACGTTTGCAGCGTGTTTTGCATCGCAGCAAACATCGGGAAGGCGGTAAACACCGCCAAGATCAACGTGAACAAGGGCACGAGCGCGATCACAGTGGTAAACGTCAAGCTAGACGCCGTGAGCCCCAAGCGATCTTCGCGAAAGCGCTCGCGCAGCACAGCGGCCGTATTGCGCCACGGAAAGGTGCGCAGCGTCTCAAGTAACTCGGGGATTTCAGCGCGAATGCGGTTTAGCAGACTCATGAGCGCTATCATGCCATGCTGTTTTTAGTTTTGAGCACGCCCGAATGACCGACACCGCTGTAACCGCCACACCCGCACCCACAACCGAACCCACAGCCGCACCGCTGTCTGCGCCCTCGCCCAAGCTCACCGAGCGCCTGCGCTTGATCCAATGGCTGGCCGTGGGAAGCCTGCTGGCCTTGATCGTGCTCGGGCTCCTTTGGGAACTTTTTCTCGCCCCGATCCGCCCGGGCGGCAGTTGGTTGGCGCTGAAAGTGCTGCCGCTGTGCATCCCGCTCGCGGGTTTTTTAAAAAACCGCATGTACACCTACCGCTGGGTGAGTTTGATGGTGTGGCTGTATTTCGCTGAGGGCATCACGCGCGCTTATTCGGATCGTGCGCCGAGCAATTATTTGGCGATGATTGAGGTGGTGCTCTGCGTGATTTTGTTTGTGGCATGCGCGATGCATGTGCGGCTGCGGGTGGGTGGGCGTTGATGCAAACTCACTTTTTAAGCAAATTGAGCATACTGCCGGCATAGAATCTGCGCGACGTGCTATCAAATAAATAGTTTTTCGACTGGAGAGAGAAATGAAAATGAAACTACGGATCAGCTTGCTCGCAACCTTGCTCGCCTTCAGCGCACACCTGTGCGCCGCAGAGCTCAAGCTGCGCATCATGGAGACGACCGATCTCCACATGAATTTCTTGAACTACGACTATTACCAAGACAAGCCGACCGATGCCTTTGGCGTGAACCGCACCATTCCGCTGATCAAAGCCGCGCGCGCTGAGGCGACGAATTCCATGCTGTTTGACAACGGCGATTTGATTCAAGGTAACCCGATGGGCGATGTGATCGCGCGGATCAAGGGCTTAAAACCAGGCGAGACGCATGCGGCCTTCAAGGTGATGAACCAAATGGGCTACGACGCCGCGAATCTGGGCAACCATGAGTTCAATTTCGGTATGGATTTTTTGCGGCAGTCGATTGCGACTGCGAAGTTTCCTTATACGAATTCCAATGTGTTTGAAGGTGCTGCTGATACGCCGAACGCCAAACACGCGTTCACGCCGTATCTCATTTTGAATCGCAGTTTCAAAGATGTGGATGGCAAAACCCACGCTCTCAAAATCGGCGTGATCGGCTTTACGCCGCCGCAAATCATGCAATGGGATCGCTCGCACCTTCAAGGCAAAGTGTTCACGCGCGATATCGTGGAGATGGCAAAAAAATACGTACCCGAAATGCGAAGCAAAGGGGCCGATCTCGTCATCGCCATCCCCCATAGCGGCTACGAGCGCACGCCGCCCGGCTCGTCACAACCTCCGATGGCAGAAAACGCTGTGGCGGGCTTGGCCGATGTACCAGGCATCGACGCGATTCTCTTCGGCCACTCGCATGCCGAATTCCCTAGCCAGCAGTTTGCCAATCATCCGAAAGTCAACATCGCCAAGGGCACGATCAACGGCGTCGCCTCCGTCATGCCTGGACGATGGGGCGATCATCTCGGCATCATTGATTTGACGCTGGATAACCAGTCGGGCAAATGGCTTATTAAAGACAGCGCATCCATGCTGCGGCCCATCTTCGACAAAACCGCCAAGAAGCCAACCGTTGAATCCGACCCCATGGTCGAAGCCGCCATCAAAGAAGAGCATGAAGCCACGCTCGCCTACGTCCGCGCGAAAGTGGCTGAGAGTAGCGCGCCCATTTACAGCTATTTCGCGCAAGTGGCCGATGATCCTTCGGTGCAAATCGTCTCGAATGCACAGATTGCGTATGTGAAGAAAGCACTGGTCGGCACGCCGCATGAGAAGCTTCCTATTCTGTCGGCCGCCGCCCCGTTCAAAACCGGCGGTCGCCAAGGGCCGACGTATTTCACTGACATTCCCGCTGGCCCAATCGCCATCAAAAACGTCGCTGATCTCTACATTTATCCCAACACTTTGAAAGCCATGCGCCTCACGGGCGCGCAAGTGCGCGATTGGATCGAAATGTCTGCGGGCCAGTTCAACACGATTGACCCGAAAGGCTCGCCCGAGCAAGCCCTTGTCAACAACGCCTTCCCCAGCTTCAATTTCGACACGATGGACGGCGTAACCTACGAGCTCGATCTCACGCAGCCTGCCAAATACGACACGCGAGGCGCGTTAAATACAGCCACCGCAGTCGTCACCACCGCCACAGGCGTCGTCAGCACAAGCCGCGTGAAAAACTTAAGCTACAACGGCCAAGCCATCGACAACGCCGCCTTCTTCATCGTCGCCACCAACAACTATCGGGCCTTCGGCGGCGGCAATTTCCCAGCGCTCGGCGCAGACAAAGTCATCCTAGATGCCCCCGAAGAAAACCGGGAAGCTCTTGTCGAATACTTGGCCGATGCCAGCAAGACCGCCGGCGGCAAAGTCAACCCCAGCGCAGATAACAACTGGCGCATCCTCCCAGTTCAAGGCATCACGCTGACTTTCATCTCCAGCAGCGCAGCAGCAAAATTCCTGCCAGCGCATAAAAACATCAAACTGCTCAAAGACAACGGCGATGGGTTTTCGACGTTTGCGTTGATGCCTTAACGATTTGATTACCCTGATGCGTTGCCTGATTGTTACAGCTCATCCACTCGCAAACAGCCTTTGCCAAACATTAGCTAACACGGCTAGCGATGTCTTGCGCGAGAATGGGCATGAAGTTGTGCGCGAAGACTTGTATGCCCAAGAGTTTTCGCCAGCTTTGAATGCTTCAGAGCGCAGCGCTTATTACCAAAAGACCTACGACATAACGAACGTCCAGAATCAAGCGAATAACTTGCGTGAAGCCGACGCTTTGGTACTTTGTTTTCCCACTTGGTGGTTTGGCTTTCCAGCCATCTTGAAAGGGTGGCTTGATCGCGTGTGGGTGCCGGGCGTTGCATACGACCATGCGAGTGATCTAGGCGCGATCAAGCCGCGTCTGGTGCAACTCAAAAAAGTCTTGGTGATCACATCACTCGGCTCGCCCTGGTGGGTCGACAAGTTCATCATGCGCCAACCCGTCAAACGCATCCTCAAAACCGCCATCCTAGGCACTTGCGCACCACAAGCCAAGTTTGAAATGCTTTCGATTTACAACAGCGAGAAGCTGTCTCAAGAAGAAGTGGCACGCTTTCAAAAGAAAATTCTCAGTCGTCTCGACACCTGGTGACTTTTGATCAAAACCGGCCTCTCGCCGGCATACAATCTGCATGAAGCGCTCATCTTTTAATAGCGCAGTATCAAATTTCCAATGAACCCAATCACGATTTACACCGATGGCGCCTGCAAAGGCAACCCCGGCCCCGGAGGCTGGGGCGCCTTGCTCCAATCTGGCGACACCGTCAAAGAACTTTTTGGCGGTGAAAAAGAAACGACTAACAATCGCATGGAGATGATGGCCGTAATTGAAGCGCTCAAAGCTTTGAAGCGGCCTTGCAAAGTGATGCTGCACTTGGATAGCAAATACGTGCTGCAAGGCATCACCGAGTGGCTGCCCGGCTGGAAGGCCAAGGGCTGGAAGACGGCTGCTAAACAGCCCGTGAAAAATGTGGACTTATGGCAAGCGCTTGATGCGCTCGTCAACACCGAAGGCCACGAGATTGAATGGCGCTGGGTCAAAGGCCATGCTGGCGATCCGGGCAACGAACGCGCTGATGCACTGGCCAACAAAGGCGTGCCGAATTAAGCCGCGAGATCAGCCCGAGATATAAGTCTGCAGATGCGTGATCGTCTCCTCATGGTCGGCGATGATGTCGTCCATGATGTCTCGGATCGATAGCAATGCAAGAACCTTTGCGCCATCCATCACGGGGAGATGGCGGATTTTGTGTTGGCTCATGAGCGTCATGCATTCTTTGGTGCGTGCGGTCGATGGCACGGTAATCACATTGCGCGTCATGATCTGGGCAATCGGCGTTTCGCGAGAATTTTTGCCTTCTAACGCGATCTTGCGGGTGTAATCGCGCTCGGAAAAAACGCCAACCAAATCACCCTGCTCGAGCACCACCATTGCGCCCACACCGTGGCTGGCTAGGAGCTTGAGCCCATCAAACACGATCAGATCAGGCGAGACATGATACAGCGTGCTGTCGCGCTTTTTGAGCAGTTCTAAAACGGGTTTCACATTGGCATCCTCATCAACATAGATGGCTCAGCTTATATCGAAATTCATCTGATGTCTATCGCGCTAAATTCTGCGAGCGTACTGGGCACACCTCTTGCATGAATTGCCAAATCATCGCAAGATGTGTTTTTGACGGAATGACAAAGCCATGACAGTTGCCACCGAGACTCGTCCACATATTCGCCTCACATCGCATGCAGGCGGGCAAGGCGCCATGCCGATCCAATGGGGCGCGCCCGATGCCGCCACGCGCCGCCCCGTGGTGGGCACAACCACTTCGCGCGCGCATCGCAATGTGATCGGCACGCACAGCGGCTCGTACAGTATTTACCGGGCGCTGGCTGTGGCATCGGGCGCACTCAATCCCAAGCACCGAGCCGATCTCACTAACACT
>JAYUSD010000117.1:0-46571 GCA_043755865.1 Variovorax sp. | reverse complement strand
TGCAATACAAAATCTGGTCGAGCTCGATCTCTGGCAAGGGCGCATGCGGCAAGCTCAGAAGATGCTGAGGTGTTGAAATAGCGGTCACAAGCTCGTTTTTAGTCGCTCAAACGACAAAAACCAGCGGTTCGTTGCAAAACTACGAAATTTGCCCACTATTTCATGCAGAACCATCTCCAAACCGCAAAAAAACAACATTTGCTCAGGAAACCACACCACGCTTAGCGCGCGGATGCGCCGCATCATAGGCTTTGGCCAAATGCTGAAAATCAAGCCTTGTGTAGACCTGCGTGGTGCTGATATTGGCGTGGCCCAGCAGCTCCTGCACCGCCCGCAAATCTTGGCTCGATTGCAGCAAATGGCTGGCAAAGCTGTGGCGCAGCATGTGCGGATGCACGGCTTGTTGCAGGCCGGCTTGCTGACTGCGGATTTTCAGACGCTGCCAGACCATGACACTCGTCATACGCAGGCCGCGGGAGCTCAGAAATATCGCCAAATCGCCGCTGGGATCTTTTGCGTCTTGTTCGGCTTGCTTGGTTAAGCTGATCTTGAGCAGCAATTCAAAGCGCAGCGGCAGCCAGCGCTGCAAGGCCTCCACCGATTTACGCCCCAGCGGCAGGCTGCGGCTCTTGCTGCCCTTGCCAATCACATGCACCTCGGCTGCAGCCAAATCAATATAACCTTTGAGCGAATTTTGGCCCGCTGTTGACGAGCGAACATTTAAATTGACCAGCTCGCTCACGCGAAGACCCGAGCCATACAGCAGCTCAGTGAGCGCCGCATCGCGTGCTTCCAGCACAGGATCAAAATCCGCTGCGTCGGGCAGGCCTTGAAAGCTCACCAACTGCACCGCTTGATCCACCGGCAGTGCTTTAGGCAAAGGTTTGGGCTGCTTGGGTGCGCGTACATCTTGCACTGGGTTCGCAGTGATTTTGCCCTCGCGCCCGAGCCAGGTGTAAAAACCACGCCAGCCCGAGAGAATCAGCGCAATGCCTCGGCCGCTCCTGCCGCCGCTGTGCATCTGCGCCACCCAGCGGCGAATGTGCGTGTTGTGCACTTGTGTGATGTCTACGCTTGCCTGCGCAGCGTTCGCCTGCAGCTTGAGGAGATCTTTAGTGTAGAGCGCGAGAGTGCGATCAGCGAGGCGTTTCTCAACGCGGCAGTGGGCCAGGTATTTCGTGACGAACTCGTGCTGTTCATCACGCTCATTGTCTCCGGGGAGAGCAGAAAGCGGGGTCAGAGCAGAATTTCGGCTGGGCATGGTTTTGCTCCGGTGAGATCACTGTCCTGAATTCAGATCTGACCCCATTTTCTTCATCACTTTTTGCTGATATTTACCCGCGTAGTCGAGACAGCGCTGCGCTGGTGATCTCACCAATGCGCTCCAGAAAATCTGTGCCCATATTGGCATTGAAGCGCTGCGGATCGGGCGAGGCACACACCAGCATGCCAAAGGCCTCGAGTGCTGCGCCAGCGCGCAAGGGAATTAAAGCCAGCGATGAAGCCAGCTCGGGTTGGTCAAGCCATGTCGCCGCTTCAAAATTGGAATTCACGCCGCAATAAGGCAGCTGAAGCGAGGAGGCAAAGGTTTTCGCGTCATCACTGACATGAGTGGCAAATTCCTCTTCCGAAAACAAACCATTCACGCCCCAAATCTTGATCGCCACCTGCGGCACAAGAAATTGGCTTTTGAGCTCATGCGCCACCGTCACAGGCAAATCAATCGCTTGTTGGGTGAGCAGCAAGGTGCGCGTCCAGCGCTGCATCTTGTCGGCGATCATCACATTCTCATTGCCGTTGCGCACCATCTCCATGATGCGGCCTTCGAGTGATTTGATCTTCTCGCGCAGCATCTCGGCTTGGCGCTCTTGCAGGCTCACAGCGCGCTTGCCGTGCTGCGAAAAAAGCTGAATCGAAGAGAGCGTCTCAGCGTGGCGCTCAAAGAATTCGGGGTTGGCGCTGAGGTAATTGGCAATGTCGTCTTCGGTGATCGGTGGCACATCTTGTGTTGATGTCATCAGATTAGCTCCTGAATTTGTAGCAGTAGATATCTTAAACCACCCAGAAGCCACAAATCATTTCAATCGGGAATCTCGATGCTTGCCTCAAATACCGTGACAGCAGGCCCCGTGAGCAACACGCTTGCATTTAAGCCTTGGCTCGCAAACGGCCATTCAATCGTGAGCAGCCCGCCGTGGGTCTGTACATCCACTTTGCTGTCGAGCAGCCCGAGCCGAATGCCCGAGACCACCGCCGCGCATGCGCCCGTGCCGCAGGCGAGCGTCTCGCCTGCGCCGCGCTCATACACCCGGAGTTTGATTTCATGGCGATTGAGAATTTGCATGAAGCCCGCGTTGACTCGGCGCGGGAAAGCCGGATGCGTTTGCATCCACTCGCCCAAGGCATGCACCGGCGCTGTTGCCACGTCGTGCACAATGTTTACTGCATGCGGATTGCCCATCGACAGAACGGTGAACCAAAAATCATTTGCTATTTCTTTGATAGCACTTTGCGCATATTCCATGCCGGCTAACTGCCATTTTTGCCATAAATTCACGGTCTCAGCAGTCGCATGCACCGCATCAAAGGGCACGTCACCCAGCTCAAAGAAAGGCGCACCCATGTCCACCGTCACGCGGCCATCTGCTTGCTCAGTGAGCGTGAGTATGTTGTTCATGGTTTTCACACGAATCGATGTCTTATCGGTGAGCCCTTTGCTGCGCACATAGCGCACAAAACAGCGCGCCCCATTGCCGCAATGCTCCACCTGTCCGCCATCGTTGTTGTGAATCGCGTATTCAAAATCAAACTCAGGCGAAGGCGCTGGCCGCACCGAGAGGATCTGATCTGCACCCACACCAAAATGCCTGTCCCCCAAAAATTTGTACTGCGCAGCGCTCAAGCCCAGCAAGCCGCGCGTCTCATCCAGCACAACGAAATCATTGCCTGCGCCTTGCATTTTGGTGAACTGAATTTTCATGGTGTGATTATCGTGCCAAGTCTTGCGCGCTCAGCGCATACGCTCTGCCGAAACCCGCATTCAAACTCGCCCGCTGAGGCACAAGCCGCCAGAAATCAAAATCTGTGAAATCTGCATATATCTCTGCACCGGGATGGCGCTTCAGAAACTGCGCTTTCGCAGCAGAGCGCTGAGAAGCCAACACCTTTTGCGCAAGGCACACCACCGTGATGCGCGGATGGCGCAGTGGATCACCATCGCCAACGCCATCGCCGGCCTCGCCCAGCAAGAGCGAGCAACGCGCATCGCTTTCCAATGCGCCATAGTGCGCCGACAAGCGCGAAATCAAAATCAAGGGCACATCATCAACATCTACAGCAAGAGAAACGCGCGATGCCAGTGGCCACAGCGTCTCGGGCTCTAGTGTGGCCAATGCCGCATGCGGGCTTTTGCGCAAGAACGAAAGCGCTTGCAAGCGCGCCGCATCGTCCGTTTCTCTCAAGACTTGCGGCTTATCCGGCTTACTGGACTGTGACATGCATTACGACCTGTTCGCCGTCTGACGGTGTATCCGGCGCATTGCGAATCGCCAGCTCAAATGCCTTTAAGCGCTTGTATACCGAGATCAATTCCACAATCGTGCTCCAGCTGTTGACTAAGAATTGGAATGAGCCCTCCACGCGCTCAAACACATTGGAGATTTGCTGCATCAGCCCCAAAGTGATCGTGCCCGCGAGCAAGCCGGGCGACATCGCCAAGAGCGGGATCAAGCCGCTGTATTGCAGATAAAAATAGCGCGCCACATCAAAATAAGCGTAGTGAAAAAACAGCCGGAAATGGTTGCTGCGCACCTGCACCCAAATATCAGCCAATGTGGGCGGCGTGGCGCGGGTGGGATCGTCTTCACCGAGCACCAGCTCTTTGCGATACGCGGCTTCCACGCGCTGGTTGTTAAATTCCAAACCTGGCAATCTCATGCCCACAGTCGCCAACAACACCGTGCCGAAAATGGCCGACATCAAAGCAGTCCATACGAGAGATTGACTCACCGCGCCAACAAAAGGCAACTCCGGCACTTTCGCCGAAAGCGTCCACAAAATCGGCAGAAATGCCACCAAAGTCATGATGGCGCGCATGAAGCTCACGCCCAAGCCTTCCATGATTTTGGCAAAGCGATAGGTGTCATCTTGCACCCGCTGAGAAGCGCCCTCGATATGGCGCACCTTGTGCCAATTGGCGCTATAAAAATTCGTCAGCGCCGTGCGCCAGCGAAACACCCAGTGCTTCACAAAATACTCCAGCACCACCGCCACGCCCACAAAAATCCCTGCAATCTTGGCAAAAATCAACACTTGCCCATAAAACTCTGTAGGAGTGCTGCTGCCCGGTTTTTGCAAAATGCGTTGAATGTAGTCGTAAAACGAGCCATACCAACTGTTGAGCTCCACCGTGAGCTGCACCTTGTACCAAGTGACAACGATGATCAACGCAGCGCCCAGCCAAGCCCACATCCACCATTTTTTATCACCAAAAAAAGAACGAAACATGCGCGGGCTCCTTGTAGCAAAATCTAGTCTCAAAACACTAACTCACCGAATTTAACCCATGCCAAGAGACAGCGCCCTCCTGTATCCCCCGAAGCCTCTCGCGCCCCTGCTGCAAGCGGCTACCGTGCTGCTGCTGCGCGATGGCCAGCATGGGCTAGAAGTGCTCATGACGCGCCGCTCCACGCAGGCCAGCTTCGCGCCAAGCGCGTATGTGTTTCCCGGCGGCGGAATCGAAGCAGATGACGAGAAATATGCATCAAATGAGCTGGTAGCCGGCATATCTACTGCGCGCATTGCTACGACATTCATAGCAAGCCGCGCCACGCAATCGGCGCAGCACATCGCGTGGGCGCTGGCCGCCATTCGCGAAAGTTTTGAAGAGCTCGGCATCGTGCTCGCAAAACAAGCTGGCGGTGCATGGGTGAGCCAAGCGCAGGTCAGCGCACTGGACCGCCACGCCCATTTTTATGCACAGATGCAAACGCAGGGCTTTCAGCTCGCCGCCGACGAGGTATTTTTGCTCGCGCATTGGATCACGGATCGCGATATGCCTAAGCGCTTCGACGTGCCTTTCTTGGTGGCGCGGATGCCGGCTGGCCAAACACCGGTGGCCGACGAAAAAGAACAGTTTGCGCCTGAGTGGGTGCGCCCTCAAGACGCATTGGCAAGGCACGAAGCCAAGCAGTTTTTCATGATTTTCCCCACCATTCGCACATTAGAAAAGCTCTGTGCTTACGCCACAGTCAATGACGTGCTGCACGCTTGCGCCAGCGAGAAGCCACTGTGGACAAGCTGCCCACGCGCGGCCTACATGCATTGCAAAGAAGTTCGCTTGATGGAGCATGAGGCGGCCTACGGCGAGCTCGCGATGGTCTCACCCTATGGACAGCTCGCGCATGAGCTCAGCTGGCAGCACGAGCGAGCCGTGCAATTGCTGCAGCACGTCTGGCGGCTGACCGCGCCCAACCCCAGCATCATGACCGGCCCGGGCACCAATACCTACATCGTGGGCACGCCTGAAAAAGGGTACGTGGTGATCGACCCCGGCCCGGATATTGCCTCACACATTGAGCGCATTTTGCGAGTCACCTGTGGCGATATTGTGGCCATCGTGTGCACGCATTCGCATCCCGATCATTCGCCTGCAGCCAAGCCCCTGCAAATGCGCATCGTGGAATCATCGAACACCGTGCCGATGGCGCTCACCGCCGAATTCGCACAGCATATTTGCCCGATTCTCGGCTTGGCCAGCACCCTATCGGCTCGCGACAGCGCATGGTTTGACCCCGACATCACGCTACAAAATAATGAGCAGCTCACGCCCTATTTTCGCCGGCCCTACGATGAAATGCCGTTTGAAATCAGCCTACAAGTGATTCACACGCCCGGCCATGCAGCCAACCACGTGTGCCTCATCCTGCCCGAAGATGGCCTGCTGTTTTCCGGTGACCACATTCTGAACGGCAGCACCACCGTGATTGATCCACCCGACGGCGACATGACCGATTACTTGGATTCACTCGATGCATTGCACGCGCTTTGCAAGCAGCACGATCTTCGTTTCATACTTCCGGCACACGGCTACGTGCTCAGTGTGTGCGATGCCGCGCAGGGCTTGGGCCCGGATGTAGACGAACAGCGCGGTGGCGCGCATAGTGATTCGCGCGGTGGCGCTCAGCGAGCCATTGCCGCCCTCAAAGCCCACCGCTTAAAGCGTGAAGCCAAAGTCATCGCCGCCATGAAGCTCAAGCCCAAGGGCAGCATCGAAGAGCTCGTGCCCATTGCCTACCAAGACGTTGACGCTAAGCTGTGGCCCATAGCTGCTAGGTCACTGGCGGCGCATGTCAAACGGATTCGCGCTTTGCGCCTTGGTTAAACTGATTTGCGTCTGCTTTAAGGGCCACTTTTCAATAAGATACGTTACGATACATTCTTATCGTTGAATTCTTATCATCACTTGTTTAAGGGAAAGCCATGAAAGCTTGTAAATTCATTTCTACCTTGTTGACCAGCGTCTTCCTTGTCGCGTGTGGCGGCGGCGGTGCTGGCGGTGGTGGCACACAGTCGGCGCAGATCCCGCCCGCATCGGCAGCCACCGCCTTGTCAGCCAGCAACTACTCAGCAGTGGCCACACCGACAGCTGCAGCGCTCGCTGCTTCAAGCACAGTCAACGACACCTTCGAGGCGATCAGCAGCGCAACCGCGCCTGCAAGCACAGAGCCCACAGCTTTACTCAGCGCGAACCCCATGCAGCTCAGCTTGCTGTCGCTGAACTATTTTTCAGCACGCGAGCAGTCACAAACTGTTCGCACTACCAGCCAAAATTGCCCCGGCGGCGGCTCATTGAGCGGCACAGCCAATGACGCAGACAACAACAACAATGCATCCGCCGGTGACACCCTGACACTCACTGCCAACAATTGCATCTTGGCCGCTGGCCAGCCTGCAGCCAACGGCAGCATGAGCATATCCATCAACGCCCTCACCAAAAACACGGCGGGCGCAGTCACCAACCTCAATATTCGCATCAGTTTTGCGAGCTTCTCAATTGACGGCAGCATCTACAACGGCGCGGCGACTGTCTCTGGCGCACCCAACGGTGCAGCCAGCATCGTCTATGAAAACTTTTCAACAGTGCGACGCGGTATCAATGCGATATACAACTACACCAGCACCAGCAATGCAGCGGGTCAAGTCACCATCAGCGGCCTGATCACGGTGAACAACAACACCTACACCCTTGCCACGGTGTCGCCCATCGTCTATGGCGTCTATCGTCCGCAATCGGGCACATTGCGCATTTCAGATGCGAATAACAATCGAATCGAACTGTCGCCCAATGCAACCGGCGCAGGCTCGGTAGATATCCGCTTCTATGTTGCTGGCGCAAGCACACCGAGCAACACTGTCAATGTGCCGTGGTCGGCCATTTAATAAACGAATCCCCGCGTTGAAACTATGCCCGGCTTGCCGGGCTTTTTTTTTGGACGCGTAAATCAAGGCCTCGTGTAGCCTTCACACGCCCCAGCGTTTGGGCGGCCTTTGCATTCGCGCATCAAGCGTCGGTCGCGCTCGGGGCGGGATTCTGCGCTGCCGTCATTGAAAGTGACGCCGCCGCCTTTTTTGGTTTTGGCCTTTTTTGCTTTCTTCGGTTTTTTCGCTTTGCTGCCGTCCTTCGCGCTCGTTGCCTGAATCGAGACAAGAGGCGATGAGGAAAAAGTAGACGCAGCAGTTGCAGCGTTTGCGCTCAATAACGTTGCTAAAAAAGCGATAGCGATAAGTGCGGGTTTGTATTTCACGATGTGTTGTCTCAAATGAATCCAACGCAAATGATACCCAAACGCGCTACGCATGCAATGCCAGCGAACGCGCCCGCTCTACTTAGCCCCACCGAATCATAGAGCGCAACCCCTAGGCATTTAGAAGCGCCAACCTAAACACTTTTGCTTTAGATGGCTACATTCTGATCATCACATTTCAATCACATTATTCTTCTGGAGTTCATCATGGTCAAGAAAGTCAACAAAGCAGCCGCATCCCATAAATCGGGTGGACTCAATCCAGCCGCATTGGCGGAGAGCATCAAAGCATCTGCTCAGCAAATCTACCTCGCTGGCTTGGCTCAGTTTTCTAAAGCTCAGCAGGGCGGCGGCAACGTGTTTGAAACCTTGGTTAAAGAAGGTTTGGCCGTTCAGCGTAAGACGCAAGCTGCAGCTGAAGAGCGCATCAGCGAAGTGACGCACCGCGCCGCTGGCGTGGCAAGCGACGTGGCAGCCAAGGCAACCGGCCAGTGGAATAAACTTGAAGACATTTTTGAAGACCGCGTTTCTCGCGCGCTCAACAAACTGGGCGTGCCATCTGCCAAAGACATCGAGTCGTTGATCAGCCGCATCGATTCGCTCAGCAAACAAGTCGCAGGCAAGGGCACTGCTGCGGCCAAACCCGTGCGCGCGGCTGCCAAGACAGTAAAAGCCAAAGCAGCAACCGCAGTCAAAGCAGTTGCTAAAAAGGCTGTGCCCGTCAAGGCCGCACGCAAACGCGTTCGCAAAGCTGCTTGATTTTCCAAGCAGCTTAAAAAGGCGCGCCAAGCGCCTTTTTTTGCGCTCTTTTGATGCTACTTTGCAGCAAATTAAGGGTTTAGCCGGCATCAATGCTGCGAGAGTAGCTATTAAAATAGTAGCAAATAATTTCCGTGAGAATCCATGGCAACTGTGATCCGCTTTCCTCGCAAATCTGTCAAAACAGCGAAGCCATCCAAGCGCAAGCCGCTTATTGCTTCGTCGCTCGCCGGCGGCGGGCAAGGGTCTGCGTCGCGACCCGTGCCCAAGGGCATTCTTAACAAGCGGCCCGCCTCAACCCCTCGCATTGCGCTTTCTTTGGCCGGCGGCGGGCCGCTGGGCGCCATCTACGAAATCGGTGCGCTTTGCGCGTTGCAAGAAGCATTGGACGGCATTGATTTCACACGCCTTGATCACTACATTGGTGTATCAGCGGGCAGCTTCATTGCTGCATCGCTGGCCAATGGCATGAGCCCGCAAGAGCTCTGCAAAAGTTTTATTGACAACGATCAAGCTGAGGCTGATGCATCCCAGCACAGCGACCGCTTTGATCCCGCTTGGCTGATGCGCCCCGCTTTCGGCGAATTCGCCCGCCGCGCTATTCAATTGCCCGGGCTTGTAGCCTCTGCTGCTTGGCGTGCCACCGTGGAGCGAAAAAGCCTGATCAGTGCGCTCGAATTGCTTGGGCCTGCGCTGCCCACCGGCATCTTCTCCAGCCACGAGGTCAACGCCCGCATGGCCGTTATCTTTTCGCAACCCGGCCGCAGCAATGATTTCCGCATCTTGCAAAAAATGCGCGGCAGCCGGCTCACGCTGATTGCCACGAATCTTGATTCTGGCGAAGCCGCTCCATTTGGTGCACCTGGCTGGGATCATGTGCCGATCTCGCAAGCCGTGCAAGCCAGCTCAGCGCTGCCGGGCCTGTTTCCACCCGTAGAAATCGGTGACCATTACTTTGTAGACGGCGCATTGAAGAAAACGTTGCACGCCAGCATTGCGCTTGACGAAGGCATGGATCTGGTGATTTGCCTCAATCCCCTCGTGCCCTTTGATGCCTTGAATGCTCGCCCTGCCGTGATGCAGCGTGGCCTACCAAAGGCTCGGCAAAGCATCCCGCGCATCACAGAAGGCGGCCTGCCCGCCGTGCTCTCGCAAACCTTTCGCTCGCTCATTCATTCGCGTTTAGAAATCGGCATGACGGCTTACGAGCGACAGTACCCGCAAACCGATATCGTGCTGATCGAGCCCGATCACCGCGACCCTGAAATGTATTTGGCCAATACTTTTAGCTACAGCCAGCGCAGAGGCTTGGCAGAGCATGCTTACCAACAAACCCGCCACATGCTGCGCGCTCGTCGCAGCTCACTGACTGCGAAGTTCGAGAAACATGGCATTGTGGTCAACCACGATGTCTTGAATGACCCGAAACGCCAGCTTGTGATGCCAGTGGCTAAGGCGACTGCTGTAGGCAAGGCTGTGCAACGGCTCGAAGAAACGCTGGAAGATCTTGAGCTTCGGTTTGCTTGAGTTTTTTTGTCCTCGGAAGATTTCGTTTTTTTGAGAGCGACCACGGCTGGGCGCTCAACATCCAAGGCTCATGAGTCAGCTCAGGAGCTACGCGACACCCGTCGCTTGAAATAACGAACGAAACGCACTTGCGCTTCTAAACCTTGCGCTGCCAAAATCGTAATCGCCAAGCTGCTAAGCGCCCAAACGTGGCCTATGAGGAATGCGGAAAATCTTCGTTCGCCAATGGCGGCAACTACCGAAGACTCTGTTAGCACGCTGCGATTGGAACTCCCCTCGCCCACACCGGCCTGTGGTCGCCGTAGGCGACACGACCGATTTTGGCCGCGCAGCGTAGCGTCAAGTTTCGCGGCGGGTGCCGCGTGGTTCGCTGCACGGGCTCATGAGGGCGTGGCGACTACGGCGAGCACAGGCCTTAGAGCGCCAACAAAGAACAACGCACAACAAGGTAGCCACACAGCACAACATCAGATAAAGTGTAGTCACCACAGCACAGCACAGCAAAAAGAGAACAAACTCATGGTCAAAAAAGCGCCGCGCCGCACTGCCGAACGCATTCTGGAAGTCACGCTCGAACTCTTTAATCGCTTTGGCGAGCCCAATGTCTCCACCACACTGATCTCTGCTGAGCTGAGCATCAGCCCGGGCAATCTTTACTATCACTATCCTGCCAAAGACGAGCTGATCAACTCTTTGTTTGATCGCTATGAAAGAGGTTTGTCTGAGCTACTCAACGCCAGCGACGGCGTGCGCAACGTAGAAGACGCTTGGTTTTACTTGCACACACTTTTTGAGCTGATTTGGCAATACCGCTTCCTCTATCGTGATCTGAATGATTTACTGAGCAAAAACAGAAGGCTAGAAACGCATTTCCAGTGGGTGCTGAAAAACAAAACCCGCAGCGTGCGCGCCATGCTCGATGCGATGAATCGCAGCGGCGCGATCACGATTGATTCGCGCGAAATTGAAGGCACGGCCACTTCGATGGTGGTGGTGCTCACCTACTGGCTGAGTTTCGAATACGTGCGCGATCCGCGCAATGCGCTCGAGCCCGAGAGCGCCAGCATCGCACTCGTGCGCGGCGCGCAACATGTGCTTAATTTACTCGTGCCGTATCTTGAAAGCAGCCAACGCCAGCATTTGCTTAAGTTGGTGGCCGAGTATTCAGCCAAGACGATGCCTCGCACCTAAAACAATCAGCCCGGCAGAGTTGAAAAATTATGAGCGTATTGAACCGGGAAAACCCTGTGCGCAATTGGAGCGAAGTATCAGCACAGAGACCGCCCCTGCGCCTACACTGATCAATCAATAAAAGTGATCCCCGAGGAGGCTGCAGTGATCTTAGATTTCATTCCCAATTTGATTCCAAAGCTCGTACCCAAGGCCACTCAAGCCGCTGGTCTTGAGATGTTGATGAAAGGCGCTGGCAAAGTGACCCGCTTCATCCCCATTCCGCAACCCACCTTGATGGTCGGCCCGGGGTCGAGTGCGCGCATGGGCGAGGTGATTGCAGGCTTTGGCCACAATAAAGTGCTCATCGTCACCGACGGCGTGATCGCCAAGCTTGGTTTGCTAAAAAGCATTCAAGATGCCCTGCACGCCGGCGGCACAAAAACCGTGGTGTTTGACAAAATCACGCCAGATGCGCCGATCCCGCTGATTGAAGAAGGCCTCGATTTCTGCCGCGAGCATGAATGCGATGCGATTGTGGCTTTTGGCGGCGGCTCCTCGATGGATTCGGCCAAAGCGATTGCCATTGCCATGACCAATCGGAAGAGTTTTCGCAATTTGGCGGGCTACTTCAAAGGTCGCAACTCACCACTTCCGATCTACGCCGTGCCCACCACCGCGGGCACAGGCTCCGAAGTGACTGTTGCCGCTGTGATTTCAGACCCCGTCAAACACGACAAAGTCGTGATCATCGATCCGCGCCTTGTGCCAAAAATGGCCGCGCTGGACGCGACGCTGATGACTGGCCTGCCGCCCCACATCACAGCCGCCACCGGCATCGATGCGCTGACGCATGCGATTGAAGCCTTTGTCGGCAATTGGGCCACGCCTTATACCGATGGCATGGCGCTGGCTGCGGTGGGCTTGATCTTCGGCAACTTGCGCACCTGCTACTTGCGTGGCACAGACCTTGAAGCGCGAGAGAAAATGTCGCTTGCTTCCACCTACGCCGGCCTCGCGTTCACCCGCGCCAACGTGGGTTACGTGCATGCGATTGCCCATCAATTCGGCGGCAAATATCACACGCCACATGGCCTAGCCAACGCCATCATGCTGCCGCATGTGATGCGCTTCTCTGCGCCCGCCATTCAAAAGCAGCTCGCCAAATTGGCCGTGCGCGCCAAGCTGGGCAACGAGAGCGAGAAAGACGATAAGTTAGCCACCAAATTCCTTGACGCGATTGACCAGCTCAACCGCGATCTGGGCATCCCGCTGTATTTAGACAAACTGCAAGAAGCAGATATTCCAGATATTGCTAAGGCCGCTTGCCACGAAGCGCATACGGGCTATCCTGTGCCGAAATACATGACTCAAAAGCAATGCGAGGCGTTGATCCGGCAAGTGCTTCCCCCGGCAGATAGGCCAGCTGTGAAAGCAACAGCCAAAACCGCTGCACCTGCTAAACCCGCGACGAAAAACGCCGCCGCGAAAAAAGCCTCAGCAAAAAAATCTACCAAGTAATTTCTTTTGACATCCATCACGAGCTCACCCATGAAAAAAGTCATCACCGTCACCCTCGGCGCCAAAGCGCAAGATTTCACCTTCAAAACCAAATTCTTAGGCGAGGATTTCCAAGTCACGCGCATGGGCGCGAATAACGACACAGGCCAAGCGTGGGAGCTGCTGCGTCGCCATCAAAATTTTGCCGATGCGATTGGCTTGGGCGAGATCGGCGATCATTATCAAGTCGGCCTGCGCACCGTGACCAACAAAGAAACCCAGCGCTTGCTGAATGTCGTCACGCGCGTGCCCGCCACCACCGGCTCTACGCTGCGCCGCCTGCTGCAAGTGCGTGCAGTGCGCCATGTGCAAAAAGAATTGGGCGAGTATTTCAACAACAACATCGTGCTGTTTTTAAACGGCATGCGCAACTATGACATGGCAGTGGCGCTATCAGACTACACACCAAATTTGAATTTCGCCGATGCGCTGTATCAAACCGGCGCGCCCGCCATGCTCTCATCGATTGAGCAACTGGAGCTTTACGCCAAGAGCACCAAATATATTCTGTCGGGCAAACCTGCCGAGATTTTGGAAGCCTCGATGAGCTGGCTCAAAGAAAAGCGCGTGGCACGTGCAGCTGAAGAAGCGCATGTGATCGTGGGTACATTTGCCGAGCTCAAAGCCATTGGCAGCTCCAGCAATCTCGCGGGCAAAACTTTGATTACCTCCGCTGTCGATGATGATCGCATGGAGTTTTTCAAAAAATGCAAAGTCAATTTGGTGATTGATGTGTCGCCGAAATTGTTTGACCATGTGATCGGCATCAACACGCTGGAAGCGATGATTCTTGCGTCACTTGGCCGCCCGCCAGCGGAAGTCTCTGATGATGATTTTGAAGAGATCTTGAATGAGCTCGCGATCAAGCCGCGCCTCTTGCACCCCACCGGCAATTTCCGCAATATTCGCCGCTTCGCCTTTGTGATTCACCCGCTCTCGCAAGATTTCATTCGCAAGGGATTCTCGATTCCAAAAGGCACGCCAAAATTCATCATGAACAAGGTGGAAACCATTGCCGCGCATTTGCCGCCAATGGTCTATTGCAAGATGGAAAACATCGTCTCGCCCACCGGTGCAGAAGCTGAAGGCTGGCTGATCTCGGTGGGCGGCACGCCACGCGAAATGCTCTCGCGCAGCCCCGAATTTACGTATCGCCGTTTGCTGCAAGCCGCAAAAATCGCGCAAGGCTTGGGCGCGCAGATCATGGGCTTGGGCGCGTTCACCAAAGTGGTAGGCGATGCGGGCGTCACGGTGGCGCGCCGTGCGCCGTTGCCGATCACCACTGGCAACAGCTATTCTGCTTCTGGAGCGCTCTGGGCAGCCGCTGATGCGATGCGGCGCATGGGTTTGGTCAAACTTGAGAAAGATGGCAAGCGCATTCATGCCAAGACGATGGTGATTGGCGCAAGTGGCTCGATTGGCTCAGTGAGCGCGCGCTTGCTAGCGATGGCTTTTGAGCAGGTCGTGATCGCAGGGCGCGATTTGAAGAAGTTGGAAGAGCTCAAGCGCTCCATCCTCAAAGACACACCGGATGCAGACATCGTTTGCTCGATTGATTACGACAGCTTGTTAGGCGATATGGACATGATCGTCACATCCACTTCCGGCGCTGGTAAAAAGATCTTAGACATCATGAAAGTCAAGCCCGGCTGCGTGATCACCGATGTGGCGCGCCCGCTGGATTTGCCGCCCGAAGAAGTGGCCAAGCGCCCCGATGTGCTCGTGATCGAATCTGGCGAGATCGAACTGCCCACCAAAGTGCGCGGCATGAAGAGCATTGGCTTGCCGCCGAATGTGATCTATGCTTGTCTTGCAGAGACCATCGTGCTCGCACTAGAAGGCCGCTTTGAAGTGTTTACCGTTGGGCGAGACACAGAGTGGGACAAAGTCAAAGAGATCTACAAACTCGGCATCAAAAACGGCATGAAACTCTCCGCGATTTCAGGCGTGAACGGTGCGTTTACCGATGAAGACATTGCAAAAGTTGTAGCGCTGGCGAAGAAGGCGCGGTTGAAGTGGAAAGGTGCCGCTGTTGCTGCGCCTAAAACACCCAAAACAATTGCCAAAGCTGTGAAAGTGCCCGCCGCTAAATCGCCCGTCGCCAAAAAGCCTGCGGCAAAGAAAGCTACCGCTAAAAAAGCACCGCTCAAGAAACCAGCGGCAAAGAAAGTGGCTGCCAAAAAGCCGAGTCGATAGTCGTTCACTACTGATTTGATAGCGGACTACCTAATATCTCTGACGGCAAACTGATCAAAGCCCTTGCAACGCCTTCTCTGTTCGCAGAGAAGGCGTTTTGCATGGCGCGGTGATGAAGTGATGATATGTTTGCAAATATCCAGCAATTGAACTACAATAACGTAACTACAAATTGAGAGTTACAAGCATGCTGCACATCACTTGGGATGAAGCAAAGAACAAGATCAATCAAGACAAGCACGGCTTGAATTTTGAGTTGGTGCAATTGGTCTTTGATGATCCATTTCACGTGATGCGGCGTGATCGTATTGAAAATGGCGAGTTGCGTTGGCAAACAATTGGTCTCATCAATGGCCGATTACTTTGCTTGATCGCTCACACATGAATGGACGATGACGGCGAAGAACACATTCGCATCATCTCCGCGCGCGAAGCAGACATAAAGGACAGGAAACGCTATGAAGAAGCTATCAGCTAAAGAGCATCAAGCAGCCTATGCGCAACAAACCGCCAAGCTCACTCCGAAGTTACTCGCGCAGCTTGATGCCTTCATGGCTCGCAAAAAGCCGATCGACTATTCCGACATCCCGCCCACCACTGATGAAGATTGGAAAGATGCCACACGCGGTGCGTTGTATCGCCCGATCAAGCAGCAAATCACCGTGCGCGTGGATGCCGATGTGATTGCATGGCTGCGCCAGCAAGGCAGCGGCTATCAAAGCCGCATGAACAGCATCTTGCGCGAGGCGATGCTGAAATCAGCGTGAGCATTAATTAGCGCCAATAAGCGTTGTGCGTCATGGGCTGTATTGCGGCCACAATCGAGCAGCAAGCTCGAAGCACGGAGCTTGTCTTAGGTAAGGCGTACTCGTCTTAGCAAAAACGTGTTTGAGCGAAGCGAGTTGTTTTTGCGGCCTGTGCAAGCGAGTACTACAGATGCTTACCCGCATCGGAGGTGCATGAACGCACCGGGTTTGCTGCGACGTGGTCGCAACACAGCTCATGACGCACAGCGCGGGCTCACTGTGCTCAGTTGATAGACGCCTCTTTATCCCAAGGCAGCATGAGCGTAATCATCGCCAGCTTAGCAAATTCAGGCGCGAATTCGTCGATGATGGCTTGCGGATTGGGGCACAGGCCGGCATCGGTAATCAGGCCGAATTGCACGCCGCCGCCATACGAAAGAATGCTCACACCCATACCCACATCGCCGCTCTGAGGCACCCAAAACATCAGCTCTTCAATCGTGGAGCCTAAAAAACTATGCTTCTCGCGCGGGCCGGGCACATTCGTCATCACGGCTGTCGTCTTCTTTGAAAAAAGCTTAAGCATCGCATCTTGCACAGGTTTAATCAACAAGCCAGCAACTGATAGCAAGCTGAATGCGAGCAGCGGCTGGTAGCTGCTTTTAAGCTCATTCATCCGCTTGCGCACTTCATACACACGCTCCACCGGATTCTCAATGCCAATCGGCAAAACCAATGGCGCTAAACCAAAGCGATTGCCCAGTTTGTACGCCTGCTCAATCGGCCGCAGATTCACCGGGATCATGGCGCGGATTTCTTTGCCTGCCACCTCGTCGCCATGGGTTTTCAAATACTCGCCGATCGCGCCCGCCACGCAGGCCAGCAGCACATCGTTGACGGAGCATTCAAGCGCTTTGCTCACCTCTTTGACATCTGCCAGCGCAATTGGCGCACACCACGCAACTTGCTTCGTGCGGCCAGGCTTGCCTTTGAGGCGAGTGGGCGAATCATTGGGCATCAGCGCCATCGCGGCCAAATCACCCATGAGCTTGCCACCCAGCCGCGCCATCTCCAGCCCACCGGCAATGCCTTTTTGCGGGTCAGAGAGCATCTCCATGCTGCGGGCTGCGCTCATGCTGGCCATGTTCATCGTTTTAAACGTAGCCTTCGTAAACGGCTTGATCAAATGTTCTGAAATCCAATCTTCGGATGCACCACCTGCCTGCGCGGCAGATTTTTTCTTGCGCTCCGGCGGCTCCGATCCACCATCCATGATCGACATCGTGACCGAAATCAGCGCAATGCCATCGGCGATGCAATGGTGGATTCGCGCGATCAGCGCTGAGCCCCTCGTGCCGTCAGCCAACGGATAATCTTCAATCAAATGAAATTGCCACAGCGGCTGATGGCGCGATAAAGGCGTCATCGTGAGCTCGGCCACACGGGCTTGGAAAGCATGTTGCGCTGTTTGGCCTTTTGCGATGTGCAGAACCTCACTCACCACATGCTTTTCAATGTCGAATTTTCGATCCGTGACCCACGTTGCGCCCGCAGAATCCTCCACCACGCATTGCTTAAAGCGCCCGTATTTGAGCAGCTTGTCTTTCACCCTCTCTTGCATCGCCAGAAGCTTGATGCCCGGGCGCAGCACCCAAACGCCCACGATCATCATCAAATTCTGAGGCGTATCCATGCGCAGCCAAGCGGTATCGACCTTGCTCATGCGCTCGCCGGTAAGCCCTAGCGTGCCGCCCACGGCGTTTTGTACATCTTTGCCGACCCTCGCCGCCGCCTTGCCAGCGAGAGCAGCTGTGCCGCCCGCATCAGCCGCTTGGCGCGCCACAATTTCTGCGAAATCTTGCGCCAGCAGCTCCGCTTCTTGAAGGATGAAATTAGCCACCATGAATGCTTTTCTCCGGGGATTTTTTGCTGAGGTATTTCCCGCTATTGTGGCCGTATTGCTTGCGCTAAGATAGAAAGCGCTAACCCTTACGAATTCTCATGTCTCACCACTTAACATTTTTGGAGAACACCATGGCCACCAGCCTCAAAGCAAAATTTGACAAAGCCGCCGCAGACTCGAAAAACCTATCCGAGCGCCCCGACAACGCCACCTTGCTCAAAATCTATTCGCTCTACAAGCAAGGCAGCGCCGGTGACAACGAAGAGAAAAAACCAGGTTTTACTGACATGGTGGGCCGCGCAAAATGGGATGCTTGGGACAAGCTCAAAGGCACAGATGCAAAAGAAGCCATGCAGCAATACGTGGATTTGATTGAATCACTGAAGTAATCCTGTTGCACGATTTACACTGAAACGAGCACCCAGTTTTCGAGCGCGAAGCACACAAAAATTTACGCGAAACAAACACCCAAAAAATGCATTTATACCGGCGACGTGCTGCCTGCATAACTAGCTAACAACAGACTTTTTCTTTTTCGCGTCTTTCGCGTAAATTTTGCGTCTTTCGCGACCGGAAATTTGTATTCGGTCTCAGGCTTTTTTCTTCTGTGCAAGCTTCTTATCAGCGGCTTTGCTGCTTTTAGCAAGGAGATCATCCAAGTTTTTCTCAATCTCGGATTCGATCTTGCCTTTGAATGCGCCGAGCAAAAAACCGAGCTTGGCGTGCAAATCAAAGCCGGTGGAGGTGACTTTGAGTGTGCCGTCTACACCGCTGCGCTTGAATTGCACTTCATCGGATGCTTTGCCTTCTTCGTACGTGCATTCCATATTGAGATTTTTTTCGCAGTCTTCTGCCCATTTGTAGGCCACTTTGCGGGCTTCAGGCAAGCCGAGCGTGTGCGAGCGGGAAATATTGATGTCTGCCATGGGTGTATGTCTCCTGACGCAAATTGGGTGGGGATTAGATGCGAAAAGCCTATTTTGTCATGCCGGCCAAGGTCAGCAAAGCGGCGCGGCGCTCTTCTTTGGGCAAGGGTGTGATGGATTGGATGGCATGGTAAAAAGCTTTCCAATCTTTGCCTTGTTTTTCAAACACCGCTTCGAATTGCGGCACGAGCTCATCGTACGCTGCTTGCGCGCCAAGGCTGGCGTTATTCGCTTGCGAAATGAAGCGATCATATCCAGCAAAGCCACCCCAACTCGCCTTGAGAAGGGCGTATTCATCGCGCATCTGCCGCATGACTTGCTGCTTTTCATTTGCTATGTTTTTAGTAGCACTCTGCGCAGGTTCTATACCGGCTACCTCGGCTTTTTGCTTATAAATCTGCGCTAAGCGCTCACGTGTGCGCAGCATCAATGCGCGAAACTCACGGCGCTTGCTGTCAAACGCCGCGTATTCCGCTTGCGCGGCTTCCGAGCCATTTTTAGCCAGCCATTGCCCGCCGCCCAAGCGCTCGACTGCTGTGGCAAACGATTCGTTGAACATCGTGTCATCTTTCACGTAAAGCACCTGATGCGCTAGCTCATGAAAGATCATGCGAGCCAGCTCGCCTTCAGGATACGTGATGAAGGTGGAAAGCAGTGGATCGCCGCCCGCCCAATTCATGTAGCCCAGCGTGGAATACGCGGGTACGCCATACACATTCACTTCAAAGCCCTCAGCCTTCACGCGTTCGGCTTCTGCTCTCGCATCGCTTTCCGTGTAGTAGCCGCGATAGCCCACACAGCCGACCACGGCGAAGCACCAGGTTTTGAGTTGAAGCGAAAATTCAGGCGCGGCCACCACATTCCACACCACCGCGCTGCGCTTTAGATCAGCATAGCGGCGGTAGCTGGCGTTATCGGGCAGCGCGAGCTGAAGCGATGCGAATTCGCGAATGCGCTGCGCCAGCGCGAGCCGGCGCTTGGTGGCCTCAGATGTTTGCGCATCATCAAGCCATTCTTTGACGGGCTTGGCTGCATTCATCACGGCAATATGGCCTTGCGCGTTTTGCCAGTAGTAGCCCAAGTTGCTGCAACCTGTCAGACAAGACACTATCAAAACAGTAGCAAACAATGCAGATAATATGCCGGCTATGGTGCTAAAAGGCCTATTTTTCATGCAATAAAGCGCCCTAAGCCACATCAGCGCACACCTGCACTGCGCAGTCATAAAACACCGGGCCGCGTCCCATATCCGTCAAGCGCTGGCTCGTGAGCTCGTTGACATTCTTGCCATCGAGTCCCATCTTGCGCCACCAGATGCCTAGGCCATGCACCACGCCTTCGCGCGCTCTTGCACTGATCTGCGCCTTGCAGCGATACATACCGCGATCATTGAAAATCTTGACGATGCTGCCGTCTGCAATGCCGCGTTCAGTCGCATCGCGCTCAGAAATCTCCAGCAGCGGCTCACCTTCCATATCACGCAGGCTTTTTACATTAACAAAAGTTGAATTCAGGAAATTCCTCGCGGGCGGCGAAATCATGGCCAAAGGATAGCGCGCATCGCTGCAAGCGACTTCATAGTTGGGCACATAATCGGGCAGGCCGTATTGCTTGCTCTCGAATTCGCATGTGCCACTCGCAGTGGGAAAGTCGCCTTGTGCAAACGGTGCATCGGGCATCTTGAGTGGCGCAAAACCATCTTGCAAAAGCACCTCAAAATCTATTGCGCCCTCAAACGCTGTGCGGCAAAGCTGCTCATCGCTGTCTGAAAAGCAAGGATCAACGAATCCCATGTGCGCCGCCAGCTTACGATAGATCTGTGTGTTCGGCTTCGATTCGCCCACCGGCGCAATAGCCGGCTGGTTGAGCATCACATCCGTGTGCCCATACGACAGATGCACATCCCAATGCTCTAACTGCGTGGTGGCAGGCAGGATGTAATCCGCGTAGTCGGCGGTATCGGTTTGGAAATGCTCGAGCACCACGGTAAAAAGGTCTTCTCGCGCAAAGCCTTGTACCACCTTGCTGCTCTCAGGCGCAACGGCGACGGGGTTGCTGTTGTACACCAACACAGCTTCAATTTTGCTGCCAAATTCGGCAGACGATTCGCGCAAAAGATCATCACCAATGGTGCTCATATTGATCGTGCGCGATGTTTTTCCAGATAATAAATCGGGGCGAGATAGAGCGGCGCGATTCACCGGAAACATGCCTGATGAAGACAGTAGCAGCCCGCCGCCGCGTTGGCGCCAAGCGCCCACCAGAGCGGGCAGGCATGCCACAGCCCGCGCCGCATTGCCGCCGCCGCGCACACGCTGCATACCGTAATTCAGTCGGATTGCCACGCTCTCGCCGCGCTTGGCAGCCTCACCATACTCGCGCGCAAGTTGTTTGATTTGATCGGCGCTCACACCACACACCAACGCTGCGCGCTCTGAATTCCATAGCAGTGCACGCTGCTTCAATGCCGGCCAACCGCTGGTATGCTGCACAATGTAATCATGATCGAGCCAATCATTGGCAATCAGCTCATGCATGATGGCAAGCGCCAACGCAGCATCTGTGCCGGGCAACAGCGCGACATGCTCGTGGCATTTTTCAGCCGTCTCGGTGCGACGCGGGTCGATACACCACACCTTCGCGCCGAGTCTTTTCGCCTCTTGCACATAGCGCCAAAAATGCAAGTTGCTTGTGATCGAATTGCTGCCCCAAATCACGATCAGTTTGGCTTCCGCAAAAAATTCCACCTTCATACCCACCTTGCCGCCCAGCGTATGCGTGAGGCCTTCCGTGCCAGCGGCAGAGCAAATCGTGCGGTCTAGTTGCGACGCACCGAGCTTGTTGAAAAAACGCGCCGCCATGCCCTCGCTTTGCACCAAGCCCATCGTGCCCGCGTAGCTGTAGGGAAGAATCGCTTGCGGATCAACAGCCGCTATCGCTTTCAGTCGCGCCGCAATGTCGCTCAGAGCCGTCTCCCAAGACACGCGCTCAAATTGCCCCGCACCCTTCTTACCAACGCGTTTTAACGGATACAGCAACCGCTCGGGGTGATACGTGCGCTCGGTGTATTTGTTGACCTTGGCGCAGAGCGTGCCATGCGTGTGTGCATGCGCTGGATTGCCGCGCACCTTCAAGGCCACGCCGTCTTGCACCTCAGTTAAAAAAGCGCAGGTATCCGGGCAATCATGCGGGCATGCGCCGCGCACCAAGGTGTTTGCTTTCGTCTGCATGTGTACAACGGAAGGATTCATCAGAGTTCAGGGGAAAACAGGGGGGTTCAAACAATTTTATTTCCGTCATGATACGCGCAACATTTTTATAATAGCCCTGTTATGCAACACACAACACGCCGCCTTTGCTTGTCTTTTGCTTTGCTCAGCAGTGTGGCGCTTCCAGCGCTCACACAAGCTGCCGATGGCGTGAGCAAAACCGCGATCACCATTGGCCAGCCCACCGCGCTGACTGGCGCTGCCGCCGCACTTGCCCTGCCCTTTCACCAAGGCGCAAAGCTGTATTTTGATCGCGTCAATGCCTCAGGCGGTATCAATGGTCGCAGCATCAATTTGGCGGTGCTTGACGATGGCGGCAACCCAGCTGCCACCAAAGTCAACGCACAAAAACTCGTACAAAGTGGTGTGCTCGCGCTGTTTGGCAGCTATGGCTCAGCGCAGACCACAGCCGCCTACGAAGCGGTGAAAGATGGCAATTCAATTTTGTTTGCGCCGATGGCCGCAGCAGATGAGTTGCAAGGCGCAAACTTTCCCAATTTATATTCCATCCGCCCCGGCTACTCAGAAGAAACAGTGGCTATCGTGCGACACGCCCAGACTTTGGGTGCACGCAAGCTTGCCATCGCATTTGGAAGCGATACCGAATCGCTCAGTGCACTTGACGCGGCAGAACGCACAATGTATGGCGCAGGTACTAACTTGGTTGGAAAATTTGGGTTTGACAGCGTTGATAAAGCGGTCAACACGCGCCCTGAATCCTTGCTTGTCATCGGCACGCCGCTCGACGCGGCAAAAGCCATCCGCGAAGTGCGCGCCAAAGGCTTTCGCGGGCCGATTTATGGTTTTTCTAATACCGGAGAGAGCCTACTTGCTGAGCAACTTGGCCCAGCAGGCGCAGGCGTGGTGCTGGTGCGCGTCACACCGCGTTCGGACAATGCAAAAAGCGTTGTGGTGCGCGAGTTGATTGCTGATGCGCAAGCTGCCAAATTGGGCAAGCCAAACGTGTACATGCTGGAAGGCTACATTGCAGCCCGTGCATTAACCGAGGCCATTCGAAAGAGTGGCAAAGAGCCCACTGCGCCCAAGTTGCGCAAAGCCATTGAGGCATTGAGTGAGCTGGATGTGGGTGGCTTTCGCATCAGCTTTGACGGCAGCCGCAATGGCTCCAAACTGGTGGAGCTGAGCTTGATTGACTCACTTGGCAAGGTGCGAGAGTAGGCAAAAGCACAATTTAAGCATCAGGGTTAAACTGGAACAATCGACCGAAGTTTTGTCGCTGCATTTAATCAAAGTAAGCATCATGAAAATCATTGATTCCATCGTGACCCAAGCCGCCTCCATCGCCGCCGTGCGCCGCGATATTCATGCGCATCCTGAGCTGTGTTTTCAAGAAGTGCGCACTGCGGATGTCGTCGCTAAAAAGCTCGAAGAATGGGGCATCCCGATTCATCGCGGGCTGGGCACCACGGGCGTGGTCGGCATTGTTCATGGCAAAGATAGCGGCAAGTGTGGCCGCGCGATTGGTTTGCGCGCCGATATGGATGCGCTGCCAATGCAGGAATTCAACACCTTCGCTCATACCAGCAAACATGCCGGCAAAATGCATGCCTGCGGCCATGATGGCCACACCGCGATGCTGCTCGCTGCTGCGCAACACTTCGCCAAACATCGCAACTTCGATGGCACGGTATATTTGATTTTTCAGCCCGCCGAAGAAGGCGGCGGCGGCGCGCGGGAGATGATCAAAGAAGGCTTGTTTGAAAAATTCCCCATGGAAGCTGTCTTCGGTATGCACAACTGGCCAGGTCCGCAAGTGGGGCAATTTGCGGTGAGCCCCGGGCCAGTGATGGCCTCCTCCAATGAATTCAAAATCGTCTTCCACGGCAAAGGCGGCCATGCCGCGCTGCCGCACAACGCAGTTGATCCCATCATCATCGCTACGCAGGCGGTGCAAGCTTTCCAGAGCATCATCAGCCGCAACAAAAAGCCGGTAGAAGCCGGCGTGATCAGCGTGACGATGATTCATGCGGGCGAGGCGACGAACGTGATCCCGGACAGCTGCAAGCTGGAAGGCACAGTGCGCACGTTTACGACCGAGCTGATTGATTTGGTCGAGCAGCGCATGAAAGACATCTCTGAAGGCTTGGCAGCAGCTTTCGGCGGCACAGTTGATTTTGAATTCGCACGCAACTATCCGCCCACGATCAACAGCGAAAAAGAAGCGCTTTTCTGCGCGGCCGTGATGGCAGAAATCGTCGGCAAAGACAACGTCACAGCGCAAGAGCCCACGATGGGCGCGGAAGATTTTGCCTACATGCTGCAAGCCAAGCCCGGCGCGTATTGCTTCATTGCGAATGGAGACGGCGCACACCGAGAAATGGGCCACGGCGGCGGGCCCTGCATGTTGCACAACCCGAGCTATGACTTCAACGATGATTTGATTCCGCTGGGCGCTACATATTGGGTTCGGTTGTCGGAGAAATGGCTCGCGGCTTGATTCGGTTCGGCCAAAGTCGCTCACCTTCGTGACAAGATAAGCGCTTTGCGACCGAGCCCAGAGCTGCAAGCCCTTCGGGCGAGCATCTGCAGTACTCGCTTTCAAAGGCCGCAAAAACAACTCGCTTCGCTCAAACACGTTTTTGCTAAGGCGAGTACGCCTTACCTTGGTAAGCTCCGTGCTTCGAGCTTGCTGCTCAATCGGGCTCAGCCGCAAAGCGCTTAACTTGCCACGAGAATCCTGTTTTCGGTACTTGTCCGCAGGCACTTCAAGTCCTTTGCTCTCGCGGAAGGCTATGGCCTGCGTGCGCTCGCACGATTGAGCTGCGAGCTCGAAGCACGGAGCTATCAGGGTCGAAGAGTCGCCCTGTTTGAGCGAAGCGAGTTTGGGCGACGTGCCCTGATCGCGAGTACTGCAGATGCTTCCCCGTAGGGGTCGCTGCTCTGTGCGAGCGCACACAGGCCATAGCCTACCGCGAGAACGCCAATCAAGCGCGAGAAGCAGTTTTACGAACACTACTCACCTTAGCTTTAGCGCGAGGCTTCGGAGCAGCAACAGACTTAGCACTCACCAATTTCAATTTCGGCTCAACTGTCGTAGCCATAACAACAGGCTCAGCATTCAAAGTTTTTGCCGCTGCCTCTTGCGCCTTAGCCAGCAACACTTGATGCTCCGCCAGCAAATAGTCTCCTAAATCCGCCACATCAGGCAGCGCTCTGCGGCAGGCGATTAAACCGTAATCCAAGCGGCCTGCGTAGCTTTGCACGGTCACGTTCAAAGCCATGCTGTGGACAACGATGGACACCGGATAAAAACTCGCGAGCTTTGCGCCTGCGAAATACAAAGGCACAGGGCTACCTGGCACATTGGAGATGATGAGATTGCTAATCGGCGGCAAGGTATTGAGCAAGCCTGAGCGCGAGACGGCAGCAGCCAAGCCTGACATCAGCCACGGTGCGCCGAAGAGCGGAAAGTCAGTGGGCATCGCCGTTTTGACGCGGCCGAGCATGCGCTTGTTCGCCTCGGATGCTTCGCGGATCACGGCTAAGCGTTTCACAGGATCAGCAATGTCTGTGCCCATCACAGAGCTCACAAAGCTGACCTGATTGTTGTTAGACGTATCACCTGCTTCGCGCAAGCTCACGGGAATGGCTACGAGCAAAGTTTTCTCGGGCAGGTTGTTGTGTTCTTTTAAATAGCGGCGCAATGCGCCAGCTACTGTTGTCATCACCACATCATTGAGCGTGCCGCCTAGCGTCTTGCCGATGAATTTTGTCTCAGCCAGCGAGATCGTGCGGCCAGCGAAGGTGCGCTGATTGGTGATCGTCGTGTTGAGCAATGTGCGCGGGCCGAAGAGCTTTAAGTTTTGCGGCAAGCCCCATTGGCGTTTGCCTGTGGCCTCATTCGGCGTGGCGACCAAATCTCTCAAAGCGCGCAGCATGGTGGGCGCAGTTTGCACCAGCTTGACGACTTGCAGCGCCGTGTTGCGCAGCGCTGCGCCGCCGAGCTCAGCCATGCCCAATTGATAGCGATGGGTACGCGTCTTCGGGCGCGGCGGCTTGACAATGCGGCCCGTTGGCTCCATATCAAAAATCGCCTGCGCCACGGCCATGCCCGCCTGCCCATCCATGCCCGCATGATGCGCTTTGGTGTACAGAGCCACTTGCCCGCTTTTAAGTCCATCAATGATGAAGAATTCCCACAGCGGGCGGCTGCGATCAAGCAGGCTTGAATGCAAGCGCGCCACATATTGCTGGAGTAAACGATTTGTGCCCGGCTTGGGCAAAGTCACATGCCTCACGTGGTATTCAATATCAACATCTTCGTCTTCTACCCACACGGGATTGGAGAGATCAAACGGAATCAGCGCCAACTTGCGCGTAAACAATTCGGCCAAATGCATGCGCTCAGAGATGCGCTGCTTGGCTGCTTCAAAAAAGTCATCGCTTGCGAAACCTTCGGGCAAATCCATCACGCAAAGCGAGCCAATATGCATCGGCATTTCGGGCGATTCGAGATGGAGAAAAGTGGCATCAAGCCCGCTCAAATGATTCATGATTTTCTCGCTTCAATATTTGCCTACAGCATGCGCTAAAGCTGCGTGCGCTTGCGCTATGGAATACCCGCAAACTGTCTCTTGCGTCACAATAGGCTCATGATTTCAATTCCAAATTCATTCTCACATTCCTACGCGCAAGCTCGCGTGAAATTTCTAGAAGCCGCAGCGACTGCCGGCCTCGCCATCCAATCATTCGCGCATCCCCTGAGTGGCAAAGATGGCGAAGATTTGAGCGTAGATGTCGCGCTCGATGGCTCGCCAGATGCTAAAGAGTTACTGGTCGTCTCCAGCGCTTGCCACGGCGTCGAAGGCTATTGCGGCTCGGGCGTGCAGGTGTTTGCGCTGCACGATCAAGAGTGGCGAGACAAAGCAAAATCAGTGGGTGTGGCCGTGCTTTATATCCATGCGCTCAATCCGCATGGCTTTTCACACATTCGTCGCGTGACGCAAGAAAATGTCGATCTCAATCGCAACTTTCAAGATTTCTCCAAGCCTTTACCGCCCGCTACCGCCAACGCCGGCTATGCGAGCTTGCACGATTTGCTGCTCCCCAAGCAATGGCCACCTACTCCTGAAAACATAGCACTCTGCGCAGCATGGATGTCGGCAAACGCCTTAAAAGACTCAAAAAATCCAGATGAAGCCAGCGGCCTACGCGCCTTCCAGCAAGCCGTCACCAAAGGCCAATACACGCATGCCAATGGCCTCTTCTTCGGCGGCAATGCGCCCACATGGAGCAACTTGACTTTGCGCAAAGTGCTGCGCCAATACGCGCAAAAATGCACGCGTATGGCGTGGATTGATCTGCACACAGGTCTGGGCCCTCGCGGCCACGGCGAGCGGATCTTCGCTTGCAAAGACGATCCGGCTGCGTACGAGCGCGCCACGACATGGTGGGGCAACGCAGGCAACCCAAGCGGAGAAACACCCGTGACCAGTATTTACAACGGCTCGTCAAGCTCCGCCCTGCTCACCGGCCTGATGTGGATGGCCGCGTATGAAGAAGCGCCGCAAGCCGAATACACCGCAATTGCGATGGAGTACGGCACCGTGCCCGTGATGGGCATCTTGGGCGCATTGCGCGCTGACCATTGGCTAGCCAGTCACCCAGAAGCATCGCCAGAAATGGCTAAAGAAATCAAGCAGCAATTACTTGATGCGTTTTATGTGGATGCGGATGATTGGAAAGGCCAGATCGTGAGCCAAGCAAGGCAGTCGATGTTTCAGGCGGTGGATGGATTAGTGAGCTAGTCTTTTGTGGCGAGGGCTGCGCTTTTGGGTCAGACCCAATCGAGCAACAAGCTCGAAGCACGGAGCTTTCAAAGGTAAGGCGTACTCGCCTTAGCAAAAACGTGTTTGAGCGAAGAAGAGTTGTTTTTGCGGCCTTTGAAAGCGAGTACTGCAGATGCTCGCCCGAAGGGCTTGTTGCGACGGGTCTGGTCCAAAAGCGGAGCCCTCGGTGCAAAAGATAATTACCTAGCCAGCCCCCGAAACCGCGCCACCTCTAGCAGCCCATCAAAAATCAAGTTATCCACCAGCTCCACATCATCAAGCCCTAAAAAGGCATGCATCTTCCAGCCTGCGCCGCCCGTCATGTAAAGCACAGGATCTTGGCCGCAACGGTTTTGCACATGATGGCGCATACGCCGTACCGCGCCTGCAATTGCATACGTGCCGCCGCTCGTCAAAGCATCGCTCGTGTTCGTTGGAAATTCTTGTACCTCACCCGTGGGCACATGTAAACCCGCTGTGCCAGATTCAAGCGCTTTGAGCATGATGCCGTGGCCTGGCAAAATAAAGCCGCCAAGAAACTTGCCCTGCGCGCTGCCATCGGGCGAGAGCTGCACGCCAATGGCTTCAACCGTCACCGCTGTGCCTACCATCACAACCACCATGGGTTTGGGTGCAGCAGAATGCACCGCCATCATCCGATGCCAAGCGCCGATCATCGCCACCCAGCGGTCTGCGCCAAGGCGCATCGGGTAGTCATACCCATTGATCAGCCCCGCCTCTTGCGCGCTGGCAAGCACCCACTGCGGATGCAAATCCCAGCGCTCCATGATTTGCTCTTGCACGCGCTGGCGCAGCGCGTCCCCTGCCACAACGCAGCCAATCATTTTGCTGGGCGCATCTTGGGGCGAGATATTTGCCCAAGCGTTCTCAGCAAGCGTCTCAATATTCTCTAAAAACTCAGCGCCGCTTGCGAGCAGCTCAGCGCCCGGCTGCGCATGGGCATAGATCGCCCATTTCAGGCGGGTGTTTCCAACATCGATGGCAAGGAGCGTCATATAGTGCAGAGGCGTTGTTTGCCAGCATTATGGCGAATGTTTGGCTTCATTCGGGTAGCAAATCGTTATCAATACGAATACTATGAATTCAATAGCACTCCGCGCATATTCTGTGCCGGCTATACGCCAATATCTCTTAAAAATATGCGATCACAATGCCGGGCGAAGGTCCGGACGGATGATGGGCCGGATCTTTTCAAACGCCCGCGCTGCGCGCAGCACGAGCGCATCACCAAACATCGGGCCGATGATTTGCAGGCCAATCGGCAAACCGTCTTTTGTCAATCCGCAGGGAATCGAACATGCGGGCTGTTGCGTGAGGTTGAAGGGATAGCTGAATGGCGTCCAGCCGAGCATGGCCTCGGGGCACATCGGCGTGTGGCCTGCTGGCCGTGCGTCGAACGCGGGAATAGAGACCGAAGGCGTGATGAGCAAATCATAGCCCTTTGGGTTGCTTGTCGATTTCATCCACTGGCGCATATGGCTGCCAAGCAACCCGCGACGCGTGTTGAGCTTTTGAACATCAAGCGCTGAGAGCTTGCTGCCGAGCTCGGCCTGTGCTCGAAAATCAGGGTCGGTCAGGGCTTGCTGCTTAACGTTAAGTGTGTTCCAAACTGTCCATGCACCTAAGAACCACAAACCTGTTGTGATCTCCAACGGATCCTCAAAACCCGGGTCAGACGGCACGATATTTGCGCCGAGTGCTTCTAAATCAATAGCAGCTTGCGCAACAGCGGCAGCGACTTCTGGGTGCACATTCTTCGCAAACGCAAGCGTGGGCGAGAAAGCGATGCGCAGGCCTTTAATGCCACTTTCCAAATCTTCTAAATAATCAACTCGGTCATAAGGCAACGATGTCCAATCCCGCGCATCAGGTTGCGTGATCACATTCATCAAAAGCGCCGCATCCTGCACGCTCATCGTATGCGGCCCTAAATGCGCCACGCTACCAAAAGGCGAAAGCGGATAAGCCGGCACGCGCCCAAAGCTCGGCTTCATGCCAAAGTTGCCGCAAAACGCCGCTGGGATGCGCACGCTGCCTGCCCCATCCGTGCCCACGCTGAGCGGCCCCATGCCTGCAGCCACGGCAGCCGCCGTGCCGCCGCTTGATCCGCCCGGCGTTTTTTCAGTGTTCCAAGGATTGCGCGTGATGCCGGTGCGCGGCGAATTCGTCTCGCCTTTGCAGCCAAATTCTGGCGTGGTCGTTTTTCCCACGATCACTGCACCCGCTTCTTTGAGCCGAGCTGTGACTGGTGCATCAACCTCCCACGGCTGATTCGCATCGACCGTATGGCTGCCCCGCAGCGTCGGCATGCCACGCGTCAAAATCAAATCCTTGATCGAAGCAGGCACACCTTCCAGCGCCCCCACAGCAGCACCGCTTTTGCGATGCTCGCTCCACCGCGCTTCACTTTTGATAGCACTCTGCGCAGATTGTTCGCCGGCGATATGGCAAAAAGCCTTTAAAACCGGATCGTGCAACTCAATCCGCCGCATCACAGCGGCGTGCGCCTCCACAGGCGAAGCTGCGCCGGATTTGAAGAGACCAAGCAGCTCAGTCGCAGTGCAATTTGCTAAATCTTGAGGAGCATTCATCACAAACCTTTCAATACCGGATACCGGACGCAGAAGAAACAGCCAAAGTTACGCAAAAGACGCGAAAAAGAAGATGCAGAAAGCAATAGCTGATTTACATTTTCTCTTTTTGGTATTGTTTCTGCGTAACCTTCGCGTCTTCTGCGTCCGGAAATTTTGTCTTTGTCTTAAACAGGCAACCGAGGCGAAATAGAAGGATGCAATTTCTTCCAAGGCAAATCCCCCGCATCTGCCGCCATCGGCCCCGCTGCTTTCGCCACGATTACGTCTCGCGCAGGATCAGCCACGAGAGGCGTGAAGTCTGCGCGGAAATGATTTGAGCTTTTCACCACGATGATCTTCATCTCTTCTGCATTGATGCCTACCATGCGCAGCAGCTCGCGATCCAGCAATTGCGCTTTGCCGCTGACAACTGCCACGCGAATGCCTTCAATATTCAGTGCGCAGCTCTTGCCCAAGTGCGCGGTCACGCCCGTCATCATCGGGCCTTTGTAGGTGCACACACCATCGCCGATCTGCTCCACGGTGAATTCGCCTTGCACAGGCGCGTCGCTAAGCTGACCCGTAAACGTGGGCACAGCTTTTCCGATGGACAGTTCAATCACTCTGTTTTTGATAGCGCTCTGCGCAGTAGATACGCCGGCTAACTGCTCTTTTTCCATAAAAGAATGCACCGCATCAGCAGCTGTTGGATCAAACAACATACCTAAAGCGACGCGGCCGGGAAAGCGCTTGCCAGCGCCTTGGCGCAGCAGCTCATGCAAGACGCCAGTGGTGTTGCTGTCGCCGCCTGCGCCGGGGTTGTCTTGCGTATCGGCAATGATGATGGGCTGAGCTGATTGCTCTGCGCGTTGCATGGCAAGCGTCACAGCCTCAGCTACAGGTAACACACCCGGATCCCATTGCCCAGGCTCAGAAGCGCTCGCAAACATTGCTTTCACAGCAGCCTCACACTGATCGCCATAGCCCCAAATCATCGGCGCGCATTCTGCAAAGTCCGCCGCCGGAAAGCCCATGCAGAAGCTCATCACCACGTCATGCGACGCGTCGCAAGCAATCAGCTCGTCATACAAACGCTTGGCGGGCTGCATCCAAGTGCTCTGCGCATTGAGCGGAATCATGTAGGCAAATCTTTGATAATGCAGCGTCTCTTTGCGACCCAGCTTCATGCGCCGCTGCAGCAGCTTTGCCGCGAGTCGCCCCGTATCGGCCATGTCAATGTGAGGATATGTGCGGTAGCTCACGAGCGCATCCGCCGTCTCGAGCATGCGATGCGTCACGTTCGCATGCAAATCTAAGCTGCCAACTATCGGCACGCTGCTGCCCACAATCGCGCGAATGCGCGCAATCAGCTCACCTTCAGAATCATCCGCATTCTGCGCGACTGCTGCGCCGTGCAGATCAAGATAAACCGCATCAATGCCGCTCTTTGCAGTCTCGCGCAGATCTTCACAAATATCGCCGCAAATGCGCTCGAAAGCCTCCGTCGTCACATAGCTAGAAGGCGTCGCGCCTGCCCACACGGAAGGCACTAATTTCCAGCCGCGCTCTTGCGCTGCAGCGATAAATCCACTCACAGGAATATTCTTCCCCACAAAGCCATCGATCATCTTCTGCCCGCGTCGATAAGCCGGAAACGTGTGCCCCGCGTTAAATGCCGCCCAATCGGCGAGCGTGGGCGCAAAGGTATTGGTTTCGTGCTGGTAGCCGGCGATGAAAATGCGCATATGAGATCTTGATCTTTAAAATCTGTGTTGAATTTGTACGGTGTTTTGCTAACTCATTCCGTTCGCCCTGATCCTTCGACAAGCTCAGGACAGGCATATTGAAGGATTCGCGTGCCCTTCGATACCTCAGGGCGAACGGATTTTTCGTCATCCATCAAATGTTTTTTGGTGCGGCATCAAACAGCCGCCTCGTGTAATCTTGCTGCGGATTGGCATAGAGCGCAGCCGTCTTGCCCTGCTCTACGATCTTGCCTTGATGCATCACGATCACGCGGTCACAGAGCTGGGCGGCTACGCGAAGGTCATGGGTGATGAAAAGCAGCCCCAAGCCCAGCTCGGCTTGCACATCGCGCAGCAACTGCAAAATCTGCGCTTGCACGCTCACATCCAGCGCGCTTACCGCCTCATCGGCCACGAGCACTTGCGGCTTGCACATGAGCGCGCGGGCAATCGCTAAGCGCTGGCGCTGGCCGCCGGAGAATTGACTGGGGTAGCGCTCTAGGGCTTCTTGTGGGAGTTTTACTTTTTGCAAGATTTGAGCAACAGAGGCCGCCGCATCTGCGCGAGACGCTCCAAAATTCATAGCACCTTCGCTGAGTGAATCGACAATTTTTCGACGCGGATTGAGCGAGCGATTCGGATCTTGGAAGACGACTTGAATATGGCTGCGCAGGGGGCGAAGTTCGCTTTCTTTAAGCGCTGAGATGTTCTTCGAGCCCCAAAAAATATCCCCCTCTGTCGGATCAATCAAGCGCATGATGCAACGCGCCAGTGTTGATTTGCCACTGCCGGATTCACCCACGATGCCAATCGTCTCGCCCGCTCTGAGCTCAAGCGCAGCATCTTGCAAAGCTTCCGTGTGGCGCGCACGGCCTAGCCAATCGCGGCTGATATACGTCTTACCAACGCGCTCTGCTTTCAGCAAAGGCTCACCAACTGGATCATCTTTCGCAGGCGGCGGCTGCATGCTGGGTACAGCGGCGAGCAGCATTTGCGTGTAAGGCTGCTGCGGATTTTTGAGCACTTGACTAGCGGCACCTAGCTCCACAGCCTTGCCTTGATTCATCACCAGCACATCATCAGCAATCTCCGCCACCACACCCATATCGTGCGTGATGAAGAGCACGGCGCAGCCTTGTTCGCGCTGCAACTCATCAATCAGCGCCAAGATTTCCTTTTGCGTGGTGACATCCAGCGCCGTGGTGGGCTCATCGCAAATCAGTAGCGCCGGCTTCAAAATGCAAGCCATGGCGATCACGATGCGCTGCCTCTGCCCGCCAGAGAGCTGATGCGGAAAGCTGCGCATCATGCGCTGCGGCTCAGGGAGCTTGACGCGCTCAAGGATTTTCAAAACTTCCTCAGTGCGCTTGGCCTTGCTCCAATCGGTATGCGTTTTGAGCAGCTCATCAATCTGATCGCGGCAGCGCATCACCGGATTCAAAGCGGTCATCGGCTCTTGAAACACCATGCCCATCGCTTTGCCGCGCAAGCTTCTGAGCTTTTGCGCGCTGGCCTGCAGAAGGTTTTCGCCATTGAGCGTGATGCTGCCGCTTTGCACTTTCAACTCTTTGGCAAGCAAACCCATCACGGCCGTGGCCATCACGGATTTGCCTGAGCCCGATTCGCCGACGACGCAGAGCGTTTTGCCAGCTTCGATGCTCAGAGAAATATTTTCAATCGCGTGCGGACGATCTGCTCCGGGTGGAAGAGCAACATGGAGATTTTGAATAGCAAGAACTGGCATGCTTGCACTCACTGAGGTCTAGGTATCGCGAAAAGCGCGAAAGGAACGCGAAAAACGCTAAAAAAAATCAAAAAAGACTTTTCGTGTTTTTCGCGTCCTTTTAGCGTTTTTCGCGTTAGATAGTTCTGCATGCCAACTACCTTTTCGCAAACTTAGGATCAAGCACATCGCGCAGCCCATCGCCGAGCAGATTGATTGCGAGCACGGTGGGCACGAGGAACATGGCGGGAAACAAGACATTGCCTGGGTATTGCGTGAACTGAACGCGGCCCTCGGCCATGATGTTGCCCCACGTGGGAATATCGGATGGCAGGCCCAGGCCGAGGAAGCTGAGCACGGCCTCAGTCAGCACCGCGCTCGCTGCGACAAACGTGCCTTGCACGATCATGGGCGCGAGCGCGTTGGGCAAGATATGGCGCAGCAAAATCGTGGGCGTGGGCGTAGCGAGCGCTTTCGCGGCTTCTACAAACGGCTCTTCGCGCAAGGTGAGCACGAGCGAGCGCACAAGGCGCGTGACACGCGGGATTTCAGGAATCGCAATCGCCACCACAACTGTCCACACCTGTGCGCCGAGCGCAGCCACCAAGGCAATCGCTAACAAAATCGACGGGATCGCCATCAAGCCATCCATGAAGCGCATCAAAATGGCATCGACCAGCCGGAAGTAGCCCGCCAGCATACCCAGCAATGCGCCGATGCTGATCGCCACCAAAGCGGTAGAAAAACCCACTAGCAAAGACACGCGCGTGCCGTACAGCACGCGGCTGTAAATATCGCGGCCAAAGCTATCCGCACCAAACCAAAAATTGTGCATCGGCGTGCTGCCATCGGCCAGCGTGAATGCAGCGCGCGCGCCCGCTGCCGTATTGATATGCGATGAATCCATCGCGGAAGGATCGAGCGTGCCAAGCCAAGGTGCAAAGAGCGATACAAAAAGCAAGATGCCCAGCACAATCGCGCCAAAACGGATTGCGGAATTTTTTGCAAGCTGCTGCCAAGTTGACGTTGCACTTGGGCTCGCAGCTGGGGTAGAAGTGGACGCGCTCATCAGTAGCGAATCCTTGGATCAAGAAAAAGATAACTCACATCCACCAGTAAATTAATCAGCACATAGCTCACGCTGAACAACAACACCAGCCCTTGAATCACCGGGAAATCACGATTGAGCACCGCATCCACCGTGAGCGAGCCCAAGCCCGGGATCGCATACACCGTCTCCGTAACGACCACGCCACCAATCAACAGCGCCACACCAATGCCCACCATCGTGGCCACCGGCACTGCGGCATTAGCCAGCGCATGGCGCAGGAGCACAGCGCTCTCTTTGATGCCCTTGGCGCGCGCGGTGCGGATGTAATCTTCCGTCAACGCCTCACTCACGCTAGCGCGAGTCACCCGCGCAATCAGCGCCACGTAAATGGTGGACAGCGTGATCCAAGGCAAGATAAGCTGCATGATCCACGGTGCAAAGCCCTCGGCAATCCGCTTGTAGCCTTGCACAGGAAACCAACCCAGTTTGACAGCGAAGAGCCAAATCAAGCAATAGCCGACCACAAAAATTGGCACTGAAAAGCCTGCGACGGAAAACATCGACAGCAAACGATCTAGCCATCCGCCCATGCGCCAAGCGGCAATGGTGCCCAGTGGAATCGCCACAAAGATTGCAATGCTGATCGTGCCCACGGCAAGCGATAAAGTCGGCTCAATGCGCTGCGCCACCAACTGCGTCACGGGTTTGTTCAAATAATACGAATAGCCAAAATCGCCTTGCAGCAAATTGCCGATCCAAATGCCGAATTGCACGAGCAGTGGTTTCGTTAAACCAAGCTGCTCGCGAATGCGCTCAATCTCATCATTCGTTGCGCTGTTGCCCGCAATCACCGCCGCCGGATCGCCAGGGGTGAGACGCAAAATCAAAAACACAACGACAGCCACCACCATCAACACCGGGATGATGGCCAGCAGGCGCTGGAGGAGGAATCTGAGCATTCTTAAATCTAGTGCAATGAAGTACCATCGTTCGCCCTGAGGTATCGAAGGGCTTGCGAAAGCTTCGATACCTCAACCCAACGGGAGTGAGTTCGTGCTAGGCGTCACTAGTTCTTCGTCACGTTCCAATACACCTGTGCGCCCGCACCCATCAGACCCGTCACACTCTTGCGATGCGCTGCCGGGTTGTTGTATTGGCCCAGATGCACGTGGGTAGCGGTTTCCATCGCGCGAAGCTGAATCTGCTCAGCTACTTTTTTCTTTTCTGCATCATTGGCCGCCGCGATGAATTTCACTTTAAGCGCCTCAATCTCAGGATCATCTTGCCAGCCAAACCAGCCTTTATCGCCAGTGGCATTCATCATGGCCATGGTGATCGGGTTTAAGATGTCACCGGCTGTCCAAGCTGTCATGAAGGCATTCCAGCCGCCCGCATTGGGCGCATCTTTCTTAGCGCGGCGAGCGACCAACGTGGCCCAATCCATTTGCGGCATATCGACTTTGAATCCAGCAGCTTCTAATTGCTGCTTGGCTACCAATGGCAGCTTAGCAATCGCGGCCAAATCGGTAGGGCGCATGAGCACCACGGGCGTGCCATCATAGCCAGCTTCTTTGAGCATCGCTGCGGCTTTTTTCGGATCCGCTGTGCCGGTGTAGATGCCAGTGTTGTCAGAGGCAAATGGTGTGCCGCAAGGGTACATGCTCTTGCAGAATTTAAACAGGCCGGGCGTGCCGACTTGGGTTTTCAAATGCGCTTCTTGGCCGAGCGCCACCATCGCCGCTTGGCGAATCTTCACGTTGTTAAACGGAGGATGCATATGGTTGAAGCGAAAGATGAATTGCGTGCCAGCGGGTGACATATCAAAAATCTCAATGTCTTTTTGCGTTTTGAGCGAAGCGTATTGCTCAAAAGCAGGCTGCTCGACCACATCCACTTCGCCGGCGATCAATGCGTTGAATTGCGTTTGCGCATCGCGGATGATGACCCACTCCACACGATCGACTTTCACGACTTTGCCGCCGGTGGTGCCATTCGCCACCTCTGTGCGCGGCTTGTATTTCTCGTTCTTCGTGTAGATCACGCGCTCGCCGGGCTTGAAGTCTGCCGGATTGAATTTATACGGGCCGGAGCCGATGTGTTCTTTGATTTGCTCGGTGCCGGGCGTGGCGGCAATGCGGGCGGGCATCATGAAGGGCACATTGGATGAGGGCTTGCCTAAAGCATCGAGCATCACACCAAACGGCGTTTTGAGTTTGATCGTGAAAGTCTTGGCATCAGGTGTGCCCCAGCTATCTATGCTGCGCAGGAGTGCGCCGCCAAAGCTGTCGCGGCTACCCCAGCGCTTGAGCGATGCGACCACGTCTTCACTGTTCACCGCTTTGCCATCATGAAATTCAAGACCATCGCGCAGCGTGAACGTCCACAGCAGATTGTCTTTCGACACATTCCATTTATCCACCATTTGCGGCTTGACGTTGCCTTGCAAATCGGTGCCAAACAGCGTGTCGTAGATCATGTAGCCGTGGTTGCGGGTGATGAATGCTGTGGTCCACACCGGATCAAGCACGGTGAGATTGGCGTGCGGAATGACTTTGAGCACCTTCCCACCTGAGGCCTGCGCATGGGCAACTACTGGGGTGAGTAAAACGATAGCCAAAGACGCGGCGCTCAAGGCCATTGAAAAAATATGTCGGCGTTTCATGATGTCTTGGACTCCAAGTAAAAATGTATTCCACAATGTAGCTGATAAAAGAAAGCTTTGCTGTTATGGAAATTACCAGTTTTGGTGCATCGCACCTGTCTCGGCTGATTGCTACACGCCAAATCTCTTGCCAAGAGCTGATGCAAGCCACGCTCGCGCGAATTGCGATGGTTAACCCTCGTGCGAATGCGATTGTGAATCTGCGCCCTTTCGATGAGCTCATGCAAGAAGCCATGGCGCACGACGCGATGCTTGCGCAAGGCCGCAGCAAAGGCTGGCTCCACGGCATCCCGCAAGCCATCAAAGACTTGGCGCCTGCGGCTGGCCTGCCCAACACCATGGGCAGCCCGCTTTTGAAAAACCTCATCCCGAAAGAAGATGGCCTGATGGTGCAGCGCATGAAGGCAGCAGGCTGCATCGTGATTGGCAAAACCAATGTTCCCGAATTTGGCCTCGGCTCGCACAGCTTCAACGAAATTTTCGGCGCCACACGCAACGCCTACGATCTGAGCAAAAGTGCAGGTGGATCAAGTGGCGGGGCGGCGGTGGCGCTGGCTGCGCGCATGCTCAGCGTAGCCGATGGCTCAGATTTCATGGGCAGCTTGCGCAACCCTGCCGCATGGGGCAATGTATTTGGCATGCGGCCGAGCCAAGGCCGTGTGCCAATGTGGCCTGCCAATGACGTGTGGATAGCGCAGCTGGGCACGGAAGGGCCGATGGCGCGGGACGTGGAAAGCCTCGGGATGCTCTTGCAGACACAATCAGGTTATTCGATGCATACTCCTCTTTCGATAGCGCCTCACGTAGGCTCTATGCCGGCTACCAGCCTCTTTTCCTTAAAAAATCAGCGCATTGGCTATTTTGGTGACTTGTCGGGGCACATCGCATGCGAGCCGGGTATTTTGGAGGCTTGCGAGTCGGGCCTGCAGCGCATGGCGCATGAAGGCGCTGTTGTCTCGCCTTGCAATTTGGGCATGCAACCTGCGCAAGTGTGGCAAGCGTGGCTCGTGTGGCGTAAAGCCTTGGTCGGCGCGCGCATTGCGCCTTTCATGATCTCGCCAGCTAACCGCGAAAAGATCAAGCCAGAAGCGCTGTGGGAATACGATCAATCGTTGGATTTGAAAGGCAGCGAGCTGATGCGCGCAAGCGCCACGCGCACAAGCTTTTACCAAGCAGTTCTAAGACTGTTTGAAACGCACGATTTTCTCGCCCTGCCCGCAGTGCAAACGTGGCCTTTCCCGATTGAACAGCGTTGGCCCAACGAAATCATCACCGCAAACGGCACGCGAGGCATGGACACTTACCACCGCTGGATGGAGTGCACGATCTACGCCACTTTTGCCGGCCTACCCGCGATCAGCCTGCCTTGCGGCTTCAGCGAGGCGGGGCTACCGATGGGTTTGCAAATCATCGGCAAGCCGCAAGGCGATGCCGGTTTAATTGCGCTTGCAGCCGCATATGAAGCCACAGTGCAAGACATTTTGCAGCGCCGCCCTGCTTTGGATTAAATAACGCCGTACCAAATTGCCCGCTCCACGGCAGCCAGCTTGTTGTCTACACCGAGCTTGCGCATTGCGTTCGAGAGGTAATAGTTGACTGTGCGTTCGCTGCAAACGAGTTTGAGGCCCGTTTCGGCGGCGGTTAGGCCGTCAAAAGCCAAGCCTAAGCATTCTTTTTCGCGCGGGCTCAAAGGGCAAAGCACCTCTGCAATACCGCGCTTGATGCGCGGCCAAATATTGAGTACTGACCATACCAAAGCCGTGGCCTCGCTTTTGTCATGCAAGGCGCGCGGCGTCATCAAATAACATTCCAGTAGTTTGCCGCGCGGCATCATGAAGCCCACGCGCACGATCGATTGCAAACCATGCGACAGCGCCATCAAGCGCCAACGACTCAAGTCTGCATAGCTGCCACGTGAGATATCTTGCCATAGCGCGAGCGGTGAATCCGATTCCACCCAACTGCGGCCAAACTCTTCGCTTTCAGCCAATGCTTGCGCCATGGTTTGCAAGCGCGGCGGGTGCACCGCATGCACGCAGCGATGCACATCGGGCGAATGCACATCTGGCCCCAGCACGATCAACGCCTCCACAGCCTCCGATTGCAAGGCGGCCATCCAATCGGCAAGCAGGCCATCGAGCATCACGCTGTCAAAATTCGCAGGTTGAATCATGCTCGGAGTATGCCTGCGCTGGTAAACGGGCTCACAATAGCTGACGTCAACCCTGCCAGTCAGATCCTCAAAGCATTGACTGCAAAAACAACCATTGATTTCAAACCATGATGTTGCAACGCGCTTGGAAACAACTCAAAGACTGGATCATTGCGCCAGAGCTTGAGATTATTTTGCATCCTTCGCGCAGGAGGCTGCAATGGCTTGGGATCTTTACAATTCTTGGCCATCTGGTATTTGCGCTTTTGTGGACTTTGCTTTTACCGCAAGTGTTTGAAGACTGGCGGGTTCGCGCCTTTTTAGCCGCCACAGGATTTGGCTTGATTTTTCAGCCGTCTGGCAACCAATGCCACACGCCCGGCATGCGGCTTTATTATTCTCTGGTGTGCTGGCTGCAATTGCCGTTTTTCTTCATTTGGATGTATTGGATGAACGCGGGCTCAGCCATGTGGATGGCAACGGTTGCAGCCATGATCGTGGTGTATTTTCATTTAACGGACTGGCGAATAGCGACTCTTGGCCTTGTCGTCGGTATCGTGACATCCAGCTTAGTTGCGCACCAATTACTTGGCCGCTTGCACGCTGTACCGCCTGAACACCTCGTCGTAGGTCTATTCGCATTGATCAGCGCTATGTTGCTGGCTTTATCAAGTGCCAATCTCCGCCGCGAGCGCTTGCGTCATTCGCTTTACGTCATCGGCGTCATGGCGCATGAGCTTCGCACGCCATTGGCGACCTTGGCTCTGATTGCGCAGGCCATTCGCAATGAATCGATGACTTTGAACCCTTGCCATGAAGAGCGCTTACATGAATTAGCCCTACGCATGGAAGCCTTAACCCGCGCCATCAATCACCATATTGATTTGCAAATGGCCAATGCACGCTACACCCATCAACCACTGGCCAACGATCTGCTGTATGCCCGAATTTTGGTGCAAAAAGTGCTGCGTGATTATCCGTTTGGCTCCAAGCGCGAACGGCAATGCGTCGAGCTGGTCATGCACGATGATTTTGTGTTTCGTGGCTCTGCGCAGCAGATCACACAAGTGCTCAATAATTTACTCAAAAATGCGATGCACTCTTTAAAATCAGCCCAATCGCGCTACGACAAGGGCGACATTCGCATCGAGATTGGGATGCGTGACAAAGTAGGTCGCATCCAAATCAAAGATCGGGGCATCGGCATCAATGCCAGCCAGATCAAGCTGATTTTCGAGCCGTTTTTCTCCACTGCCAACGAGACCGGCCACGGGCTGGGCTTGGCTTTTTGCAAACAAGTGATCGAAGCGGCCAACGGAGAGATCATGGTCAGCTCTGAGCCCGCCATGGGCGCCACTTTCACACTCCAGTTGCCCTGCCAAACCCCACCCAAAGAGCCCCCGACCCATCATGAAGTTTCCTCTGTATCACCGACCTAGTGCCTTGGTGTTTCTCGACGACGAGACACCCTATCTTGAAATGCTGGCCATCGTGCTGCCGCACGATTGGTGCATTCGCTTTCACACGCGCACGCGAGATTATTTAGCGCAGATCAATGCCCAAGCCCAGCAGTGGGAAGATGATGTGGCCAACCACCAAGACATCATCAACCATTGGTACAAAGGCAAGCCTTTGCCGGCTCTTGTGCTCGATTATTGGCGTACACAAGGCCAGCGCTATGGCCTGCCCAGCATTGCTGTGGTGGACTACGCGATGCCAGCAGCCAATGGCCTAGAAGTGCTCAAAGCCAGCCCACCTTGGCCACCGTATCGCGTCTTGCTGACTGGCAAGGCAGACGAGCACACCGCTGTGGCCGCTTTCAATGATGGGCTGATTGACCGCTACGTCACCAAGCAGCATCCCGATCTTGTGCAGCAACTGATTGGCGCTTTGCGCCAGCATTACAACGCACCGATGGATTTTCATGAAGGCATTTGGCGCAATGTGCTGCGGCGCAGTCAGCAGCAAGCGCTGCAAGATCGGGTGGTGCAGCTGGCTTTAGGTGACTGGCTTAAAGCGCATGATTGCGTGGAGTATGTTGTGTTGCCCGAGCCTTTTGGCCTGCTTGCCCTCGACACCGCAGGCCACGCGCATTGGCTGCAATTTGAGATGCACAAAGATTTAGGCGCAGCCGTAGATTTGGCCAAGGCTGCAGGCCATGATGAGGCCACTGTGGCCGCCATTGCGCAAGGGCACTTGCTCAGCGATGCAGAATGGCTGCAAGCCCTTGGCAGCCAGTGTGCGCCGCAATCTGCATCTGCCATGGCGCTTGGCACGGGCGGGCATTTGATTGCTGCGCATTTTCCGCAAAAAGCCCTCGGCATGATCGGGCTCGGCCACCGCGCATTCTTAGCCGGCCAGAGCCCACGGGGGGTGGATAACGACTAACGGTGCTTACGCTGCCAGCAAGGTCTCCCGCCCAGCATTGACGCGTGATGCGGCGGCTCGCTTTGCAAGCGGCCATTCCCAAGGCCGCGTCAAAGGCGCAACTTGCGCTGCCACATCTAGCACGTGATCTAACTCCGCTTGCGTCAAAGCGCTGCTCACGGTGAGCCTGACCATCGTGCGATTGCGGCTGGTTGCGGGGGCGCAAAACACCGCGCCAAACACGCCGCGCTCTTCCAACAAATCGCGCAAAATCATGGTTGCAGGCTCGGTGCCCGATTCCAGTGCAATGATCTGCTCGGTGCCTTGATGCACCGGATATCCCAACTCAGACAAGCCGCTGCGCAATTGACGCGAAAAGCGATGCAGACGCTCTCGCCCTTTGTCACTGCTTTTAATCACTTCAAGCGTGGCAGCTAAGGCCGCGATTTCGTGCGGCAGCAGACATGAGCTGAACATGTTGGGATAGCTGAAGCTGAGCACATAGTTGCGCATCGCAGCAGGCACGGTGAAATAACCCGCCCTTCCCGCGAATGCTTTGGCCAAACTGGCCGTAATGAAATGCACATCTTTTGTTAAACCGAGTTCCGCGCACAAGCCCGCGCCCTCTGGCCCATGCGTGCCAAGCGAATGTGATTCATCCACCAAAAGCATGCTGCCCGCCGCTTGCGCAACTTCAACGATATCGGCCAACGGACACATTGCACCCGTTGTGCTGTACACGGAATCCACTATCACGATGCCAGCGCCACCGCGTGCCATCAACCTTGCTAGATGCGCGGCATCGTTGTGGCGGAAAGGCTGTGCGGGTGCTTTGGCGGCACGTGCGCCCTCCCAAAGTGACATATGCGCCAGCGTGTCGATATAAACGGGTGTTGACTCGTCTGCAATCGCCTGCAAAAGCCCAAGATTTGCAGCGTAACCAGATTGGCAAATGAGGCCATCTTCCTTCCCAACCCATCGCGCTAGGCCTCGCTCTAGGTCTCGCACAGGATGCTCGCCGTGCAAAAAAACACTGGATTGAATCGCAAACTCGGCGTCATGAAGCATGGCATCGGTTTGCGCTCGAACAATGTCCGGATGTCCTGTCAGCGCCAAGTAGTCGTTGCCATTCAGACGCACCGCGTTTGGCCCTGGAGTGATGCCGTGCAGCAGTGACCTGCCACTCCATTGTTCGTTCCAACGCTTAGAAAAATCGCGCTCGATACGCTGATGCAAATGCGCTGAAATGTCGGGATCGCAGGGAAAATTTTCAGATGCCAAAGACCAATTCATAAAAAACCTCAAATAAGTTGAACAAGAGGTCTCTATTTCAGTGAATTGGTCGCATTTCAGGCTTCAAGCCCCGGTAAATCTGACAGTGATTTTTAACCTTTTCAACTAAATTATTACAATTTCACTGTGAATTCAGACATATTCGGCATCCCGCATTCGGGGTTTAGGGCAAAGCGGGGATAATTCAGGGTGGAAGAAAACATGAGCATTACTTATAAAGATCAAGTTGGCGCGCAAGGCATGCGCTTAGCAGGCCGCCTCGCCTCTGAGGTGTTGGATTTCTTAACGCCGCATGTCGTGCCCGGCATCACGACGCTAGCACTCGACAAACTCGCGTTGGATTTCATCATCAACGTGCAAGGCTGCACGTCGGCTACGGTGGGCTATGCGCCACCGGGCTATCCACCGTTTCCGGGCTCGATTTGCACCTCGGTCAATCATGTGGTGTGCCACGGTATGCCATCTGAGAAAGCGCTCAAGAAGGGCGACATCATCAACATTGATGTCACGGTGATCAAAGATGGCTGGCATGGCGACACGAGTCGCATGTATCTTGTGGGCGATGTCTCGCCTTTTGCTAAGCGCTTGTGCGCCATCACATATGAATGCATGTGGAAGGGCATTGCGCAGGTCAAGCCGGGCAATAAACTCGGTGATGTCGGCGCTGCAATTCAACGCTTTGCAGAAAGCCAAGGCTACAGCGTGGTGCGCGAGTTTTGCGGCCACGGGATTGGCAATAAATTCCATGAAGAGCCCCAAGTGTTGCACTACGGCAAAGCAGGCACAGGCGACGCCATCGTGCCTGGCATGTGCTTTACTGTGGAGCCGATGATCAACATGGGCCGCAAAGATATTCGCGAGCTCGGCGATGGCTGGACCATTGTGACCAAAGACCATTCACTGTCTGCGCAGTGGGAGCACACCGTGCTCGTGACCGAGATGGGCTATGAGTTGATGACGGTGTCGAAAGGCTCGCCAGCGCCGCCAGCTTGGGTGGCAGCTTAAGATCACTATTAAATTGTGAGCACTCCGCGCAATGAATACGCCGGCTAAGGAGCCTCTGAGCAAGTCCATTGAGGCGAAGCAGGCTGGTGTTCGGGATGAGGTGCTAGGCGAAAAACGTAGCTTTAGCGGTGCTAAAGCGAGGCTTTTCAAAGACGCAGATCGCCCGAAGACCAGCGTGATCGGTCCAATGGATCTTTCTCAGGGGCTCTTTGGCTCATTTCGTTTAAAAAAGCAGGCTGTTTTAGACAAGATAGCTGCAACGGGCGCCTCCACACGCAGCGTGAAGCTGCAACTCAAAGATCTTTCTGGTGTGGCCGACGGTGTGCTCAGTGATTTGTGGGAAGCGGCAGATTTTCCGCTCAACACTGCACTGCTGGCTGTGGGCGGCTACGGACGCGGCGAGCTGTTTCCACATTCGGATATTGATGTCTTGATCCTTCTGGGCGATGACGTGGCAGACGACGAGCATTTCAAGACCAGCGCCAGCAGCTTTATCACCGCTTGCTGGGATGCGGGGCTGGAGATCGGCTCCAGCGTGCGCACGTTAAGTGAATGCGTGAGCGAAGCGGCGAAAGATGTGACGGTGCAAACCAGCTTGCTTGAATCGCGCTTGCTCATTGGAGATACTTCGCTACACAAGGCGTTTGCCAAAGCCTATCGCGCCGAGCTCGACCCGCAAGCCTTCTTCACCGCCAAAACCTTAGAGCTGCGCCAGCGCCACACGAAATACGAAGATACGCCCTACGCGCTAGAGCCCAATTGCAAAGAGTCGCCCGGCGGCCTGCGTGATTTGCAGCTCGTGCTCTGGCTCTCCAAAGCTGCGGGCTACGGCAAAACTTGGGAAGAGCTCTGCCGCAAAGGTTTGGCCACAGTGCGCGAAGTGCGCGAGCTCAAACGCAACGAAGCGCTGCTCTCGCTCATCAGAGCGCGGTTGCATATCGCGGCCAAGCGGCGCGAAGATCGCTTGGTGTTTGATTTGCAAAATCAAGTTGCGACAAGCTTCGGCTATCTTGCAGAAGGCGAGCATCAATCCCAACGCAAAGCCAGCGAGCAGCTCATGAAGCGCTACTACTGGGCGGCCAAAGCCGTGACGCAGCTCAGCCAAATATTGCTGCTCAACATCGAAGAAAAACTCTTCGAACAAACGCAATCGCTGCATTGGATCAACGAACGTTTTGCAGACAAAGCCGGCATGATTGAAGTGACCAGCGATGAGCTTTATGTGAAAAATCCGCATGCGATTTTGGAGACGTTTCACATCTATCAAACCACGGTAGGCGTGAAGGGCCTCTCGGTGCGTACGCTCAGAGCGCTGTACAACGCGCGCGGCATCATGAACGCCGGCTTTCGCAAAGATCCAGCCAACCGCGAAATGTTTAAAAAGATTTTGCAGGCGCCTGTAGGCATCACGCATGCGATGCGCCTGATGAACCAAACCTCGGTGCTCGGACGCTATCTGTGGGTGTTCCGCAAGATCGTCGGGCAGATGCAGCATGATCTGTTTCATGTGTACACGGTGGATCAACACATCCTCATGGTGCTGCGCAATATGCGCCGCTTTTTCATGGCCGAGCATGCGCATGAGTATCCGTTTTGCAGCCAGCTCGCGGCAGGCTGGGATAAGCCGTGGATCTTGTACACCGCAGCGCTGTTTCACGATATTGCCAAGGGCAGAGGCGGCGATCATTCGGATTTGGGCGCGGATGAGGTGAAGATTTTTAGTCGCGATCACGGGATTGCCAAAGAAGATATGCAGCTGATTGCCTTCCTGGTGCAAAACCATTTGGTGATGAGCTCGGTGGCGCAAAAGCAAGATTTAAGTGATCCCGATGTGATCAACGCATTTGCCAAGCGCGTGGGCAATGAGCGCTATTTGACGGCGATGTATCTGCTCACCGTGGCCGATATTCGCGGCACGTCTCCCAAAGTGTGGAATGCGTGGAAAGGCAAGTTGCTCGAAGATTTATACAAGCTCACCTTGCGCAGCCTAGGCGGCAGAGCGCCTGATCCGGGCGCCGAAGTGCAAGAGCGCAAAACGGAAGCACTGCAGAAACTTGCGCTCTATGCGCTACCGCACGAAGCAGAGAAGGCGCTGTGGAATACGCTGGATGTGAGCTACTTTATGCGCCACGATGCGCAAGACATTGCCTGGCATGCACGGCAGCTGTCGCGCCTGGTGGGCAGCAACAAGCCCATCGTGCGCGCCCGTGCATCTCCCTTGGGTGAGGGCTTGCAAGTGGTGGTCTACACGCCAGACCAAAGCGATTTGTTTGCACGTATTTGTGGCTATTTTGACCAAGCGGGTTTCAGTATTTTGGACGCCAAAGTG
>JAYUSD010000116.1:0-22517 GCA_043755865.1 Variovorax sp. | reverse complement strand
TTGGCGACGCGCTCGCGGTCAAGTGGATACGTCGTGCCAGCCAAGGCGGCGCTGCCCAGTGGCAATTGGTTCACACGCTTTCGCACATCGGCTAGGCGCTCGCTATCGCGGGCAAACATTTCCACATAGGCAAGCATGTGATGCCCAAAGCTCACGGGCTGCGCCACTTGCAGATGCGTAAATCCTGGCAGGATCACATCGACATTTTTCTCAGCAACGATGAGCAGCGAACGCTGCAGCTCGGCGAGTAAACCTGAGATCGCATCAATCTCGCCGCGCAACCACAGGCGCACATCGGTAGCCACTTGATCGTTGCGGCTGCGCCCCGTATGCAGGCGCTTGCCAGCATCGCCCCCACCTGCTTGTTGAATAATTTGCGTCAGGCGCGCTTCGATGTTGAGATGCACGTCTTCCAGATCGAGCTTCCATTCAAACGCACCGCTCTCAATTTCAGAGCGCACGATGCCCATTGCATGCCGGATAGAGGCATGATCTGCCTCAGAAATAATGCCTTGTACAGCGAGCATCTCCGCATGCGCAAGCGAGCCGGTGATATCGGCTTCCCACAAGCGCTTGTCGAAAAACACGCTGGCCGTGTAGCGCTTGACGAGATCGCTCATGGGCTCAGAAAAGAGCGCCGACCAGGCTTCAGATTTTTTGTCGAGTTGATTCATGGTGAGTAAGAGATCATGCGATCGGCCAGCGAGACGAGATGCGCAGGCAGAGGATACATGTGTTGGTATTGTTTGACTTGCTTGCCAATCAGGCGCACGCGATCAGCGTAGCTCAGTACGCCGCGCGGCTGCAGCAGCGGTTGATTCCAAGCGGGGATATCGGTGCGCTGAAATTCAAAAGCGCAGCTCATGCGCGGCGCATCGCCCGCGCGCGGGCTGGCGTGTGAGCCCCAATGCAGCACGGCTTGATTCCAGACGAAAAAATCGCCAGGGTTCGCAGGCAGAGCGCGCACATCCGGATATTGGAACTTCCAATCAATGTCTTGTGGTGTGCCGTATGTGGGGTCGCGATCAGCAGGCACGATGTACATGCAGCCATTCAGTGTGGTCGCTGCTGTGAGGGGAATCCAAGCAGTCACGCTGGTGGCCGAGCCATCTGCGGCAAGGGCCCTATAGCCTTTGTCGCGATGCGGCCGCCAGCCCGATTCAGCTTTGGTGGGATCCACATGCCAAGCCCAGAAATCGGGGAGCATCGCGTAGTTGGGCCCAAGCAAGCCCTCAATCACGGGATGGAGCTGGTGCGCGAGCATCCACATTTCGTCGTACATGAAGGCGAATACCGGCAACAAGCCAGCGGTATTCAAACGCGAGATCACATCCGTCACAGCGGCGTATGGCGTATTCCAATGCGAAAGATTGCCCTGAAAGTAGCCCTCTTGACGCACCAATCCTTGAATCGAATGCACCACATCGTTGTGCAAACTCGGCATGGGCGCTTGCGCGTAGCCGGGCGACTCGATGTGCAATTGGGGTGCAAATTGCTGCCAGAAGTTGCCGTGCATCAGCATGTCGACGCTGAGGGGCTCTTGTGGGGCGAGGCTGTGGGCTGGCATACTGCAACTTTGTAGATTTCATTGGATTTTATTCGCCCCGACCCCACCGCCTAATTTTGCTCATGGAAACCCGTTTTGGCACCTCCCGTTTTGATGCTTTGACATCTCAAAGTGTGCTGCACAGCAAGCGCAGGCGCGGCGTTGCTGGCATCGCTGAAGCGCTGAGCGAGCCGAAGCCAGAATCTGTTTTGGTGTTTGATGCATGCCATGTGGGCGTGATTTTGCGTACGGTGCTTTTGGTAGAGATGCTGATGGCAGTCGGCTCGATGTTTGTCACGCATGACTTGCTCGCTTGGTTTTCTTTGTTAGCGATCATCACGGGCGCTGCGCTGCCTGCGGCATTGCTGTGGTTGGTTGTTGCTTGTGCCTGCAAGAAGACATTGCAAAAGCTATCGCGCGCTGGCCAATGGAGCGTTGGCATGGTGTTGGGCGCACTCTCAGGCTTGTATGGCTGCGCGATGCTGGTGTGGGTTGGCTTTGTTGCCAACGCGCCTTGGATTGCCAGCGCGGTCACTGGTGCACTGGTGGCCGCCGGTTTGGTGGCAGCGCTGATCTGGCGCGCCGAGCAGCGCAAGCCCGCTAGTGCTGCGGCGCGCCTGTCTGAACTGCAATCGCGCATTCGTCCGCACTTTCTATTCAACACACTCAACAGTGCCATCGCCCTCGTGCGCGAGGAGCCCGCCAAGGCTGAGATGCTGCTAGAAGATTTGAGCGAGCTCTTTCGCAGCGCATTGGTGGATCAAGGCGATGCTGTGACGTTGCGCCAAGAAATTGAGTTAGCCAAGCGCTACTTGGCGATTGAGGAGGTGCGCTTTGGTGCGCGCTTGCGCGTGGCTTGGGCGATTGACCCTTCAACTTTGCAAGCCAAATTACCGCCCTTGCTGCTGCAACCGTTGGTGGAAAATGCGGTCAAGCACGGTGTGGAGCCAAGTGCCAGCGGCGCAGATGTGAAGATCAGCACAGAGCGCAGAGGCAGCACGATTGTGATCAAAATTACCAATACTGCACCTGGCGGCCAAGGCCAAGCGGGGCATGGCGTGGCCTTGCAAAACGTCAAAGATCGGCTGCGCTTGCTGCATGATTTAGAGGCGAGCTTTCGCTGCACTTGGGAAAACGGTATTTATCAAGTCAGGATGGAGGTGCCGGCATGATGGCGACTTTGAATGTGATGGTCATAGACGATGAGCATTTGGCGCGTTCGCGCATCAAAACACTGCTCGCTGAATGCTATGAGCCGCCTTGCATACTCGAGGCAGAGGCATCCGATGCGATGGAGGCCATGGCCAAGCTGCGTGGAGCTGCAGTCGATGTGGTGCTGCTGGATATTCACATGCCTGGCTCCAGCGGCTTGCAGCTCGCTCGCGAACTGCGCAAACTTCGCCCGGAGCTGGCCATCATCTTCGTCACGGCGCATGCCGAACATGCCGTGGATGCGTTTGATTTGGATGTGACCGACTACCTGACCAAACCGGTGCGCGCTGAACGATTGCAAAAAGCTTTACACAAGGCACTCCTGAAAAAGGAGCAGTCTGCGCAGGTTTTATACCGGCCATCTGACGATTTGGCTCAAAAATTTGTGATTATCCAAGACCGGGGCCGCACCGAGCGTGTGCCGCTGTCGGAGGTGTTGTATTTCAAAGCTGAGCTTAAGTATGTGACGGTGCGCACCGCACAGCGCAGCTATATATTGGATGGCTCACTCACTGAATTGGAAGCGCAATATGCGCAAGATTTTTTGCGCATTCATCGCAATACATTGGTCGCGCGGCGCGAAATGCGAGCGCTGGAGCGGTTTCATGGCATCGATGATGAAGACCCACAGGCCGGCTCAGTTGAGGGCTGGGCGGTGCGCCTGCGCTCCTGCGAGGAGGCTTTGCAAGTCTCGCGGCGGCAATTGGCCAGCGTGCGTGCAGTGATTGCTCAGACCTGAGCTGTTGCCGCAGAGGCGGGCGCAGAGGCCGTCGTTGTGTGAATGCTCGCAGAAGTGATCACTGCGCCACCCAAGCACACATCGCCGTCATACAACACGGCAGACTGCCCAGGCGTCACAGCCCATTGTGCTTGTGGAAAGCTCAAATGAAATCCATCGCTCTGCGTAGCGAAATGGCAAGCAGCGTCCGCTTGCCGATACCGTGATTTGTTGCCGTATGGCCCATGTTGCGCGGAATTTTGCGGTGCATGGCCTGCACACCAGCTCACATCATCGGCCTGCAATGCGCCCGACAGCAGCCAAGGATGCTCGTGTCCTTGCACCACCCACAGCGTGTTGCTTTGCATGTCTTTGCGTGCAACGAACCACGGCGCGTGCTCGCCGCCGCCGCGCTGCGCTCCTTTTTCCTTCAAGCCGCCAATTCCTAAGCCTTGGCGTTGCCCCAAGGTATAAAAGCTCAAGCCTTGGTGCTGGCCAATGATGCGCCCTTTGATCTCTGGCAGGCTTTTGCCAAGCTCTGCATCAAGCGGCGTCTTGATCGCACCGGGCTCTTTGCTGATGTAGCGATTCAAAAACTCGCGGAAGGGCCGCTCGCCAATAAAGCAAATGCCGGTGGAGTCTTTTTTCTTCGCGTTGGGCAGCTTGATCTCATCGGCAATACGGCGCACTTCGGTTTTGTGCAACTCGCCCACTGGAAAGCGTGTTTTCGCAAGTTGCGCCTGTGTGAGCCGATGCAAAAAATAGCTTTGGTCTTTGCTCGGATCCAGCCCTTTGAGCAGCTCATGCAAACCTGTTGACTCATTGAAGCGAACGCGGGCGTAATGCCCAGTGGCAATTTTTTCTGCGCCCGCTGCAACAGCATGGTCAAGGAAGGATTTGAATTTGATTTCAGCGTTACACAGAATATCAGGGTTCGGCGTGCGCCCGGCTTGGTATTCGCGCAAGAATTCGGCAAACACGCGGTCTTTGTAGTCGCGAGCGAAATTCACATGCTCAATCTCGATGCCAAGCACATCAGCCACAGCTGCCGCATCCACAAAATCTATATTGCTGGAGCAGTAGTCCGAATCATCGTCGTCCTCCCAATTTTTCATGAAGACGCCGATCACTTCATGGCCCTGCTTTTTCAGCAAATAGGCCGAGACCGCAGAGTCCACGCCTCCGCTCAAACCGACCACGATGCGTTGCTTTTTGCTCATGCCCTAGATTTTAGGTGGTTGACGACAATATCAAGTGTGGCTCCCGGCGGAAACCGCGAGGGCGGCGCAGCGACAACGTATTGGCTCAGGTAACATCTACCCATGTCGCGCCCGCAATTGACCGTTACCGTTCGCCCGCAATATTTGGCCAAAGAATCCGCGCCCAGCATGGGGGTGTTTGGCTTTGCTTATACCGTGACGATCACAAATACAGGCGACATCACTGCGCAGCTCATCTCACGCAGCTGGAACATCAATGACGCCAACGGCGTAACGGAAAAAGTCAAAGGCCCGGGCGTGGTGGGCTCTCAACCGACACTTGCACCCGGCGAAAGCTTTGAATACACCAGCGGCGCCCGCTTGCGCACGCCCACGGGCACCATGCATGGGCAATACCAATGCGTTGCTGACGACGGCACGGCATTTAATGCAGATATTCCGATGTTTGTGCTTGATGCGCTGAGTCATTTGGGTCATCAGGGCGGGCGACCCACACTTCATTGAATTTCAGTCAAACGGGTTGATCACCTGCACTCCACAACCCAGAAAATCGCGCGTGTTGCGTGTCACGATGGCAAGCTGATGCTCAATCGCTGTGGCGGCGATCAGCATGTCGGGCGGGCTGCGTGAAATACCTTCTGCTTTGAGTTGCCCCCGCAACCGCCCCGCTCGCTGCGCAATCGCGGGCGTGATGTTGTAGCGATGCTTAAATCCGCTCGCAATCGCTTCAAAGAACTGGAGCTTTGCAGGCGCTGGCCGCCAGCTCAGCCCGAAATAAACCTCTTCCAAGCTCACTGCGCTGATGCCCAGTTCATCACCCGTTTTTTTAAACCACCGAAGCACTTTGGCATCAGGCGCCTTTTTCATCAGCTCACCGACGATGTTGGTATCCACAAGATAAGCCATTGGCGCACGTTATTCAGAAGAATCGGCGAAGGGATTGCTGCGCTGCCATGAGGATTTTCTGCTCGGTACACGCCCTTTCAATCCTGCGTTGTCTCTGGGGGCAAACTGCTGGCGAGCTTGCATCAGCTTAGAGAAAAAGTTGCCATGCGCGCTGGCAGAACCTGATGCGTTTTCAAAATACTCGGGCGACACCACAATCGCTACCGGCTTGTCATGCCGAGTGATGATTTGCGGCTGCTCTTGCGCAGCGGCAATCACCGCTGCCAAGTTCTGGCGCGAGCTGGCAATGGTTTGCGTGGCGGAAGGACTGACAAGGCGATTCATAACAAATAATGTACAATAATTTTGTACAAATTTCAAGGGCCTGATGACGAGGCTGTATGCAATTGAGCGAAAGAATCATCACGATGGGCGAATTTGATCTGATTGAACGCTATTTCAAGCGCGCTGCAAAATCGTCGTCCAGCGTCGATCTGGGTATCGGTGACGATTGCGCTTTGCTTGCGGTCACGCCCGGCATGCAGCTGGCCATCAGCTCCGACATGTTGGTGGAAGGCCGGCATTTTTTGAGCACAGTGAGCCCCGAGGCTTTGGGGCACAAGGCGCTGGCGGTGAATTTGAGCGATTTAGCCGCTTGCGGCGCAAAGCCAGTGGCCTTCACGCTCGCTCTGGCTTTGCCGCGTGTGGATGAGGCTTGGCTTGCGGGCTTTTCGCAGGGCATGTTTGCTTTGGCAGATGCACATGGCTGCGCTTTGATTGGCGGCGACACCACCGCTGGGCCGCTCAATATTTGCATCACTGTTTTCGGCCACATACCCACAGGGCAAGCCTTGCTGCGCACCGGCGCGAAAGCGGCTGACGATATCTATGTCAGCGGCCTGCCCGGCCAAGCGCGGCTGGCGTTGGAAGCCTTTCGTGGCACGATTTCTCTGTCTGAAGAGGCTTTTGCTCTCACCCGCGCGCGCATGGAGCGGCCCACGCCGCGCGTGGCACTCGGTATGGCGCTGCGCGGCATCGCAAGCAGTGCAATTGATGTGAGCGATGGGCTGCTAGGCGATCTGGCTCATATATTAAGTGCCAGCGGCTTAGGCGCAGAGATCGCTTTGGATACTATAGATTCAATAGCACTCCGCGCTAATTTCTTGCCGGCTAGCAGCCCTTTTGATCTAAATTTCTTAAGGAAAATGATCCTTGCAGGCGGTGATGACTACGAGCTCGTCTTCACCGCCTCACAAGCGCAGCGCGACGCTGTGCAAAGCGCCGCAAAGTCTGCGCAAACCCAGATCACTCGCATCGGCTGCATGCAAAACGAGCGTGGCCTGCGCGTGCGCGAAGCAAATGGCGAGCTTGTAGCCAACGATTTCGCCTCGTTTGATCACTTCAACAGCTGATCGCACACTGATCAGCTTTTCGGCAGTGGCCTCGGCTTGCCTTCCATATCAATCGCGACATAGGTGAGATTTGCGTCAGTCACTTTCACGATCTCGTCTGCTTGCCGCAGTCGCTGCGCATACACCTCCACATGCACGGTGACTGACGTGTTGCCGATGCGGATCACTTCCGCATAAAAACTCAGCAAATCGCCTACCTTGACGGGCTGCTTGAATAAAAATTCATTGACTGCCACCGTAGCAATGCGCCCCTTCGCGATACGCGCCGGGATCACCGAGCCAGCCAAGTCGACCTGCGCCATCACCCATCCGCCAAAAATATCGCCATTGGCATTGCTGTCGCCTGGCATAGATATGACTTTGAGCACGAGCTCCTTATCGGTAGGTAAGCTCACCGTTGTTTCGGTAGGTAAGCTCACAGTTGTTTCGGTAAGTGAGTTCACCGTAACTTCGGTAGGTAAGCTGACAGCGATGCCAGTGGGAACAGCACTCGATACAGCAGTTTGACTTGGGTTTGCGGACATAGGCACAATCTAGATACAAAACCCAATGATATTACCGACACACCCCTGATGCGATCACTTAGCCCTTCTGCTCCTCCCGTAGCCCCAATCCACACCTCTAACTCGGCCACAAACTCTGCCCCCAGCCCCGAGCGCTCTGACTGGACCACGCTCAAGCGCCTGCTGCCTTATTTGCTCGAATACAAATGGCGCGTGGCCGCTGCGCTGGCCTTCATGGTGGGCGCGAAAATGGCTAACGTGGGCGTGCCGCTGCTGCTCAAAGAGCTGGTCGACAGCATGAGCTTTAAGCCGGGCAGTGCGCAAGCCATGCTGGTGGTGCCCATGGGGCTTTTGCTGGCCTATGGCTTGTTGCGCTTATCGACAAGCTTGTTTACCGAGTTGCGAGAGTTGGTATTTTCCAAAGCCACGCAAGGCGCAACGCGATCTATCGCGCTGCAAACCTTCAAGCATTTGCACGCGCTCTCGCTGCGCTTTCATTTAGAGCGCCAAACCGGCGGCATGACGCGCGATATCGAGCGCGGAGTGCGCGGCATTGAATCGCTGATCTCGTATTCGCTGTATTCCATCATTCCTACGCTGATTGAAGTGGCGCTGGTGCTCACGATTCTTGCCGTGAAATTCGATGTGTGGTTTGCCATCATCACACTATCAGCCTTGGTTATTTACATCACTTTCACTGTGCTGGTGACCGAGTGGCGCACCAAATATCGCATTCAGGCCAACGAAGCTGATTCAGGTGCTCACACCCGTGCTGTAGATTCGCTCCTCAACTACGAGACTGTGAAATACTTCAACAACGAAGCGTATGAGGCCAAGCGCTACGACGAGAGCTTGCTCAAGTATCGCCAAGCTCGCATCAAATCGCAAACTTCCCTCTCCCTACTTAACACGGGCCAACAGCTCATCATCGCAGTGGCGCTGGTGTGCATGCTTTGGCGCGCAACGCAAGGCGTGGTGGAGGGCCGCATGACCTTGGGTGATCTGGTGATGGTCAATGCCTTCATGATCCAGCTCTATATCCCCTTGGGTTTTCTCGGCGTGATTTACCGCGAGATCAAACAAAGCCTCACCGATCTGGACAAGATGTTTGTCTTGATGGAAAAAGAGCGGGAAGTGGCCGATTCTCCTGCGGCAAGTGCTCTGCAATTAATAGCATCGCCCTCCATAAAATTCGACAATGTGAATTTCTCCTACGAGACTGACCGGCCGATCTTGCATGGTGTGAGCTTTGAAATTCCCGCAGGTAAAACAGTTGCTGTGGTGGGTGCGAGCGGCTCAGGTAAATCTACGCTTGCTCGTTTGCTATATCGCTTCTACGATATTCAATCGGGCAGCATCCAAATCAATGGTCAAGATCTGCGACAACTCACGCAATCGAGCGTTAGAGCCAGCATCGGCATCGTGCCGCAAGACACCGTATTGTTTAACGACACGGTGGAATACAACATTGCTTATGGCAAACCGGGCTCCACAGGTGAGCAGGTGCGCGAAGCCGCAAGAGCTGCGCGTATCCACGATTTCATATCGTCCACACCCAAAGGCTACGAGACGATGGTCGGCGAGCGCGGCCTCAAGCTCTCCGGCGGAGAAAAGCAGCGCGTGGCGATTGCCCGCACCTTGCTGAAAGACCCGCCGATCTTGATTTTTGATGAGGCCACTTCAGCACTCGACACCACCAACGAACGCGCCATCCAAGCTGAGCTGCAAGGTGTGTCCGCCAACAAAACCACATTGGTGATCGCGCATCGCTTGTCAACAGTCGTCGATGCGCATGAGATCTTGGTGCTGGACGCCGGCCGCATCATCGAGCGCGGCACGCATGCTGCCCTTCTTGCGCAGCATGGCCGCTATGCAGCGATGTGGGCCTTGCAGCAATCAGCGTCTGAGTAATTTGGGTGCTTTTAGCGGTGTAGCTTGGCTGGCGCGTTTGCACGCGTCAAAGCCAGCGCACCCATATCGCCCACTTGCAAGCCCAGCCCAGCAGGTACAAGCTCACAGCCATCTGTCAGCGATGGCAGTTTGCCGGTGATCTCGCGCCGTAGCAGCGGCAAAATAATATCTTGGTTATGCCAAAACACGCTACCGCCCAAGCTGATGCGCTCTAAATCGAGCGTGATGATCAGGTTGTACAAAGCGCGTCCCATATCTCGGCATAGGGCATGAATATGGTCAATAGCCGGCGTATTTCCTGCGCGGTATGCTATGAATAAAGTAGCGGCATCGCTTTTGAAGCGCCGCTCTATCGCGTTGCCCGCCACCAAGCCTTCCAAGTCGCCGATATTGCCGCAGCCGCACAGCGCATCATTATTGTCGCTCACAAACATATGCCCTGCATGGCCGGCATTGCCATTTTTGCCGCGCAACACATGCCCATCCACACACAGGCCCATGCCGATGCCGGTGCTCCACGTCACGTAGGCGCTGTTGCTGATGGCCTGCAAAGCGCCCCATCGGCGCTCGGCTTCTAATGCGCCGATGCAATCGTTTTCTACGCGCACATTCGGATAAATCGCAGCAATCGGCGCTTCCAACTTAGCGGTTTGCCAATCGTTGGGCAAACCGCGCGCCTTGCCTGCCAAGCCGCCGCAAATATTGGGCGCAGCCAGCTCGACCCTGCCTTGGTTCAATACAAAAGGGCCGCAGCTAGAGATGCCTACGCTGGCCACTTGGCTGCGCTGTGCATTCATCTGCGTAAGACACGCGTCGATCAAACGAAGGGATTGCTCCGCAAGCGCATCATTTGCGCCAAGCTTTGCCGTGGGCTCGGCGATGCGCGCATGCAGCGTGCGCGTGAGGAAGGATTGATCATCAGCAAGCGAGACGGCTACTTTTGTGCCGCCGATATCAATACAGGCGTGAAAATGGGGGGCAGATGTTTGCATGCGCGGATTATGCGATGCCCTAGCCGTCAGCGCTTACTGCTTAAAACACCCCTGTCCACATTGCGCCTCAAGCCAATGCAGCCGGTGCAGCCGCCACCGTGGCTCGCAGCAACAAATGAGGCGTTTGTATGTGGTGCAAATCAGCGCCGTCTTCACCGGCGATCACACGCAGCAGCAATTGAGCAATACGATTGCCATGCACCAAAAGATCATGCTCCATGCTGGCCAGCGGCGGATCACACAACTGTCCGGCCTCGGTGTTTCCATGCCCCAGCACTGACACATCGCGCCCGACTTGCAGCCCCGCCTCGCGCACCGCCGCCATCACGCCCAGCGCCAGTGCATCGGTGGCGCAAAGAAAAGCCGTGGGGCGCTCTGATGGGCTTTGCGCCAGCAATTGCGACGCCACTTGCCGACCTGCCGCGCCCGTCAAATCGGTGTTGTGCACAGGGCAGTCGGCCAGCGGGCGCTTGGCCTGCGCCAAAGCAGTGCGAAAACCTTGCGCACGCAAAAACGCAAATGTCATCTGCGCCGCGCCATTGATGAATGCAATGCGGCGATGCCCCAGCTCAATCAATGCGCGTGTGGCCTGCTCTGCCCCGCCAGCTTGATCAATATCCACCCAAGCGTGCGGCGCGTTGGCAAGCGTGCGGCCGTGGGTGACGAAAGGGATGTTTCTGCTTTGCAGCAGACTGACTCTGCTGTCGTCTGTGCGCATGCGCGTGAGCACCACCCCATCGACCAAGCGCGCAGCCAAAAGCCTGTGTAGCTCCGGCAATTCATCCTCTCCAGCGGGCAAAGTCAACGAAAGCACGAAGTATTTGTGTTCGCGCAGCACCTGCACCACGCCCGTGTGCAAATACGCGGCGCTGCCATCAATCGCTTGGCCCGCTCGCGATGGATTGAGGATGGCCACTGCACCGGTCTTGCCGGTGGCCAAGCGATGCGCCACTGGATGCGGCGAATATTGCATCGCCTTGGCGGCATCAAACACACGCTGCCGCGTCGCAGCGCTCACATCGGTATAGCCATTGAGCGCGCGCGAGACGGTGGAAATAGAAATCCCGAGAGAATCAGCGAGGGCTTGGATCGACATATTTGTTTTTTTTGAAGTTTCAAAACCGGTTTTGATTGTGCCAGTTTGGCATCGTGGAACAGGCGGTGTCGGTGGGGGTGTTCATATGGAGCTTGTGTTGTGTTTCTCTGATTCGCCTCGGTTTTCGCTTATTCTGAAGCATTTTAGGCATGTAGCCGGCGTATCTATTGCGCGGAGCGCTATTAATTATGTAGCAGGGTAAATGCGAATTTTGCATACCTATGCTGGCAGACATAATTGCTCACATGGAAACCAAATGGCTTGAAGATTTTGTGAGCTTGGCAGAGACGCGCAGTTTCAGCCGCTCCGCCCAGTTGCGCCATGTAACGCAGCCCGCTTTTTCGCGGCGCATTCAATCCCTCGAATCGTGGGCCGGCACCGATCTTGTCGACAGAAGCTCGTATCCCACCAGCCTCACGCCCGCCGGCCAGACCCTGTATTCCCAAGCGCTTGACACCCTGCAAGGCCTGCAATCGACCCGCGCGATGCTGCGCGCGCACTCAAGCGCTGGGCAAGATGTGATTGAATTCGCCGTGCCGCACACACTGGCCTTTACCTTTTTTCCCACGTGGCTCACCACTCTGCGCACGCGCTTTGGCCCCATGAAAAGCCGCTTGATTGCGCTCAATGTGCATGATGCGGCGATGCGCTTGGTCGAGGCCAGTTGCGATGTGCTGATCGTCTATCACCACGCTTCGCAGCCTCTCCAGCTCGACCCGGCTCGCTATGAATTTGTGAGCTTGGGCACGGAAGTCATTGCGCCGTATTCGCAAGCAGACAGCCAAGGCCAGCCCATCTTCAACTTACCTGGCCGCGCCGCCACACCGCTGCCCTATCTTGGCTATGCGCCCGGCGCCTATCTTGGCCGCGTGGTCGATGGCATCCTCAAAGCCGCGCCGCAGCCCGTGCATTTGGATCGCGTGTACGAGACCGATATGGCCGAGGGCTTGAAGGCCATGGCGCTCGAGGGCCACGGCATCGCCTTCTTGCCGCACAGCGCTGTGAAAAAAGAGCTGCGCGCCAAGCGCTTGGTGGCTGCTGATGCGCAAGTGGGCGCGGGCGGCGAAATGCAAATGACCATGGAAATCCGCGCTTACCGCGAAAAGCCCAGCTTGCGCGAAGCCAACAAAGAGGCAAAGAGCGAAAGCCAACGCCCGGTCAAACGCACAGCGCAGGTGCTCTGGGAATATTTGGTCGACACCAACAAACCTTCGCTAGGCCATGCCAATAAGAGCAAATCGTCAGGGTAAATCCCGGGATTTAATGATGCATCTAATGCATGGATTCGTCCTCATAGATTAATTGCATAAAGCGCCACGCAAATAGCATTGGCTTCTTTTGCTTCAAGCTTCTACAGTTCGCTTCTATGCCGTCCCTTCGGATGCGCTGAAATTTAAGCGAATGATCAACTCCACCGCCACCACCGCCATGCAAGCTGCGCAAGCCGCTGCCAAGCTTGCTCTTACCCGCCCAGAACATGATTTCCTGGGCGAGAAGCAAATTCCTGCTCAGGCGTACTGGGGTGTTCACACCGCTCGCGCACTTGAAAATTTCCCGATTTCTGGCACACCGATCTCGGCCATGCCGGATCTGCTCCGCGCTTTTGGTTTGGTAAAAAAAGCGGCGGCTCGCGCCAATGCTGATTTGGGCGCACTGGATCGCAAGCGCACAGCGGCGATTATTTTGGCTTGCAACGAACTCATTGCCGGCAATTACCGCGATCAATTTGTGGTGGATGTGATCCAAGGCGGCGCGGGCACATCGACCAACATGAATGCCAACGAAGTGATTGCGAATATCGCGCTAGAGAAATTGGGATTTGAGAAAGGTCGCTACGACGTATTGCACCCAAATGATCACGTCAACGCCTCGCAAAGCACCAATGATGTGTATCCCACCGCTGTGCGGATTGCGCTTTGGACAGGCATTGACCGTTTGCTGTGTTCTATGGACATTCTCCAAAAAGGTTTCGCGGCCAAGGCGGATGAGTTTAAAGACATCTTGAAGATTGGCCGCACGCAACTGCAAGATGCCGTGCCGATGACTTTGGGGCAAGAATTCTCCACGTATGCTGTGATGCTGGAAGAAGACCTGCTGCGCCTGCGCGAGGCGAGAAGCTTGATCGAAGAAATCAACCTCGGCGCAACAGCCATTGGCACCGGCATCAATGCGCCAGCAGGCTACGCAGACATGGCCTGCGCTTATCTTGCGGAGGAAAGCAAAATTCCTGTGAAGAAGGCTTTTAACTTGGTTGAAGCCACGCAAGATACCGGCGCATTCGTGCAGCTCTCAGGCGTGTTGAAACGCATTGCCTGCAAGCTCAGCAAAATCTGCAACGATTTGCGCTTGCTCTCCAGCGGCCCGCAAGCCGGCTTTGGCGACATCAAGTTGCCTGCTCGACAGGCTGGCAGCTCTATCATGCCGGGCAAGGTCAACCCGGTGATTCCGGAGGTGATGAACCAAGTGGCGTTTGAAGTGATTGGCAACGACATGACGATCACGATGGCCTCAGAGGCAGGGCAATTGCAGCTCAACGCTTTTGAGCCGATCATGGGCTGGAGCCTCTTCAAAAGCATCTCGCATCTGTCGCAAGCCTGCCTCACGCTGCAAGCCAATTGCGTAGCGGGCATTGAGCCCAACCGCGAGTTGCTGGCAAAACGCGTACGCGAATCGGTGACGCTCGTGACTGCACTGAACCCGATCATCGGCTACGAGAAAGCCGCCCTGATTGCCAAAACCGCGATTGCGACGGGCCTGCCAATTGACGAAGTGGCCGAGTCATTGGGCATCCTGAGCAAAGCGCAGATGGAAGAGCTGCTCGTGCCTGCCAAGCTGACGCAGCCACTAGCACCCCTTGAACGCGCGGCCTAAGCCCGCCTCACGCGCTTGTCCACCCACCGCACAATCGTGTTGATTGTGGCGAAAACCCTCTAACGCTTGGCACGCTTCCTGTAACAAACTAAAGCCAATTCATCAAGGTGTGTTTATGAAACGCAAATCGCTTCTTTTTTTATCGTTGGTCTCTTTTGCGCTTGCTGCAAGCCAGAGCGTGGGTTGGGCACAAAGCGGCCCGGTGCTTGATCGCATTAAGAGCGGCGGAAAAATCGTGATCGCGCATCGCGAATCCTCCGTGCCATTTTCGTATCTGGATGGCAATAAAAAGCCCGTGGGTTACGCACTTGACCTGTGCATTCGACTGGCCGAGACGGTGCGCAAAAAAATGGGCGCCAAGGGTGATGACGGCATTCAATTTTTGATGGTCACGCCGGCTAACCGAATTCCCTCGATTGCCGAGGGCAAGGCCGATATGGAATGCGGATCGACGACCAACAACAAAGAGCGCCGCGAGAAAGTGGCCTTTACTGTGCCGCATTTCATTACCGGTGCACGGATGCTGGTGAAAGCTGGCAGCAAAGCCGAGCGCCTAGAAGATTTACAGGGCAAAACGGTTGTCTCCACCAAGGGTACGACGCCGCTGAAAGCCGTTGAATCCGCCAACCGCGAACGCCTGATGGCCCTGAAAATCTTAGAAGCCCCGGATCATGCCAAAGCCGTAGAAATGGTCGAAAAAGGCGAGGCCGATGCTTTTGTGATGGACGATGTGTTGCTCTACGGCTTAGCCGCCAATCGCCCCAATCCAAAAGCTTTAAAAGTGGTGGGCAAATTTCTCACCACCGAGCCGCTGGCTATCATGCTGCCCAAAAACGATCCTGAATTCAAAAAATTGGTGGATGACGAAATGAAGCGCATGATTCGCTCGCGCGAGATTTATGCGATCTACGACAAATGGTTTGCCGCGCCCATTCCGCCCAACAACACCTCGCTAAACTTGCCCGTCAGTTACTTGTTGCGTGACTTTTGGAAATACCCCACAGATGTTGTTCCGTTTTAAGCGCATGCAAGAAATGCATCAGTAAAACCCGTATAAACCTTCAACTCGCGGGAATACCCGCAGAGCCGATTTTTTACAATCACGTTGTTAAGTTTCCCGTATATCTATCCGCTTTTGTTTCTAAGGAGAAATTGATGAAAAAGCAAATCTTGGCCTTGGCCGTATCCGCAATCGCTACTGGCGCAGCCATGGCACAAACGACAGCACCCGCAGCAGCACCAGCCGCAGCAGTCGCATCCACCATCGACAAGGTCAAAGCCTCTGGCGTCGTGACCATGGGCGTGCGCGAATCGTCTGGCGCACTGTCATACACCTTAGGTGATGGCAAGTTCACCGGCTTCCATGTTGAAGTGTGCTCGCGCATTTTGGCTGAGCTGGAAAAACAAGTGGGCAAAAAAGTAGAAGTGAAATATCAGTCCGTCACCTCACAAAACCGCATCCCACTCGTGCAAAACGGCACGGTAGACATCGAGTGCGGCTCGACCACCAACAACGCCACACGTCAAAAAGACGTGAGCTTCCTAAACACCACCTTCGTGGAAGAAGTGCGCTTTGCTGTGAAATCCAACTCTGGCATCACCGCGATTGCTCAGCTCAATGGCAAAAACGTGGCCACCACCACCGGCACCACCTCGGTGCAAACGCTGCGTAAAAATGAGCGTGCCACAGGCGTCGACTTCAAAGAAGTGTTTGGCAAAGACCACGCGGACAGCTTCTTGCTGCTCGAGACTGGCCGTGCTGACGCTTTCGTGATGGACGGCTCGATTCTGGCCGGCAACATCGCTTCAGCCAAAACACCTGCTGATTTCAAGATCGTTGGTGAAGTACTGTCTGTAGAGCCCATCGCGATCATGATCCGCAAAGATGATGCCACTTTCAGAAAGTTGGGCAACGACGTGATCGCTGGCTTGGTGAAGTCGGGCGACATGGCCAAACTGTGGGACAAATGGTTTATGCAACCTATCGCTCCGAAAAACACCCGCGTCGGTTTGGCTCTGTCTGAGAGCACCAAGACGGCTTGGGCCACACCTAACGACAAGCCAATGGAAGAATACGCCAAGAAGTAATTCTGGCGCGAGTCTTGCAAGCCCCGCTCCAACGATGCCGCTCGCGGCTTGTTGCAGCGGGGTTTTTTGATTTTTTTTGGCTTTTGTTTTTTCTGCGGGCGTGATACAACAGCATGCAACTGAACACCGAATACATATAACGAGAGGAGCAACTATGGCTTGGGACTGGCAGGTTTTCTGTAAAGAGACCACAACGGGCGACATCATCGCCGGCTGCTTTGGCAAGGGTGGCGATCAGACTTATCTTAATTGGATCATGTCTGCTTGGGGCTGGACGCTTTCCGTGTCTGCGCTTGCGCTGATTGTCGCGCTCAGCATGGGCTTGCTGATGGGCACGCTGCGTACGCTGCCTAATTCGCCGTGGCTGGTGCGCCTTGGCAATGCTTGGACGGAGCTGTTTCGCAACATCCCGCTCTTGGTGCAAATTTTCCTCTGGTATTTTGTGATCCCGGCGATATTTCCGGTGCTCAAAACAGTGCCATCGGTAGTACTCGTTGTTCTCGCGCTTGGCTTCTTCACCTCTGCTCGTGTGAGCGAGCAGGTGCGCTCGGGTATCCAAGCGCTGCCGCGTGGCCAGCGCTATGCCGCCATGGCTGTGGGCTTTACCACGCCGCAAACCTACCGCTATGTGCTGCTGCCGATGGCGCTGCGTATTGTGATTCCGCCGCTCACTTCTGAGTCGATGAACATCATCAAAAATTCTTCCGTCGCATTTGCTGTGTCGATTGCCGAGCTCACCTTTTTTGCACGTCAATCAGGGGAAGAGACTTCTGCGCCAATTCAAATGTATTTGGCGGTCACGGTTTTGTACATGATCTCGGCCTTAACGGTTAATCGTGTGATGGGATTCATTGAAAAGAAAGCTCGCGTGCCCGGCTTTGTAGCGGCTGGCGGCATGGGTGGAGGACACTGATCATGGGAAATTTAGATCTCACCTTCTTTGACTGGAGCGTCATTGGCCCCTTCGTGACCAAAGGCTTTTTCTTCAGTATTTGGCTCACCGTGGTGGCTACCGTTGGCGGCATTATTCTGGGCACTTTTTTAGCGCTCATGCGCCTCTCGGGCAAGCCATGGCTGGATATTCCCGCTGCGGCTTATGTCAACACCATGCGCTCCATTCCGCTTGTGATGGTGCTGCTGTGGTTTTTCCTGATCATTCCGTTTGCCATTGGCCGCCCTTTGGGTGCAGAGCTGAGCGCGATCATCACGTTTATTGCGTTTGAAGCTGCTTATTTTTCTGAGATCGTGCGCGCCGGCATTCAGTCGATCCCGCGCGGCCAGATTCATGCGGGCCAAGCAGTAGGCATGACGTACAGCCAAAATATGCGCATCGTGATCTTGCCGCAGGCTTTTCGCAACATGCTGCCGGTGTTCCTCACGCAGACCATCATCTTGTTTCAAGACACGTCTTTGGTGTATGCCATTGGCGCGTATGACATGCTCAAGGGCTTTGAGACTGCGGGTAAAAACTATGGTCGCCCGGTGGAGGCTTATTTGCTGGCCGCTGTGGTGTATTTCTTCATGTGCTTGGCGCTTTCATACGCCGCGCGCAGACTGCAGCAAAAAATCCAGATTATTCGATAATTTATAAGAAATATGGCTCTAGCCGGCATTAATACTGCGCTAACAGCTATTAATTTTGTAGCACACGATTTAAGGAAACATTCATGATTGAAATTAAAAACGCATCCAAGTGGTATGGCAAAGTCCAAGTTCTCAATAAATGCTCGACCAAAATCAACAAAGGCGAAGTCGTGGTAGTTTGCGGGCCTTCAGGCTCAGGTAAATCTACGCTGATCAAAACTGTCAATGCACTTGAGCCCATTCAAGAGGGCGAGATCTGGGTCGACGGCGTAGGCGTGCACGATCCCAAAACTGATCTGCCCAAGCTGCGCTCCAAAGTGGGCATGGTGTTTCAGCATTTTGAGTTGTTCCCGCATCTCTCCGTGACGGAAAACCTCACGATTGCACAAATCAAAGTGCTCAATCGCACCGAAGATGAAGCGAAAGTGCGCGGCCTAAAAATGCTGGATCGCGTGGGCTTGATGGCACACAAAGATAAATTCCCCGGCCAACTCTCAGGCGGCCAGCAGCAACGCGTTGCCATTGCGCGCGCGCTCTCCATGGATCCGATCGTGATGCTGTTTGACGAGCCGACTTCTGCGCTTGATCCCGAGATGGTCGGCGAAGTGCTGGATGTGATGGTCAAGCTGGCCAACGAGGGCATGACGATGATGGTGGTCACGCATGAGATGGCCTTTGCGCGCAAAGTGGCCAACCGCGTGATCTTTATTGATGTGGGCGGCAATATTTTGGAAGACTGCAACAAAGACGAGTTCTTCAATCACCCAGAAAACCGCCAGCAGCGCACGAAAGAGTTTCTGTCAAAGATCCTCCATAACTGATTGCGTTGCACGCTTGCTGAATCAAGCCGCCAGATAAATGTCTGGCGGCTTTTTACTTTATGGATACTGCTCCAAAACGTGCACAAACCGCTGCTGGCCGGGGAGCCGGTACACCGTGAAGTCTCGTTTATCGATGGTTGCCATATGGCGAATCTTCAAATGTGTCGCCAAATAAACAAGCGATGCATCGCAAAAATCCATGGGCAGCTCTTCGTACTTGTCCATCAAAGCCCATAGCTCGGCCACCGCAAGAGCCGGCGGCGCTTCAATGCACAGATGATTCAAGGCTTGCGCTTTTGATGCCCAAGCAAAAAACGCTTTTTGCTGATGGTGCGTGAGCAGAAAGCAGACCTCAGTGAACACGGCCCAAGTCGTGACGGTTTGTCCCTGAAAATCAGCAAAAAAAACTTTGCAGCGCGCATGGTGGTGGTCTTTGGGGCGAAACAGCGCGACAAAATACCCCGTGTCGGCCAGTACTTTCATGCGGTTTTCTTAAGCACGCGTTGGGTTGCCGACGCCGCAACACGCCGCGCCTGTTTAGCGCGCACTGCGGCACGCACTGTTTGCTTGTGTGGCCGCGCATCCACTGCCGCTGCGTCAGCAGAAATGTCACTGGTTTTTCTCGAAGATTCGCGCATCACCTCTTCATACAATTCAAAAGCGCTGGGCTGCGCATGGCGATTGAGATATTCCTCGATGCTGCGCACAATCAATGCGGATTTAGAAATACCAGCGCGCGCACTCAAACCTGCAATTTGAGCCTCAATAGGCAAAGGTAAGCGCAAAGACAAAGCCATCATCTTTCTCCAAAAAGATACATTTTGTTTATTGTATCGCATTGGCCTAAAAAAGAGGCCTCCTTCGGTTTGCGACAATACAGCCATGACTCAACAACTCACCAGTTCAATCACCCTGACCCGCCCCGACGATTGGCATGTGCATTTGCGCGATGGCGATGCGCTTAGCGTGGTGGTGCCGCACACGGCGGCGCAGTTTGCTCGTGCTGTCGTGATGCCGAATCTGCGGCCGCCTGTGACTACGGCGGCGCTGGCTTTGGCCTACAAACAGCGCATCGCCGCTGCTGTGCCTAAAGACGCGAATAAGGGCATGCAGTTTGAGCCTTTGATGACGCTTTATTTGACAGACAACACGCCGCCTGATGAGATCAGAAAAGCGAAAGACGCCGGCGTGGTGGCGCTCAAGCTCTACCCTGCGGGCGCAACCACCAACAGCGATGCTGGCGTGACCGATTTGCGCAAGACCTACAAGACATTAGAAGCCATGCAACGCGAAGGTATTTTGCTGCTCGTGCATGGCGAAGTCACCAGTCCCGAGATTGATTTGTTTGATCGTGAAGCGGTGTTCATAGACACGCAGCTCATCCCATTGCGCAGAGATTTTCCTGAGCTCAAAATCGTGTTTGAGCACATCACGACGAAAGAAGCAGCGCAATATGTGGCGCAAGCGGATGAGCACACTGCTGCCACGATCACCGCGCATCATTTGCTCTACAACCGCAATGCGATGTTTACTGGCGGCGTGCGCCCGCATTACTATTGCCTGCCTGTATTGAAGCGAGAGACGCATCGCATCGCGCTTGTGCAAGCGGCCATCAGCGACTCAAGTAAATTCTTCCTCGGCACAGACAGCGCGCCGCATCCCGCGCATTTGAAAGAGCATGCCAGCGGCTGCGCGGGCTGCTATACCGCACTGTCTGCGATTGAGCTGTATGCCGAGGCATTTGAAGCGGCCGGCGCTTTGCACAAACTCGAAGGCTTTGCATCATTTCATGGCGCAGATTTTTACGGCTTGCCGCGCAACCTTGAGAAAATCACCTTGGCAAAGCAGTCTTGGACATTGCCCGAGACCATTGCTTTCGGCAACGCCGAGCTCAAGCCCTTGCGCGGTGGCGAAGCACTGGCTTGGCAGCTAGTCTAAGCACGTTTTTAAGCAAAATAGGCATGTAGCCGGCATAGAATATACGTAGTATGCTATGTAATTTATAGCATTATTTCTTGCGCTGCACGATCAAATTGCGCTTGGCATCTTCGGGATAGGCGAAGGTAATCAAGCCATTTTTTACTTGCCCCATCACCAGCATATTGGCCGTGAGCGCATCTTTGTCAGCGGCAGAAAATGGCTTGTCGTAGGTGGCCACGACGCCGTAATACACGCGCGGCATGTTTTCTAGCGCGGCTTTGATGGCTGGGCCGGATGTGTTGCCATCCCGCAGGTTGAACAGCGAATACATCAGGATATACATCGCGTCGTAGCCCTGCGCAGCAGCCATCGGCACGGCGATGCGTTTGCTTTGGTATTTGCGAGCGTATGCGCTGAGGAAAGAAGCTCGGCGCTCATTGCTTGGTTCGGCGATAAACGTTTGCGCCATGAGCGCGCCTTCTGCGGCTTCTTTTGCACCGTCTAAGAAAAATGGAAACGACAGCGGCCACGCACCGACCTGCGATACCTTCCAGCCAATCGCCTGCTTTGCCTTTGCGATCACTGCATTTTCGGGGCCCACGGTGTAACTGAAGACAACATCTGCGCCAGCGGCTTTAGCGGCTTTCATCTCGTCGCTTAAATCCTTCACGCCCACATCAAACCGAGCTACATACACTGGCTTGATGCTTTTGGCATCGAGCGCTTTAAGCACGTCTTGCAGCCCGGCTTCGCCGTAGCCGGATTTATCGGCAAAGATCGCCACCTTGCTCCAGCCACGTTTGACAATATCTTCTACAACAAAGGGCGCTTGAATCGCGTCTTTGGCCGAGGTGCGAAAAATATAGCTTTGTGGTGCGGGGAATTTTGCAGTTAGCGGTGAGCCCGTAGCGCAAGGAATGATCAAAGGGATTTGCGCAGTCTGAAACACATCGAGCGATTTCGCCGCTACGCCCGTATTACAAAATCCCACCACCACTTTGACCTGTTCTGCTATCAAAGCCTGGGATTGCTTTAAGCCTTCATCCGGATTGGCTTTGTCGTCTTTGATGATCAGCTCAAGCGGCTTACCCAAATAGCCACCGACAGCGTTGATCTCATCGACTGCGAGCTTGATGCCGTTCAGCAATGGGATGCCAAAGTCAGCAGATGCACCAGTAAGAGGGCCAATGATGCCAACTTTGAAGGTGGTGGTTTGAGCAAAAACTGGGCTTGCCAAGAAGCTGAGGCACACGAATAGGCGGATAGCAAGCCAGACTGGAGGTATGCGTTTCATGTTAAAAAATCCAAAATCTTGTTTGTTTAAGCTTTGTTTGATTCTTTGACAACGCAGTAGTTTCTGAAAGCGGGTTTACCTGCACTCATTTGCGTATGTTCAGTGTTCTGTCAGGGGCTGCTGGCTTTGCGCTGAGCGGGTGAGTCTGGTTTACTGAGCAAGCGTTCGCTCATCCAACGCACCAAATCGAGCCACATTTGCCGCATCTCAGAATTGAGCGGTGTGCGAAAAGCGCTGGGCAGCTCAATGGTCACCACCGGCATGCCTTTGTGGACACCGCCGTAGTTGCCCAAGCTGCCCGGGAAGATGCCCACTTGATCGAGATAGAGCCGCCCGAGCTTGGCAGGCGGCGCCGTGGGGCCATCAAAATCGAGCACGCCATACGGCGCGTGGATGCTTACGATCAAATGCGGCTTGAAGCGCTCCATCTCATCATGAAGAAAT
>JAYUSD010000115.1:0-22529 GCA_043755865.1 Variovorax sp. | reverse complement strand
CTCCAAGCACCCTCCGCCTCGCAACTCAGCCCGATCAATGCTCTCTCGCCGCTGGATGGCCGTTATGGCGGCAAGCTCGCCGCGTTGCGCCCGCTCATGAGCGAGCTGGGCTACATGCATCGGCGCGTGCAAGTGGAGGTGGCTTGGTTTGTTGCGTTGTCGGATGCGGGCTTGCCAGAATTTGCGCCGCTTCATGCCGCTTCCCGGGCGCATCTCTATGCGATGGTCGTGAATTTTTCCGAGAGCGATGCGCAAGCGATCAAAGACATTGAAAAAACCACCAACCACGATGTGAAGGCTGTGGAATATTGGATCAAGGCGCAATTCAAAGGACATTTGGAATTAGAGAAGGCGGCTGAATATGTGCATTTCGCCTGCACCAGCGAAGACATCAACAACACATCGCACGCGCTGCAACTGCAAAGCGCCCGCGAACACGTGCTGCTACCGGGTTTGGATGCATTGATCACCAAACTGCGTGAGATGGCCAAGCAGTTTGCTGCTGTGCCCATGCTCAGCCGCACCCATGGGCAAACTGCGACGCCTACCACCGTGGGCAAAGAATTCGCCAATGTGCTGGTGCGATTGCAGGCGGCGCGCGAGCGCATCGCCAGCGTGAAGCTGCTGGCTAAGATGAATGGCGCGGTCGGCAATTTCAATGCGCATCTGGCGGCTTACCCTGAGATTGATTGGGAAGCTTTCTCGCGGCGAGTGATTGAGAAGGATTTAGCGCTCAACTTTCAGCCCTACAGCATCCAAATCGAGCCGCATGACTACATGGCTGAGCTGTTTGACGCTACTGCAAGGGCGGACACGATCCTGATTGATTTCTCCCGCGACGTGTGGGGCTACATCTCGCTGGGCTATTTCAAGCAGCGCCTGAAAGCTGGCGAGATTGGCTCATCGACCATGCCACACAAAGTCAACCCGATTGATTTTGAGAATGCCGAGGGCAATTTAGGATTGGCCAATGCGCTGCTGCGCCACCTCTCAGAAAAGCTACCCATTTCTCGCTGGCAGCGTGATTTGACCGACAGCACGGTGCTGCGCAACATGGGTGTGGCGCTGGGCTATGCGGTGTTGGCGCACCAATCGCTTCTGGTGGGCCTGAATAAATTGGAGCTGAACGAGGAGGCTTTGGCGGCTGATTTGGATGCCAGCTGGGAAGTGTTGGCCGAGCCGATCCAAACCGTGATGCGCCGCTATAACGTGGCTGGCGCGTATGAAAAGCTCAAAGAAGTCACGCGCGGCAAGGTGGTGCGCAGAGAAGATTTGCATGCGCTGATACGTTCGCTGGAGATTCCCGCTTTGGATAAAGAACGGTTGTTGGCGATGACACCGGGCAGCTATATTGGTATGGCGGTTGAATTGGCATTGCGCGCATAATTCTTAAGCGTTTTGGGCAGTTTGCCGGCGTATTTACTGCGTAACGTGCTATTGAATTGATAGTGTTTGCTATCCTGACACTTCTTTCTTTTTACGGCGTTTGAGATTGGAAGATTTCGTTTTAGATAAAGCGGCTGCGAGTGTGAGGCATTCCGCCCGCCTTCATGGTCGGGATACGACAAATCAGTCGGGCGAAATGCCTCACACTCGCGGCCTGTTCGCTTTCATGAAAATCTTCGCGTGAAACGCTCGCAGTTGCGAAGGCGTTTAGAGCGCTGTAATTGGAACTCTCCGCGCCAACAATCGGCTTGAGATCGTCGCAGTTGGCGTGGCCGATTTTGGGCGCGCAGCGTCGCGGCAAGTGCCGCGTGGCTCGCGAGCTTCACTTTGAGATCACGACGACTGCGGCGAGCGCAAGCCTTGCCGCGCTAACAAACTGTAACCAACAACGCGTTAACTACTGCACGAAAACTACGATGCACCTGTTGTAACCTTGCTGCACAAGGATCTACATGCACAACAAACACCACACCTTTAAACGCTTGGGGCTACTCGCGCTCGCAGCATTAAGTTGCACAGCAACACAAGCTCTGCAAATCACGTCTGTCTCCCCGCAAGGCGAAGTGGCGCAGATTCGGCAAGTCGTGATTAAGTTTGACGAAGCAGCTGTGAATTTTGGCGATGCACGCGCGCCATCTCCAGCAAGCGTGTCTTGCTCCGATGCAGCCAGCAGCAAAGGCAACGCGCGCTGGATCAGCGAGCGGGAATGGGCTTTTGAGCTAGAGCAGGATTTGCCCGCTGGCGTGAAATGTACCGTGGCTGTGAATTCTGGCTTCCAATCGCCTACTGGCCGGCGTATTACGGGCGTCAGTAGCTATGCTTTTAATAGTGGTGGGCCGTTTGTCAAACGGATCTGGCCATCTGAGGGGCAGCGCGTTGATGAAGAGCAGATCTTTGTGTTGCGCCTCAGCGGCGCTGCCGATCCGGCAAGTTTGCGCGGCAATATTTGGTGCGATGTGCAAGGCTTGGGTGAGCGCGTGCCCTTTAAAACCATTGACGGCGATGTGCGCACCGAGCTACTTAAAGGCATCGGGCTCGCTAAAGAAGCTGCAAACGATCCCTTGCGCATCCTTACTTTGCAATGCAATCGCCGCCTGAGCTCAGATGCAAAAGTCTCACTGCACTATGGCAAAGGCATTGCGACGCCACGTGTGAATGGTGCATCAGTATTGAACAATATCGAAAAGCGTTTCGACTTCCAAGTGCGCCAACCGTTTACGGCAAGCTTTAGCTGCGAGCGAGAGAATGCGCAGGCGGCTTGCTCTCCCATCTTGCCCATGAGCTTGTCGTTTTCCGCGCCGATCACACGGAAACTAGCGCAAGGCATTGTTCTCAAAAACGGCTCCCACACGATCAAGCCCTCTTTGGAAGATGGCGCGGCTGATGATGCGTTGAGTAGTGTCCAATTCAAAGCCCCTTTGCCCGAAGAGGCCGAGTTGCGCATTGAGCTGCCTAGCGCGTTTACCGACACCGCTGGCCGCACCCTGCGCAATGCGGACAGCTTTCCGCTTAAGACACGCACTGCCGGCCCGCCGCCGCTAGCCAAATTTGCCGCCAGCAGTTTTGGCGTGATCGAGCGCTTTGCAGAACGCGGATCCGATAAGACAGCTACGCTGGCTTTGCTGCCCGTGACACTGCGCAATGTGGAATTGGCACTCCCCGTCAAAGCACTCAGTTTGGGATCAGCGCCAAAGCGACAAGCCGGCGAGATCAGCGATTTGCTGCTCAAAGATGATGTTGAGATCATTTCTTGGTATCGCAAAGTGCAACGCGCTAACAATACAGGCCGTGAATCACGCGAGACGCCTTTGCTCGGAAAAAGCGTGCCTACGCGCGCACTAGAGTTGTCCAAGCCTGAGGGCGCAGATGCAGCAAAGGGGAGGCCGTTTGAAGTCGTGGGCGTGCCGCTTTCGCCGGGTTTTCATGTCGTAGAAATTGCTTCGCAACGCCTCGGTGCGGCATTACTCGATGAGAAGCTCGGCAAGGATCGCAAAATGTATGTGCGCACCTCCGCTCTGGTGACTAATCTCGGCGTGCATTTCAAACTCGGGCGCGAGAATTCGCTGGCTTGGGTGACGACGCTGGATAAAGCAAAAATCGTCTCGGGCGCGGATGTGCGTGTATCGGATTGCAATGGCAAGCTCGTTGCAAGTGGGCGAACTAACGAACAAGGCGTGGCGATGCTCACAGGCATTGCGCCGCAAGCCCCAGATTGCGCACGCATTAGCAAAGACGAAGGCGGTGAGTCTGGCTCTTATTTCATCAGCGCCCGGCACACTGGCGCAGATGGCGTGCAGGACATGGCCTTTACTTGGAGCGATTGGCAGCGCGGCATTGAGCCCTATCGCTTTAACTTGCGCACGTCTTCAAACAACTCTCCCGATGAATCGGCACACACCATTCTTGATCGCAGCTTGTTTCGCGCGGGCGAGACGGTGGGTATGAAGCATGTGCTGCGCACCTTAACAGGCACAGGCTTCGGCGTGATGACTGAGGGCGAGTCACCTAACGAGCTCCACATCACGCATACAGGCTCGGGCACGGTGTTTAAGCAGCCTCTGGTGTGGCGCAAGACAGCCACGGGCGGCCTATCAGGCGAAAACACATTTGCGATTCCACAGGCGGCTAAGTTGGGCATCTACGAGGTCAGCTTGCGATACACGACTCGGCGCAACAATCGCGTGACCAGCTATGGCACCACGCAATTTCGCGTAGAAGAATTCAGATTGCCCGTGTTGGAAGGCAGCATTTTGCCGACTGATAAAAAGCCTTTGGTCAGCGCGGCTGCCTTGCCCGCATCGGTGCAAATCGACTACGTCTCAGGCGGGCCGGCCAGCGGCTTGCCGGTGCGCGTCTCGGCGATGGTGCGGGGCAAATCACTCAGCTATCCGGATTTTGATGCCTACAGCTTTGAAGCCCCCCGCAAGCGCGACAAAAAAGAAAGCAATGAGTCAGACGACGAAGAACAGGTCAGCCCTCGCGACAGCAAGATCGTGGCAGACAAACTGCCCATCACGCTTGACAAAACCGGCGGAGGCAAAATCACAATTGACAAATTGCCACAAGCCAAGCAGCCACAAGACATTGTGTTGGAGGCTACTTACGCCGACCCGAATGGCGAGATTCAAACCATTCGCTCCACGCAAACGCTTTGGCCAGCCGCCGTGGTGGCGGGCATTCGCACCGAAGGCTGGGCGTCCGCGAGTCAAAAAATCAAATTCCAAGCGCTAGCGCTTGATCTCACCGGTAAGCCGCAAGCTGGTATCAAGCTGCAAGTCAATGCAGTAGCTCGCATCACGACAACGAGCCGCAAGCGAATGGTGGGCGGCTTCTACAGCTATGACAACAAAACGGAAATCAAAGATCTCGGCAAAGTCTGCGATGGCACAAGTGATTCGCGTGGGCTTTTGCTTTGCGACACGAAGCTGGGCGAGGCTGGCGAAGTCGAGCTCATCGTCACCGCTACAGATAAAGATGGCAACACCATTCAAGCAGCCAGCAGCGTGTGGGTCACCAAGCAAGGCGAGCTGTGGTTTGGCGGCGAGGATCATGACCGGATTGATCTGCTGCCTGAGAAGAAAAATTATTCAGCCGGCGAGACGGCCAAGCTACAAGTGCGCATGCCGTTTCGTTTTGCCACAGCGCTGGTAACGATTGAGCGCGAGGGCATCATCAGCCACCGCGTCGTGCAGCTTAATGGGCAAGACCCGACGATTGAATTGAAGATTGAAGAGAGCTGGGGGCCGAATGTTTTCGTGAGTGCGCTGGTGCTCCGAGGGCGGCTGCGAGAAGTGCCTTGGTACAGCTTTTTTCAATGGGGATTTTCTGCGCCGCGTGAATGGTGGCAAGCATTTTGGGTGGAGGGGCAGGAATACACCGCGCCTACCGCATTGGTTGATTTGAGCAAACCCGCATTCCGCCTCGGCGTGGCTGAGCTACGCGTGGGCAGCAAAGCGAATGCGCTGGAGGTGAAAGTCACCGCCGATAAGACAAGCTACGCCGTTCGTGGCACAGCCAAAATCACGATCAACGCGAAGCTGCCGGATGGCAAACCGGCGGCAAATGCGGAGGTGGCGCTGGCCGCTGTTGATCAAGCGCTGCTTGAGCTCTCAGGCAATGACACTTGGAATTTGCTTGATGCGATGCTCATGCCACGCGCTTGGGGCGTAGAGACATCGACTGCACAAATGGAAATCATTGGCCGCAGGCATTACGGGCGCAAAGCCGTGCCTGCGGGCGGCGGCGGCGGGCGCTCTCAAACGCGCGAACTGCTTGATACGCTGCTGTTGTGGAATCCGAAAGTGCAGCTTGATGCAAATGGGCAAGCTGTGGTTAATGTGCCGCTCAACGATGCGATCACTTCTTTCAAAATCGTCGCAGTGGCAGATCACGGCACGAGCAGATTCGGCACGGGGCAGATCACGATCAAATCAACACAAGATTTGCAAATCATCAGCGGCCTGCCACCGCTTGTGCGTGAGGGCGATGAATACCGAGCGCAGCTTACTTTGCGCAACACGACCAAGGCGGCGATGAAGGTTGAAGTCAGCCCCCGCGCTACTTTGCTTGAATTGAAGAGTCAGAACATTGACATCCCAGCTGGCGAATCGCGCGAAGTGGCGTGGAGCGTGACTGCGCCTGCGCAGCTTGCGCTCAGCCGCTTTGAAGCGATTTTGTGGGAGATCGAAGCGAAAGATTCTGTGGGTGGCGCTCGTGACGCACTCAAAGCTCGCCAGCGCATCGTGCCCGCAGTGCCTGTGACTGTGCAGCAGGCCACACTGGTGCAAGTCGATGGCGCATACACGTTGGATGCTACCTTGCCTTCAGGCGCACTTGCAGAGCGCGGCGGCTTGAAGCTGGCCTTGCAACCGAAATTGGCGGAGGGCATGCCCGGCGTGCGTGATTATTTTGCGCAGTATCCGTTCATTTGCTTAGAGCAAAAAACCAGCAAAGCCGTGGGCCTGCGCGATGCCAAGCTCTGGCAAACCGTGGCTGCGCAAATCCCCACGTATTTAGATGGCGATGGTTTGGCCAATTACTTCCCACCCCGCCAAGGCGATGGCAATCGCGGCAGCGATGTGCTCACCGCGTATTTGCTCTCGGCTACGCATGAGGCTTCTGGCTTGAATGCTGCGTTCACGATTCCCGATGAATCTCGCGCCAAGATGGAGAGTGGCCTGATCGCCTTTGTGCAAGGCAAAATCCAGCGCGATTTTTGGAGCCCGCGCAAAGATCTAGACATGCGAAAAATTGCCGCGCTCGAAGCACTCTCGCGCTACGGTCATGCCAACGCGCAATGGGTTAATGGCGCACTCAGCAGCATCACCCTTGCACCCAACCAATGGCCCACACATACGGTGATTGATTGGCTGCAAATCTTGCAACGTGCGCGCAACATCCCTAAGCGAGATGAAAGGCTGGCTGAAGCGCAGCAAATTCTGCGCGCTCGGCTGTCCTATCAAGGCACCAAACTCATCTTCAGCACAGAGCGCGATGATTATTGGTGGTGGCTGATGCAAAGCGGCGATGTGAATACCGCGCGGCTGATTTTGGCGGTGATGAACGAGCCCAGTTGGAAAGACGATATGCCGCGCTTGGCCAATGGCTTCATCAGCCGCCAGCAACGCGGCGCATGGCTCACGACAACGGCGAATTTGTGGGGCGGCATCGCCCTGGAAAAATTCTCTGCCGCGTTTGAAGCCACGCCAGTAGCGGGCAACACGAAAGCGACGATGGGCGCGAATTCAGCGGCGGTTGATTGGGCTCGCGTTGAGCGCATCACGGCTAACGATGCGCAGGGCAAAGCCAACGAGGCCACCATGTTTGGCGCACCTGCATCGCCGGGAAATTTGCGCAACAACACCGGCTTCTTGCCGTGGGGTAAAGAGGCGAAAGAGCAGCTGACCGTCACGCACCAAGGCACCGGCAAACCGTGGCTCACGATTCAATCACTTGCAGCCGTGCCACTGACAGCCCCAATGAATGCAGGCTATCAGATCAAGAAGAGCATCACGCCAGTGGAGCAGGCAGTCAGCGGCAAATACTCACGGGGCGATGTGCTGCGTATCAGCGTAGAAGTGATCTCTAGCGCGGATATGACTTGGGTGGCGATCACCGATCCGATTCCCGGCGGCGCAACGATCCTAGGTGGCGGCTTGGGGCGCGATTCTGAGATCGCCAGCAAAGGCGAGCGCGCCAGCGGCAGCGCTTGGCCTGCATTTGAAGAGCGCAGCTTCGAGGCGTATCGCGCCTACTACGAATACGTGCCCAAAGGCAGCTTCAAGTTCGAATACACGATACGGCTCAACAACGTGGGTGATTTCGCAATGCCTGCTACGCGAGCAGAGGCGATGTATGCGCCGGAGATGTTTGGCGAAACGCCAAATGCTCGCGTTCGGGTGGAAGCGAAATAGTCTGCCAAAGGAAAACTAGTGAACGCGAAAAACGCAAAAATTACGCGAAAAACGCAAAAAGGAAAATGCGATCATTCTTTCGCGTTTTTCGCGGATTTTTCGCGCCTTTCGCGTTACATACTTACGGTGGTAAGTGTTGCTTCATTTTTAGTAGCACCTTGCGCATATTCCACGACAGCTAATGGCAGTTTTGAGCATGTAAAGCAAGAAACCAAAGCCTCCGACGCTTGGCTGCTGGATCGCCACGGTGAGAAGCTGCATCGCTTGCGTGTGAACGCGCAAGTGCGGCGCGGCGAATGGATCGCATTGCAAGACATGTCGCCCGCCTTGCGAGAAGCGATGGTGCTCAGCGAAGACAAACGCTTTTACGAACACAGCGGTGTGGATTGGAAAGCTGTCTCTGCCGCTGCTTGGGGCAACTTGCTCAATCAGCGCACGCGCGGCGCGTCTACCCTTTCAATGCAATTGGCATCGCTGATTGATGAAGGCCCGCGCACTGGAGGCGAGCGGAAGAATATTTTTGGCAAAGCGGGGCAAGCATTTTCCGCCTCGCAACTTGAGCGCACATGGCGCAAAGATCAGATTTTGGAGGCGTATTTAAATCTCGTGCCGTTTCGCGGCGAGATGCAGGGCATTGATGCGCTCTCGCGCACATTGTTTGGCAAAGCAGCGCATGGGCTGGACGCGCGAGAAGCGGCAATTGCAGCAGCGCTGGTGCGGGCGCCAAATGCAAAGGCGCAAGCTGTGAGCAGTCGAGCTTGCGGCGTATTGCGAAGCATGCAGGCCACGAGCGAGGCCGATTGCGCCGCACTGCTGATGTTTACCCAAGCTGTTTTACCGCGCAAATCGTGGGCAGCCAGCGATGGCATCGCGCCACACGTTGCGCAACGCATGCTCATCGCAGCGAAGGCTGATCTTCAAACCACGCTGGATGCGCGACTGCAGCGCCAAGCCACGCAGAGCTTGCAGCAGCATCTGCGTGAGCTGCAGGGTCGCAATGTGCAAGATGGCGCGGTGGTGGTGATCGACAATGCGAGCGGCCAAGTGCTGGCCTACGTGGGCTCATCGGGGGAGCTCGGTGCAGCGCAGGAGGTAGATGCCGCCGCAGCGCTGCGCCAAGCCGGCTCCACACTCAAGCCTTTTCTCTATGCGCAAGCGATTGCTGAGCAGCGCATCACAGCCGCTTCTCTCATCGAAGACTCGTCGGCTCACATTCCTACGGCCAGCGGTTTATACATTCCGCAAAACTATGACCGCAGCTTCAAAGGCTGGGTCAGCGCGCGCACGGCGCTGGGCGCATCGCTCAATGTGCCGGCGGTGCGGGCACTTGTGATGGTCTCGCCTGATGCGTTTGCCAAGCAGCTTCGCGCACTTGGCCTGCCGCTTAAAAACGAAGGCAGTTTTTACGGCTACAGCTTAGCTCTCGGCAGCGCGGATGTTTCTCTGATGTCATTGACAAACGCATATCGGGCACTGGCAAATGGAGGGCAGTTCTCAGAGGCTTCTTTTCTAAAAACTGCTGCCGCTGCGGCTTCATCACAAAGCGTGATCAGCCCGCAAGCCGCCTTCATCATCAGCGACATCTTGAGCGACACCAACGCTCGCGCCCGCACCTTTGGCACAGACAGCGTGCTCACCACGCGTTTCTGGACAGCCGTGAAAACCGGCACGAGCAAAGACATGCGCGACAACTGGGCGCTGGGCTATTCGCAAAAATACACCGTGGGCGTGTGGGTGGGCAATGCCAGCGGCGCGAGCATGTGGGATGTGAGCGGCGTGTCGGGCGCAGCGCCGGTGTGGGCGAGCGTGATGAGCTATCTGCACGCCAATTCACACAATTCAGCGCCCAGCAAAGCGCCGCAGATTCCTGCAGGCTTGGCGCAAGAGAGCGTGAATTTCGCTACCTCTCAAAGCGAAGGCGGGCGCGCACTCGAAGCTGCTCGCCAAGAGTGGTTCATCACTGGCACGCAGCAAAAGCAGTTCGCTCGCGGAAAGAGCGGCGCTATTAAAACAGTAGCGCTTTACGCATATTCTATGCCGGCTAACACCTCAAAAGACTCGAAAAATATCGAACAAACAGGTATTTCACAGATCACATCGCCCGCAGCCGGCACGATCATCGCGCTCGATCCCGATATCCCACCACGCCATCAGAGATTGCATTTCACAGCGCAAGGCGATGCCGCGCAATGGCTGTTAAATGGCAAGCGAATCAACGGCGCTAAAACCGCAAGCCGAGATGTGCAGTGGCTACCCATGCCCGGCCGCCATGTGCTGCAGTTGGCCGACGCCCAAGGCCGCGTGCTCGATGAAGTGAAATTTGAAGTGCGCGGTGCAAGCTTCAAAACGCCCAGTGTGAAAAGCGCTGCTGTAGCGACAAAATAATTTCAGGTGATGCTTGCCGCTATTCATGCGGCAAAGGTTTGCAATGGCGTAGCATGAGGGCTATACACACATTGAGACAAACCATGACCGATTTATCCAAAGTCACCTGCATCGAAGACCTGCGCGTATTGCACGAGAAGCGCGCCCCGCGCATGTTTTACGACTACTGCGACAGCGGCTCATGGACGGAGAGCACCTACCGGGCCAACAGTGCAGATTTTCAGAGCATCAAGCTGCGCCAGCGCGTCGCGGTCAACATGGAAGGCCGCAGCACGAAGACGACGATGATTGGCCAAGATGTGGCCATGCCGGTTGCGATTGCTCCCACGGGGCTCACGGGCATGCAACATGCCGACGGCGAGATTCTCGGCGCTCTTGCTGCCAAAGAATTCGGCATTCCTTTCACGCTTTCCACCATGAGCATTTGCTCAATGGAAGATGTGGCGCACGCCACCAATCGCCATCCGTTTTGGTTTCAGGTGTATGTGCTGCGTGATCGTGATTTCATTGAGCGATTAATTGATCGCGCCAAAGCCGCGAATTGCTCCGCACTGCAAATCACTCTGGATTTGCAAATCTTGGGGCAGCGTCACAAAGATATCAAAAACGGCCTCTCAGCCCCGCCCAAACTCACGCTCCCCAACATCCTCAACATGATGACCAAGCCCGCTTGGTGCCTCGGCATGCTGGGCACGAAACGCCGAGAATTCGGCAACATTGTTGGCCACGTCAAGGGCGTAGACAACATGGGTAGCTTGTCCACGTGGATTGAGAAGCAATTCGACCCCACACTTAACTGGGGCGATGTGGAGTGGATTAAGAAACGCTGGGGCGGCAAGATTATCTTGAAAGGCATTCAAGACGCCGAAGATGCGCGACACGCGGTTGATAGTGGTGCAGATGCCCTCATCGTCTCGAATCACGGCGGCCGGCAACTCGATGGTGCCCCTTCATCCATCACAGCCCTGCCGTCAATAATTCAAGCCGTGGGCAAAGAAATAGAAGTCTGGATGGACGGCGGCATCCGAAGCGGCCAAGACGTGCTCAAAGCCCGCGCCCTCGGCGCACGCGGCACATTAATCGGAAGAGCCTGGCTCCACGGCCTTGGCGCAGCCGGCCAAGCCGGCGTCACGAAAGCGCTAGAGATCATCCACAAAGAGCTTGATCTCACCATGGCGTTTTGCGGGAAGACGGATATCAATGCCGTCGATCAAAGCATCTTGCTGCCGGGGACGTTTCCGACGGCTTGAAGCTTAAGCCAGCACGGCAATCCCGTGCTTGCGAATCACACCTAGCAAGCGCAGCCCCATGCCGCTAGGTTGCTTCGCGCCTGATTCCCACTGACGCACTGTGGATGCACTTGTGTTGAGATAGCTGGCAAAAATTGGCTGGCTCACCTTCGCAGCTTCGCGAATGGCTTTGATATCAGCGGGCTGAATCTCTGTGGGAGCATCAACGCACGACAAATCGAAACTGCGCATCGTGGCTTTATCTAACGCACCAACGCGATGCAGCGCTTTTGCAGAAGCATGGATGGATTGCGCTAAATCCGATTTGAATTTGATGCGTGTCTTAGTTGTGCTGGTCATGACAGATCTCCGTGAAGAATCCTTCGCTGATGAGTTTCGCTCGGCTGTGCTTCAGTCAATGCTGAGTAGGTTTTGGCGAGCAGCTTCAAATCATCCAGTTCGCTTTCGCTGATGTTGTCGCGCCCATTCTTAGCAAACAGATACTCAAATACCCAACGCTTGCCATATTTGGCCAAAATCAGGCTGCGAAAAGCATTGTTGCCTAAGCGCTTCTTGAAAACACCGCCACCCAAATCTACTGCTTGCCCCGAACGGGTTTGTTCAACGGCTTGGCAGAGCTGTGTATCAGTGATCCGCGCTTTCTTGGCATTCTTTTTAAAAGAGGCCGTTTTGAAAGTCCGAATCATGCACTTAGTATAACACCTGGTGTTATTTATTCGGCGGCTGCTTCTCCGCCTGGCTTCCTGCGCCGACGGCGGCGTTTCTTTGGTGCGTCGGTGCCGCCTTCATCACGCGCAGCCTCTTCGCCATCTTCTCCGATGGGCATTGCACCCGCCACAGGCGCACGGGGAGCTTTTGCCGCTCTCACTATTTTCGGCGCAGCTTTTTGCTCTTCGCGTGCAAGCTTTGCCAAATCTTCCCTGCCTGGTTGATCCGCCTCAGAAAACTCCAGCCACCAATCGGCCAAGCTCACGCTGACTTCGCCAGTCTCTGCCCGCAAACGCAGAAAATCGTAGCCAGCGCGAAAGCGCAAATGCTCCACCAAGCTGAAGACGGAGCTACTGGTGCGCTTATCGAAGCGCGGCTGCATCATCCAGATTTCGCGCATATCGGCGGCGAGTTTGCCTCGGCCGCTCACATCGCCGATGCGCGTGTTGAACACTTCATCAATCGCGTCTTGCAGCGCGGGGAAGGGATGCTCGTTGCGTGATTTTTTCTTCTCCCACAACTCATTGACATCGCGCCAGAGCACGCAGGCCAAGAGGTAGCTTGGGCTCACGCCTTTATCAACAGCGATGCGTTTGTCGGTATCGATCAGCGCCGTGTTGATCATCGGCTCATCCGCGCGCGCCACGATCACATCGAGCAGCGGATAAATGCCTTTGGCCAAGCCCAACTCGCGCAAGGTTTGAATGCTGGCAATGCCGTGCCCGGTTTGCAAAAACTTGAGCATTTCATCAAACATGCGGCTCTGCGGCACGTCATGCAAAAGCCTCAGCATCTCGGTCAAAGGCTTCGCTGTCTTCGGCTCAATCTTGAAGCCGCTCGATGCGAGCTTCGCCGCAAAGCGAGCCGCGCGAATAATGCGCACCGGGTCTTCGCGATAGCGCGCCTCAGGCTCACCAATCATCTTGATGCGCTTCTTGCGGATATCGTCAAGGCCTTTGTGATAGTCCACCACCACCTGCGTCTCCGGGTCGTAATACATCGCATTGATCGTGAAATCGCGGCGCGCAGCATCTTCTTCCATCGGGCCCCACACATTATCGCGGAGTACTCTGCCACTTGCATCCACTGCATGTTGCATGCCTGAGAGCGCGGCCTTCGATGTTTTCTCGTTGCCGCTCACTTGCTCTGCATCGGCGCTATCCAGATGCGCGCGGAAGGTCGAGACTTCGATCACCTCATGCTCACGCCCCCGGCCATACACCACATGCACGATGCGAAAGCGCCGGCCAATCACGAAGGCGCGCTTGAACAATCGCTTGACTTCTTCCGGCTCGGCGTTCGTTGCCACATCAAAATCTTTAGGCCGCAGGCCCAGCAGCAAATCGCGCACCGCGCCGCCCACGATGAAGGCCTCGTAGCCAGCGTCTTTGAGCGTCGTGACGACTTCCCACGCTTTTGCATCCACCAAATCACGGTTGATGCCGTGCTCAGCTTGTGTGATGTCTATGCGTTTGCCAAATTTTGCTTTGACTTGTTTGACAACGCGCGGCGCCATCAGCTTTTCTATAAACTTTTTAATCATTGAAACAAATCTAATATTTTCCAGCCACGCTTGATGGCCAAGGCTCTTAGGCGAGGATCGGGGTTGGTGGCCACGGGCTCAGTCACGTGCTCCAAAAGCGACAAATCATTCATGCTGTCAGAGTAAAACGTGCTGTGATCCACATCCGCCCACGACTTGCCTCGCGCTTCGAGCCATTGTCTCACGCGCTCAACTTTGCCCGCCTGGTAGCTTGGCGTGCCTGTCGAGCGGCCGGTGTACCAACCCTGCTTGTTTTTTTCCAGTTGCACAGCAATCAAATGCTCAATGCCAAAACGCAGCGCAATCGGCGCTGTGACGAATTCATTGGTGGCAGTCACGAGAATCATTTCATCTCCCGCTACGCGATGTTTCTCCAACAAGTCTAAGGCTGGCTTTTTGATGTGTTTTTCAATCACAGCCGCCATGTAATCTGCGCGAAGTGCTATAGATTTAGTAGCGCCACGCTCACGAATCGCCTCAGTGGCAAACATCAAATACTCTGGCGGATCAAGCTTGCCAATCTTGTAATTCTCATAAAACGCATCATTACGCGCCTTAAACGCAACAGCATCCCGCCAGCCGCGCTCTACTGAGTATTCGCCCCAAGCATGATCGCTGTCAATCGGCAGCAAGGTGTGATCTAAGTCAAAAAGAGCGAGTTTCATTTTGATCTGCGTAGCATGGGGTCGAGTTGTTTCGTTAATTCTGGATGCATCACCGTCAGGGCTTGGTGACCTTCTTTCAGGCGATCTTTCCAGCCTTTACCGCGAGCGAGTGCATCGTGCCAGCTTGAGTGTAAATCTTGCGGGCGGTTGACCAGCAGCCAAGCCATGAGCGCAGCTGCTTGCTGCACATCTTTGTTGGTCTTCACTCGCATTTTGAGGCTTCGTTCGCCTACGATCAGCAGCTTATGCACCGCATAGCGAGCAGGTGAGGGAATATTCACCACCACTGCTGTGCCATTTCGATCCAGCAAAACAGCTTGCTCCACGGCCTCTAATGAAAACTCCATAAATCGCAGTGGTTGCAGCGCGATATTAAGATTTTCTATCGTGATCGGCTTGTCTCCCGAGCGCGTGAGCGAGGTGAGAAAGTCGATTTGAAATTCATCATCGCCACGCAATTTATAGGATGCGCCGGAGCTGCCCCCCAATTGCACCAGCGGGATGAAGCCCGCCTCGAAACTACTTAAAGCTTCATGCACATCAATCTTGATATCCGCCGGAAGCGCTACTGAGACATTGCGTCCTGCGTGCGCAAAATCCACATCGGTGGTGCGCTCGCCGCTCGTCCAGCGCACGCCCAGCATGTTGCCCATGGCCACAAAAGCATGCGTGCCCACGAGAACGCCACCCGCCTTGAAGAATCCATATTCAGACAATCGGCGCACAGCGCGCACATGCTTCGGGATTCCTGCTGAGCAGCCCAACGCGGCCGCAGAAAGCGCCAAGGCTTCAAGTGTGTCGTTTTGCTTTGCGCTTGCTTTTTGTGTTTTGGCCTGCTCGATCAAGGCATCGAGTTTTTCGCTGCTCGGCCCGAGGTAAATTTGCTTAACCTTACTATCCAAATCGCGGTAAGCAAAGTACCAGTAGGTTTTGTTGCCCAATGTCTTTTGCGCATAGCTGCCATTCAATGTGGCCAAGCCTTTGCTCAACTCGCGAGCAAGCGCCACGTCCTGCAATTGCGCATAGGCCGTTTGCGCAGAAAGTGCGAGCTCGGTGTAGTAAAAATGTGAAATCACGGTTAATTATACAACAAAACATAATTTGTTGTATAACACGCAAGCGCGGAAAACGAACAGAAAAAAGTAGTGTCTTGCGGTTTACCCAAACCAATCGAGCAAGCAGCCTCGTTTAAGATAGCAAAAAAACATGAAGCGAAGACACATACTGCGCTGCACTGCTGGTGAAGTGGACCCCAATGTCAAGACAGACTTGATAGCAGTTTAAGTTGCACCCGATTTCACACAGCGGAACAGCGCTGTCCTGATTCTTGTGGCATCGCATGCATGATCCCTGCGATGGCCTGTGAGCCAGTTGAGCGTAGCGAGACTGGCTCACAGGCCATCGCGCGCGGATATTTATCCACGATCACCGCCCCACCACCTACGCCAGATTCGTACACCGCGTCCGGCGTTTGATAGCCCAGCGCTTGGTGTGGCCGCTCGTTGTTGTAGAAGGCGAAGTATTTCGTCAGTCCAATCAGTAGCTCGCCCATCGTGGCGTAGCCGTTGAGATAGACGTCCTCATGCTTGACGCTGCGCCACAGTCGTTCAACAAAGATGTTGTCAAACGCTCTTCCTCGTCCATCCATGCTGATGGTGATGCCTTCGCTTTTAAGCACCCCGGTGAAGACCTCGCTGGTTAATTGAGTGCCCTGATCGCTGTTGAACACCTCGGGCTTGCCATGTGTGCGCAACGCATCCTGCAAACAATCGACGCAGAACACCGCCTCCATCGTATTGCTGATACGCCAGCTTAAGACCCGCCGCGAGTACCCGTCGATGATGGCGACCAAATAGGCAAAGCCCGTGCCCAAGCGGATGTAGGTGATGTCAGTGCTCCAGACTTGGTTGGCTCGCACCACGGGTACGCCACGCAGTAAATACGGGTACACCTTGTGCTGTGGATGCGCCCGGCCGGTATTTGGCCCCGGCGCCATGCCCGCCAGAGCCATGCAGCGCATCAGGCGCTGTGCCCGTTTGCGGTTGCCCTTGTGCCCGCAACGAGCCAGATACACCACCATCGTCCTACTGCCGTAGAACGGGCGCTTGGTATATTCCTCGTCGATTAACCGCTTGAGCAGCTCATCACTTGCGTCCAACACCTTAGGTTTGCGCTGCGCGTAGACCGTGGCGCGTGCCACGCCAGCGAGCACGCATTGGCGCTTTTGCGTGACCTCAGCGCGCGCGTCGATCCAACTGAGCCGCGTCATGGCAGGCTGATCCCGGACTTTTTTTTAAGCCAATCAGCTCCATCTTCAGCTGCCCAATCTCCCCGTACAGTCGATCTGGTGCGCTGTGCGCGGCTATCGGCTGGGGGCCTCGCTTGCCTTCAAAGAGAGTTTTGGCTTGTGCCTGAATTTCCCTCTTCCATTGCCCCACCTGCACCGGGTGTACCCCGTACTCTTGGCCTATATGATTGACCGTCTTGAGCCATCGTACAGCTTCAAGTCCCACTTTGGCCTTGAGCTCTGGCAAATGTGTGCTGCGCTTTTTTGATTCACTCATGGCGTACCCTTTTATTTTGACAGTGTCCTACTTAAACTGCTGCCTCGAATTCGGGGTCCACTTCACTTGTCCAAAAAACCACTATAGAGATTCCAACATACTCTTGATCAGCGGAATCGTGATGGCGCGCTTGGTGGCCAGCGAATAGCCATCAAGCTGTTGCAAGAGCTGCATGAGGGAGTTGAGATCGCGTGAGAAGCGGGCGAGGATGAAATCCATCACGTCGTCGCCTAGAAAGATGCCGCGTGCGTCCGCCTCGCGGCGCAACACCGCACGGCGCTCTTGCTCGGTGAGCACTTGCAGGGCAAACACATGGCCCCAGCCCAGACGAGTACGCAGATCGTCTCGCAGCGGCAAATCAGCGGGCGGCAGGTTGCCGGCGGCCAAGATCCAGCGCTGTTCGGTTTGCGCATTGATGAAATAGTTGAATGCGGCTTGCTGCTGCACAGCGCTGTAGCCCTGCACATCATCAAGCATCACAGCCACCCAACTCGGATCGTATTCAGGCGGCTCATGCACTGATGCGTCTAGCCATCCCACAGAGCCGCCCTGATTGCGCAACGCTTCGCGCACAGCTTTGAGCAAATACGATTTGCCGCTGGCGCTCATCCCCCAGAGATAAGTGGGCACAGGCGAGCGCAGCATAGCCATTCCCGCAGCGCCTGGGCCCTCGCCCACCCACAACTTCAAATGATCCAGCGCTGCGCCATTGGGTCCCGGCAAGAAACTCGCCAAAGCTGGTGCGGGCGACAGGGCAATATCTAACGCAATTTGTTTCATTTCTGTTGATACAAGTCAGACGCGAGGTATTGCGTTTGCAAACGACGAACTGCCACCAGCAGCACAGCACTGGCAGGCAGCGCGATCAACACGCCCACAAAACCAAACAGCTGCCCGAATGCGAGCAACGCAAAAATCACAGCCAGCGGATGCAGGCCAATGCGCTCGCCTACCAAGCGCGGCGTAAGAAACAAGCTCTCGATCAACTGCCCGGAGCCATACACCGTTGCCACCATGATCACGACTTTGATGGAGGCAAATTCCAACAAGCCAGCAAGCAAGGCCAAGATCAAGCCGATGCCAAAACCAACGTAGGGAATAAACATGGCAAGACCGGTAAACACGCCGATGGGCAATGCCAAATCTAAGCCGAAGAGAGCTAAGCCAACGGCGTAGAACACCGCCATCGTCAGCATCACCAACATCTGCCCGCGCAAATACTGCCCCAGCACCTCATCCGCTTCATTCATAAAGCCATCAAAAGCGGAGCGCATGCGCGGCGGCACAAATCCGACTGCGCGACCCACGAAATTTTCCCAATCCATCAGCAAGTAAAACAGCGCCACAGGAATCAAAATCGCATTTCCGATCAGCGCCAACGCGACCGAGCCGCCCACCTTGAGCGACGACAAAAGCGCGCTGATGCCATCTTCCACATTGGCATTGAGATATTTCAGCACAAAGGCTTTCACGTTAGCCACATCAAGCGCGATGTTGATGCCAAATCCTTTGAGCATGGGCGCCGCCCACGCATTGACCCGCTCGGCAAGAATCGGCAATTGCTCGCGCAGCAGCGGAATCTCTTTCGCCAAAATCGGCACGATCAGCAAGCAAATGGCAAGCACGGCGATGATGAACAAAAGCTCCACAATCAACACCGCCAAAATGCGCGGCATCTTGCCGCCCAAACTGCGATCAAGTTTGTTGACCAGCGGCGTGAGCGCATAGGCCAACACTGCCGCCACAACAAACGGCGTGAGCACGGGGCCAAGCAACCAGACCACCAAAACGAAAGCGACAGCGATGGCGCTCCAAGCGGCTGCGGTTTTTTGTGTTTTGGTGAACTGCATACAGAGGCGGAGGCTTAGAAACTTACAATGGTTGGTTAGGGCACTGAACAAGCCTGCGCTTTCGCAGACGACTTCTTCAGCTGATTTTTGAATTTTACGGGTTTAAAGCAGGCCTCCACCCTGTTTTAAACCCTTTTTGGCACTTTGCCGGCGTATTTATTGCGCGGACAGCTATCAAATCATGAGCAACTCGATGAACCAAGCAGCCTCCCCTCTCTCCTACAAAGCCGCGGGCGTGGACATTGACGCAGGAGATGCGCTGGTCGAGCGCATCAAGCCGCTGGCCAAGCGCACGATGCGCGACGGCGTGTTGGGCGGCATCGGCGGCTTTGGCGCGCTCTTTGAAATTCCCAAGCGTTTTAAAGAGCCGGTGCTGGTGAGCGGCACAGATGGCGTGGGCACAAAATTAAGGCTGGCATTCGAGTGGAACATGCACGACACGGTGGGTATTGATCTGGTGGCCATGAGCGTCAATGATGTGCTGGTGCAAGGTGCAGAACCCATGTTTTTTTTGGACTACTTTGCCTGCGGCAAGCTCGATGTGGACACCGCTGCGGCTGTGATTGGCGGCATTGCCAAGGGCTGCGAACTCTCAGGCTGCGCCCTGATTGGCGGCGAGACAGCGGAGATGCCGGGCATGTATCCGGCCGGTGAATATGATCTGGCAGGCTTTTGCGTAGGCGCGGCGGAGAAATCTAAATTGTTACCGCGCCCGAATGTGCAGAGTGGCGACGTGATCCTCGGCTTGGCTTCGAGCGGCGTGCATAGCAATGGTTTTAGCTTGGTACGCAAATGTATTGAGCGCGCTGGAGATGCTGCACCTGCCATGTTGGATGGCAAGCCTTTCAGGCAAGCGCTGATGATGCCCACGCGGCTGTATGTGAAAAATGTTTTAGCTGCATTGGCCAAGCATGATGCCTCAACAGGCCAAGGGCGGGGTATCAAAGCTTTGGCACACATCACCGGCGGTGGCTTGCTAGAAAACATTCCCCGCGTGTTGCCTGAGGGCATCGCCGCGCATTTGAAAAAGGGAAGCTGGCCGCAGACAGAATTGTTCGCGTGGCTGCAAAAAACGGCGGGGATTGACGACATCGAGATGAACCGCACATTTAACAACGGCATCGGCATGATCGTCGTTGTTGACCCCCTTGATGCTGTGGCCTGCGCCGCTACTTTGTCTGGGCTGGGCGAGCAAGTGTTTGTGATCGGGAAGATGGCTGCTCGCGCTGATGGCGCAAGTGTTGTTGTCGAATGATTTAGGCGGATAGCCGGCGTGTTTGCTGCGCGGAGTGCTATTGAATTTGTAGCGTTCTGGATGTTGCTGTTTGCGTAGCGCGGCTACGAGGATGGCGATGGCGATGGCGGTTGGGGCTGCTGCGTCTGCCTCATGTACCCTGCGCGGGATTTGCGACACTTGTCGCAGAATAAAGAACCAAAACGCTTCGCGTTTATTTAACCTGTGCTGCGAAAATCGGCAGCCGCAGCAACCCCAACCGCCATCTCCATCGCCGTCCTTGTGGCCTGTTTGGAGCGCAAAAGATCTTTGTTTGCCAACGGTCATTTTTGCCAGCACGGTTTGCATGCTGAGATTGGAACTCGCGTCACTAACCCTCGCCTGTGGGAACCGTAACCCTTTTCGGGCGGGCGATTTTCGCAGCACAGGCATAAAAACGCGATGCGTTTTATCGTTATTTCAACGGCAGGTGCCGCAAGTCCCGAGCAGATGCTATGGATACCCCCTCCCCACGGGGTACATGAGCCCGCCCGAAAAGGGTATGGGTTACGGCCCCCACAGGCCACAGCCGAACCAACAACGCAGACGCAGGACAAGACCACACAACACAACCTAAGCTTTTGCTGCAAAATCGCGGCATGACCCTCACCGAGCTCAAATACATTGTGGCTCTCGCGCGCGAGAAGCATTTTGGCCATGCGGCTGAGGCTTGCTTTGTGTCGCAGCCCACTTTGTCTGTTTCGATCAAAAAACTCGAAGAAGAGCTTGAATGCAAGCTCTTTGAGCGCAGTGCCAATGAAGTGACCGTGACCGCTTTAGGCGAGGAAATTGTGCGGCAAGCCCAGAGCGTGTTGGAGCAGGCGTCGCAAATCAAAGAGATTGCCAAGCGCGGCAAAGATCCGTTGGCGGGCAGTTTGAAGCTGGGTGTGATCTACACGATTGGCCCGTATTTGCTGCCAGATTTGGTGCGCCAAGTCATTGCCCACACGCCGCAAATGCCGCTCATGCTGCAAGAAAATTTTACGGTGAAGTTGCTTGAAATGCTGCGCACTGGCGAGATTGACTGCGCGATTTTGGCTGAGCCTTTTCCTGATACCGGCTTGGCCATTGCGCCACTGTATGACGAGCCCTTCATGATCGCGGTGCCTTCCACGCACGAGCTGGCTTCGCGCCAGGCCATCAGCGCTGAAGAGCTCAAAGCGCAGACCATGCTGCTGCTGGGCACAGGCCATTGCTTTCGCGATCATGTGCTGGAAGTGTGCCCAGAATTCGCGCGCTTTTCTAGCAACGCTGAAGGCATCCGCAGGAGCTTCGAAGGCTCATCACTGGAGACCATCAAACACATGGTGGCTGCTGGCATGGGCGTGACGGTGGTGCCGCAGCTTTCGGTGCCGAAAAATGCATTAAAAAGGCCGCTGGCCGGCATAAATGCTACGCAAAATGCTACAAAAAAGAGAGCGTTGAAGGCGAGCGATGCTGCACAAGATCAGGCAGATGCACTTTACGTGCGCTACATCCCATTTGAAGGTGCGCCGCCTACTCGCCGCGTGGTGCTGGCTTGGCGGCGCAGCTTTACGCGCTATGAAGCGATTGCGGCGCTGCGCAATGCGGTGTATGCCTGTGAGTTGGCAGGTGTGCAGCGGTTGAGTTGATGGTGCTCTGAACTCAACATACAGAATTTGCGGATCGCGAAAGACGCGAAAATGACGCGAAAGAAATACCAAAAAAAGAGAAACGCTACGATAGCTTGACTGAAAATCGCATCGGCTTGTGAACTGCATTTCGCGTTATGGTCACTTTTCATTTCTTTTTTTGCATTTTTTGCGTCTTTCGCGCAACTTTCGCGTCTTTCGCGTCCGGAAATTTTGTATTTATTCATCTACTGATCAACGTTCTTCCCAAGCCGCCCACAGCGCCGCTGCGATGATCAGCAGACCGCCGAGCATGATGCGGGCCTCTAGCTGCGCTGCGCCTAGCAACACCGACGAGAGTGTCGCGAAGATGATTTCTGTCAGCATGATCAAGCTCGTCGTGCTGGCTTTGAGCCGCGCCGCGCCGTATTGCAGCGCGATGTTGCTCACCAGAAAAAACAGCGCAAAACTCAAAAGCACCGCCCAGCCCCAAGCGCCGAGCATCACTGGAGGCGCAATCTTGCCCAGCGAGCTCATGACACTGCCGACGACAAAGGAAAACACCAAGCCGCCAAAAAACATCGCAAACGTGCGCTGCTCGCTGGGCGCATCGCGCAGATGGCGCAGCATCGTGTTGTTGAGCGCAAAGCAGGCGCCGCCCATGAGCGCCAGCCAATCGGCCAAGCTCTGCGGCACAGGCCACGGTGACTCAGGCGTCTTCAGCACCAAGGCCACACCGGCTATGGCCAGCAACACGCGCGCTATGGTGTTGCGCGTGGGGCGCTCATCTAAGATCAACCAAGCCAAGAGCATCGACCACACCGGCATCATGTAAAACAG
>JAYUSD010000114.1:0-9036 GCA_043755865.1 Variovorax sp. | reverse complement strand
GTGAGTCCGTGGGCAAGGCCGGCCATACCAACACGATGAAAATCGTACGCGTGGGTGATTACCGTAAAATTTGAAGGGTTGAATCAAAGCTGGATTTGCCCGTACACTGCGCTTTGATTTAAATTTTTGCAGCATTATTTTAATTTCAGGTTAGGAGAAAAAAATGGCTCTCGTCTCAATGCGTCAACTGCTCGACCATGCCGCCGAAAACGGTTATGGTCTTCCTGCATTCAATGTCAACAATCTGGAACAGGTCAGGGCAATAATGGAGGCGGCTGATGAATGCAACAGCCCGGTGATCATGCAGGGATCGGCGGGCGCGCGCAAGTATGCGGGCGAGCCATTCATTAAGCACTTGATTCAAGCCGCTGTAGAGGCGTATCCACATATTCCATTGGTGATGCACCAAGATCATGGCCAATCGCCTGACATTTGCCAAGGCGCAATGAATTTAGGCTTTAGCTCAGTGATGATGGACGGCTCTTTGGAGGCCGACGGCAAGACGATTGCTAGCTATGAATACAACGTGGAAGTCACGCGCAAAGTGGTGGATATGGCGCACAAGCTGGGCGTCACCGTGGAGGGTGAGCTCGGCTGCCTCGGCTCACTGGAGACGATGCAAGGCGACAAGGAAGATGGCCACGGCACAGATGCCATCATGACGCGCGAGCAATTGCTCACTGATCCTGAGCAAGCCGCCGATTTCGTCAAGCGCACGCAGCTTGATGCGCTCGCAATTGCGATTGGCACGAGCCACGGTGCGTATAAGTTCACGCGTAAGCCCACTGGCGACATCTTGGCGATTGAGCGCATCAAAGAAATCAACCGCCGCTTGCCCAACACACACCTCGTGATGCATGGCTCATCATCCGTGCCGCAAGATTTGCTCGCGCAGATCAACGCGTATGGCGGCAAGATGAAAGAGACGTATGGCGTGCCGGTGGAAGAAATTCAAAAGGCCATTCAATTCGGCGTGCGCAAGATCAACATTGATACCGATATTCGCCTCGCGATGACCGGTGCTGTGCGGAAATTTCTGCACCAGAATCCCGATAAATTCGATGCGCGTGAATGGCTCAAGCCCGCCCGCGCCGCTGCGCAAGCGATTTGCAAACAGCGCTACATAGAATTCGGCTGCTCAGGGCAAGCCGGCAAGATCAAGGGTGATACGCTTCAAGTCGTCGCTGCGAAATACGCCAAAGGCGAGCTCGCGCAAACCGTGCAATAGAGCTTGCGCTGCCAGCGAGATTGATACACCTTTGATGTGTATGCCATAATCTGTGTGCACATCGGAGGTGTATCAGATGCAAAGCCGTACCAATATTGTTTTAGACGATAAACTCGTGGCTCTTGCCATGCGCAAAGCGGGCGTGGCCACGAAGAAAGCAGCGGTGGACGCGGCGCTCAAAGCGTATGTGAAGAAGCCAGACTATTCTGGTTTGATTGCACTCGTGGGTTCTGGAATTATTGATCCCACCTATGACCCCAAGGCTTTGTTTTTGGATCAGCCCGCACCGCTAGAGCGCCGAGCAAAACGCGCATGATTGTTGACAGCAGCGTCTGGGTAGAAGCGTTTTCGCATGAGCTGAGTGAGAAATCTGCTGTGCTTGTTAACGCGCTGCACAGCGGGCAAATGCTTTGGATCACATTACAAATTTATCAAGAAGTGTTGCAAGGCGCAAAAGACGCCGCGCACTACATGCGCCTGCAACACCAGATGAGCAGCCTGCCATGCTGGGAGAGCAATGACAGCGCCAATCTCCACGCGCAAGCCGCGATGCTGTATGCGCGTGGCCGCTGGCAGGGCATCACGATTCGCAGTCCCAATGATTGCTTGATTGCAGCGGCTGCGCTGGAAGCCAAGATGCCAGTGCTCACGCTGGACAAAGACTTCACGGCTATAGCCCGTATTGAGCCCAAGCTGAAATTGATCTGAGCACTTGGCTCAAAGCAAATCGCATACAGCGCCCGCCATCGCACGAGGCACAATCGCAAGCATGCAAATCATCTCCGATTCAGTTCACACCTCCAGCATTTCCAGCCTCCCATTACTCGCTCGCGGCAAGGTGCGCGATAACTATGCGGTAGGCGAGGATCGTATTTTGATGGTGGCCTCCGATCGCTTGTCTGCTTTCGATGTGATCATGGGCGAGGGTGTGCCCGACAAGGGCGTTTTGCTCACGCAGATGGCGCTTTTTTGGTTTGAGAAATTGGGGCATATTTGCCCCAATCATTTGACGGGCGGTGATCCGCTCAGCGTGGTCACTGAGACTGAGCAGTCGCAAGTGCGTGGCCGCTCCATGCTGGTCAAACGTTTGAAGCCCGTGATGATTGAAGCCGTGGTGCGCGGTTATTTGGCAGGCAGTGGCTGGGCGGAGTATCAGAGTTCGCAATCGGTGTGCGGTGTGCCTTTGCCTGCGGGCCTGAAGAACGCCAGCAAATTGCCCGAGCCGATCTTTACGCCAGCGGCCAAAGCAGCCGTGGGTGAGCATGATGAAAACATCAGTTTTGAGGCAGCAGCCGGCATGATTGGTGAAAGCCTAGCTACCAACATCAGAGCGATCAGCATTGCCCTTTACCAAGCCGCAGCAGATTTCGCACTCACCAAAGGCATCATCATTGCCGATACCAAATTTGAATTTGGCCTCGATGTGAATGGCCAATTGGTGTTGATGGACGAAGTGCTCACGCCCGACAGTTCGCGTTTTTGGCCGGCAGAGACTTACATCACCGCCTTCCAAACTGGCAAAAATCCACCCAGCTACGACAAGCAATTCGTTCGCGATTGGTTGGAAAGCGCCAAGGTCAATGGTCAGCCGTGGAACAAACAAGCGCCGGCTCCAAACTTGCCTCACGATGTTATTGAAAAAACGGCAGCGAAATATCGCGAAGCTTTGCAGCGATTGACTTCTTAGGCTTGGGTCTATTGCAGTGGATTGCGCGCCTGATGGAAGCAAGACATCACTCGCACGGTATCGCTTTCAATGAGATAAAAACAGAGCGTACGGAAACTGCTTGAGATTGGCGCGCCGCAATGGGCCATGTGCTTTTGGATAAAGATGCGGATTCATCTCAAGAAAACGCGCCGTGCGGTCGATTTGCGCTAAAAATGCCTCGCCCTTGAGAATCGTTTCTTGGTCATACCAAGCAAGCGCTTCAAGAATTTCTTGCTCTGCTAACGCACTGTAGCGAACCTCAAATTGCGCCGCGCTCATGCACGCAGTTGTTGACGCATTTTGATGACGAGCTCATCATGTGATGTACCCGCCTCGGGCCGAATCAAATGGGCTTGAAGGCGGCGTTCAAGTTCTCGCGTCTGCACATCAGTCAATGCAAAGTTCTGCGCCGTTTGCGCACTGTCCATCAGCAGTTCGCCAATGGCATATCGCTCAGCCGCATTCAAAGAAGCTAATTCGTACAACGTTTGCGCATTCATCGCATTAGATTAGCACATTTGTACTTGGGCTCAGTGATCTACAGCATCGCTCAATACCCCCTCGCATACGCCTCCAGCCCCAGTGCCATCACTTGGGCCACTTGTTCGCCCACTTCTTGCACCAATTCCTCCTGCGCTTGCGTGACCGCTGCTTCGAAGGCCGCTAGCCATTGCAAGCCGGTGGGCGTGAAGCGCACAATTTTTGCTCTGGCATCGCGCGTGTCCGTCTCGCGTTGAACCAAGCCCCAAGCCTCGCATTCATCGACCAGCGTCGTCATGGCTTGCTTGCTCATACCAGCGCAGAGCGCTAGATCAGTCAGGCGGCTGCCCTGCAAATCCAAATGGCGCGTAACGTGAACAATAGCGGCGCTCACCTTGCCGCGCCCAGCGAGATTGGCAAGTTGCAAAGGCGCGAGCTCACCATGCGCCATCAACGTCTGCACGCGGCCATCAAAACGGCGCAATGCTTCGCCCAGCAAGCGGCCGGTATGCGTGCTGCGCCAGCCGTCGTGAGGTGCTGAAGTGCTGAAATCCATAGCATTATTTTAATCAGTTAAACGTACTAAAAAATCTATTTACTTCTTTGTACTGTGCAGATACAGTACTGATCAATCCACCAGCTTTTCGATGTGCTTAATTCGATAAAGCGATGTGGAGCTAACACTCACTTAATCCAAACTCAAGGAAAATTAACATGGACGCACAAGTCAAAGGCACAAAAATCGAAGCTGCCGCCAACGAAAAAACCAAAGCCCTGCAAGCTGCACTGGCGCAAATCGAGAAGCAATTTGGTAAAGGCTCGATCATGAAGTTGGGCGAGGGCGAGGTGATTGAAGACATTCAAGTCGTCTCCACAGGCTCGCTGGGCCTGGATGTGGCGCTTGGCGTGGGCGGCTTGCCGCGCGGCCGGGTGATTGAGATTTACGGCCCAGAAAGCTCGGGCAAAACCACGCTCACGCTGCAAGTCGTCGCTGAAATGCAAAAGCTCGGCGGCACCTGCGCCTTCATTGACGCTGAGCACGCGCTGGATATCCAATACGCGCAAAACCTTGGCGTGAATCTGCAAGATTTGCTGATCTCCCAGCCCGACACCGGCGAACAAGCGTTGGAAATCGTGGACAGCTTGGTGCGCTCTGGCGCAGTCGATCTGATCGTGATTGACTCGGTCGCGGCTTTGACCCCGAAGGCCGAGCTTGAAGGCGAGATGGGTGACAGCTTGCCCGGCCTGCAAGCGCGTTTGATGAGCCAAGCCCTGCGCAAGCTCACCGCCACGATCAAGAAAGCCAATTGCATGGTGATCTTCATCAACCAAATTCGCATGAAGATTGGCGTGATGTTTGGCAGCCCCGAGACGACCACGGGCGGCAATGCATTGAAGTTCTACGCGTCTGTGCGCCTTGATATCCGCCGCACCGGCACGATCAAGAAAGCCGAAGTGGCGATTGGCAACGAGACAAAAGTCAAAGTGGTGAAAAACAAAGTGGCTCCTCCGTTTAAAGAGGCGCACTTTGACATCATGTTTGGCGAGGGCATCTCGCGCTTGGGCGAGATCATTGATATGGGTGTGGAGGCCCGCATCATTGAGAAAAGCGGCGCTTGGTATGCGTATGGCGGCGAAAAAATCGGCCAAGGGCGCGATAACACACGCGAGTTTTTGAAAGAAAACAAAGCGCTGGCTTTTGAAATTGAAAACAAAATTCGCGAATCGCTGAAGATTACTTTGCTGCCGGCTGAAGCGGAGGCTTAAAGCCTAAGACCGAACATCGAAATATCCGATCGCGAAAGGCGCGAAAGTTACGCGAAAGACACGAAAGGACAGCCGAAAAAGGTGTTGGATAAATCCGGCATCTCGTCAGATTTTCAGTGAAATTTTCAAATCTTTTTTGTATTCTTTTCGCGTCTTTCGCGCAACGGAAACTTTTTCCCTCTTCGCCTTCCAAAAATGTTCGCCCAAAAAACTCTCTCCCTCAAAGGCCGCGCTCTCAGAGCTTTGGCGGGAAGAGATTATTCTCGGGTGGAGCTGGAGCGCAAGTTAGCTAGCTTTGAAACCGAGCCGGGACAGTTGGCCACGGCGCTCGATGAGCTGCAAGCCAAGGGCTTTTTGGATGAGCAACGCGCTGCTGATTCGCTGGCGCGAAGGCGTGGGCAGAAGCTGGGCACAGCGCGTGTGGTGCAAGAGATGCGCGGCAAGGGGCTTGACAGCGAAGCGATTGCGCAGGCCACTGCTGAGCTCAAGCGCACCGAGCCCGAGCGCGCCCACGAAGTGTGGCGCAAGAAATTCGGTGCTGCGCCGGCAGATGCGGCTGAGCGCGGCAAGCAAATGCGATTCATGATCACACGCGGCTTCTCGTCGGAGATCATTCGGCGCGTGGTTTCTGGGGTGGGTGATGTGCAAGATCATGTGGAAGGTCATGTGGAAATTAACTCCTGAATTCATAGCACGCTACGCATATTCTATGCCGGCTAACCGTGCTTTTTTAAGCGATTCTGATGTACTGACGCTCTCAGGCGCGCGCTCGCCGCAGTCGACATGCCCTCATGCGCCCGAGCAGCGAGTATCGCGGCACCTGCCGCGTGAGTGTTGTGCGCTGCGCGGCCAAAATCGGTCATTTCGTCTGCGGCGAGCGCGTGCCAGTGTGGGCGAGCAGAGTTCCAATCTTGGCGTTTTGAGCCAAATCAAAGTGGTGAGCGCTTCACCCGGCGATTTTCGCAGTAGCCAACAGGCCGCGAGGCAAACGGAATGCCTCTTGCTTCGCAGTCGTTCTGTCCGGCGACAAATTCGCAAAAATTCAGCCGCTTAATCCAAAATGAAGTCTTCCACGCGCCAACAAAGCAAAAAACGATCAGAGACACCTTCCAGCGCGCTAACAAGCAATTATTAGAAGCAAAACAAGCCAATAGCCGGCATAAAACCTGCGCAAGCCGCTATAATTTTCATAGTAAATACTTATGGAAACTACGCTCAACACACCGCTTCAGATCCTGCAAGATGTGTTTGGCTACAACGCATTTCGTGGGCAGCAACAAGCGGCCATTGAGCAGGTGCTCAGCGGTGGCGACGCGCTTGTGCTCATGCCCACCGGCGGTGGCAAATCGTTGTGTTATCAAATCCCGGCGATTGCGCGGGCGCAGGCTGGCAAAGGCGTTTGCATTGTCGTCTCGCCGTTGATTGCGCTGATGCACGATCAGGTGGGTGCGCTGCACGAGCTGGGTATTCCAGCGGCATTCCTCAATTCCACATTGGATAGTCAGCAGGCCACCGAAGTAGAGCAGCAAATGCTGCGCGGCGAACTGGCGCTGCTCTATGTGGCGCCTGAGCGGCTGAATACACCGCGCTTTCTCGCGCTTTTGCAATGCTTGTATGAGCAAAAGCTTCTCAGCCTGTTTGCGATTGACGAGGCGCATTGCGTGAGCCAATGGGGGCATGATTTCCGCCCAGAATATCGCTCGCTGGCGTTATTCCATGAGCGCTATCCTAATGTGCCGCGCTTAGCCCTCACGGCTACCGCCGATGAGCTCACCCGCCGTGACATGATTGAGCGCCTGCAATTGCAGGGCGCAGCTCAGCTGGTGAGCAGCTTTGATCGCCCCAACATTCGCTACCGCATAGCTGAGAAAACCGATCCGCGCAAGCAACTTCTGCGCTTTATTGAAGATGAGCACGCCGGCGAGGCGGGCATCGTGTATTGCCAATCGCGCAAAAAAGTCGAAGAGACGGCGCAGTGGCTGAGTAGCGAGGGCATTCGCGCTCTGCCGTACCACGCCGGCATGGAGCAGCGAGCGCGCCAAGCCAACCAAGATGCTTTTTTGCGCGGCGATGCGCAAGATGGCAGCGCGGTGGTGATGACAGCTACGATTGCCTTCGGCATGGGTATCGACAAACCCGATGTGCGTTTTGTGGCGCATTTAGATTTGCCCAAAAACATTGAAGGCTATTACCAGGAAACTGGCCGCGCCGGCCGTGATGGGCAAGCGGCCAACGCTTGGATGGCGTATGGCTTGCAAGATGTGGTCAACCAGCGCCGCATGATTGACGAGAGCCCCGCCAACGATGAATACAAAGCGGTGATGCGCGGCAAGCTCGATGCGCTGCTGGGCTTGGCCGAAGCCACTGATTGCCGCCGGGGGCGCCTGCTCAGCTATTTCAATGAAGAGATTGGCAGCAACGATCATGCAAACGGCGACAACAAGCGCCTGAATTACCGCTGCAACAACTGCGACAACTGCCTCTCGCCCGCCGTGACGTGGGATGCCACGCAAGCTGCGCAAAAGCTGCTCTCCTGCATCTACCGTGTGCAACAGGCCAGCGGGATCAGCTTTGGCGCGGGGCATATCATTGATATCCTACGCGGCAAAACCACCGACAAAATGGCGCAATTTGCGCACAGCAGCCTGTCTACTTTTGGCATCGGCGCAGAGATCTCGGAGCAGCAATACAAAGCACTGCTTCGGCAACTCATTGCATTGGGCGCAGTCAGCGTGGATGCGGAGCATTTCAATACACTCAAACTTGAACTCTCCGCCAAAGCCTACCTGAAAGGCGAACACACGGTACTGCTCCGCGAAGCCGCGCCTGAGATGGCTCGCAAACCCAAGAGCGGCGCGCGCAGTGGCGCTGGGCATAGCGATAGCCAACCCAAAACCAAAACCCCCGAGACGCTGGCCGCGCTCGACAGCGCAGCGCAAAGTCGCTTCGCCGCGCTCAAAGCGTGGCGCGCGGAAGTCGCCCGCGAACACGCGCTGCCCGCTTATGTGATCTTCCACGATGCCACCTTGCTCGCCATGGCCACCGCCGCGCCGCAAACGCTGCAAGAGCTCTCAGGCATCAGCGGCTTGGGAGCTAAGAAGCTCGAAGCGTACGGCGAAGAAGTGCTGCGTCTGCTGCGCGAAGACGTTGGGCAGGAATTGCAAGCTGCTTAATTGGTATTTAAAGCAAATGAACATCCAGTTTCCGGCCGTGAGAGACGCGAAAACTACGCGAAAGATGCGAAAAATTCAAAATCCAGAGATAAGAAAAAACGCATTTTTGTTTCTTTTTCGATTCTCTTTTTGGATTCCTTTCGCGTCTTTCGCGCAACTTTCGCGTCTTTCGCGCCCGGACTTTTGCATTTGGCTCACCACTCTTTTTTTCATAGCACCTCACGCATATTCCACGCCGGCATGCAGCACTTTTGCCAAACATTTACCGAATGTGAGCATGCAACTGTGCTTGGCTGCTCAACTCAAAGATTCTGGCGCTCGCTCGGTCAAAGGTCAGCCGCTTTATACGCAAGATTTGCCCAAAGCCGATGCAAAAGTGCGTGTACTCGTGATCGGCGGCATTCATGGCGATGAGCTGTCTTCGGCATCGCTGGCGATGCATTGGCTGCAACTTGCCAAGGAAATTCCTGCAGATGCGCATTGGCGCTTTATTCCGCTGCTCAATCCCGATGGCTTGCTGATGAGCCCAGCGCGGCGCACCAATGCCAATGGGGTGGATTTGAATCGGAATTTTCCCACGCCCCACTGGGAGCGCGAAGCGAAGATTTATTGGGAACAAAAAGTCAAGCGCGATCCGCGCCGCTGGCCGGGCCCCAAGCCCCTGTCTGAGCCGGAATCCA
>JAYUSD010000113.1:0-9052 GCA_043755865.1 Variovorax sp. | reverse complement strand
CTGCGCTGTCCGGGCGATGCTTGGAGCGCAGGCAAGCTGTATTCGATCACCCGCACTGTGATGGCCTTGCGGCCATTCCTGTGACTGGTCTCATCCGGATACAGGGCGCTCATGAATGAGCCATCGGGCAGTCTTTGGAGTACTGGCAACTGCGCATTGCTTTTAGCCCGCCACAGCAATTGTGCTCCCGTGGCGGCGGCCTCTTTCCAACGCGCGTAGCCGGCAAAGCCTCTGTCAGCTAGGCACAGCATGTCGCGCTGAAGGCTGGGTAGTATCTCTTGGCACAAACTCCACTCAGCAGTCTTATAAGCGCCCAAAGCAGCAGCGAAGATGGCATGCGTGGCACATTCAACGAGCGCGACGCATTTGGCCTGCGGGAAGCCGCTGATCCCGCTGGTGCTGCTCGGCCTGCCAAACTCGGCCTCATTGGATGCCTCATCGGGTAGATCAAAGCAACTGCCATCGATGGCCACCAAGCGCAGCCCGGCGTAGAAGGCGTGGCTTTGGGTAACCGGATCGGCCAAGGGCTTGCAAACCTGCGCCATCAAACTCTTCAGTGGCGCAAAGCCGATGCGCTGGCGTGCTGCGGTGATGGCAGACTTGACGGGCGCCGACTGAGCCTTGCCGTGCCCCCGATTCGACAGGGCCTCGGCGACGACGGCATAAACCTCTTCGTAGGCGGCCTGCGGATACAGACTCATGGCGATGCAGTAGTAGCTGGTGACGAGGGCGGGCAGTCTGCGGCTGCGCTGCGTGTTGACTTCGTGCGCATCGAGCAGCTTTTCGATGACAGGGGCAGGATAGATGCGCCCCAGAAGGCCAACACTGAGGTAGTCGGCCAGCCGTGCGCCTTGACCCAGACTTGCTTTGGTTCGTGCCATGCGTGTCTCCTTAAATGAGATAACGCACTATACACAATATTAATCTAAATGAACAGTATTGGGTGGAATACCACAAATCGGTCGGGCGAAATGCCCATTGCCTCGCGGCCTATTTGTGATTTATGCAATCTTCACTGGCCAAGGTTTGCTTTTGCCAGTACTGTTTGCGTACTGCAATTGGAACTCTCCTCGCCCACACCGGCCTGTGATCGCTGCAGTTGGCGTGGCCGATTTTGGGCGCGCAGCGTATCGTCAAATAACGCGGCAGGTGCCGCGTGGCTCGCGAGCTTGCCTTTGAGGGCGTGGCGACTGCGGCGAGCGCAGGCCTTGGCGCGCCAACTATTCAATTTGCTCGATGCGCTTGAGTGACACCATTGCAGCAACTTTACTCATAGAATGTTAAGCAAATCACCACTTCGCCGGCATCCAACCTACGTACTCTGCTATGAAAATAATAGTCATCACTGGCGCTTCCGAGGGCATTGGTGCAGAGATCGCGCTGCAACTGGCTGCTGCACATAAGACCGGCGTGGGCTTGGTATTGGCTGCTCGCAAGCTCGATGGCTTGCAAGCCGTCGCCAAGCGCTGCGAGGCTACTAGAGCTCAAACCTTGTGCGTTCGCACCGATGTGGGCGTCAGAGGTGAGTGCACTGCGCTCGTGGAGCAGGCCGTTGCAAAGTTTGGCAAGATTGATGCGCTGATCAACAACGCCGGTATTTCTGCGCAGGCTTTGTTTGAAGAAGTACCTGTGGACAAGCTGGCTTGGTACGAGGACGTGATGCGGGTGAACCACTGGGGTAGCGTGTGGTGTACGCATGCCGCGCTGCCGCACTTGATCGCAGCCAAGGGCAGCATCGTGGCCGTGAGTTCGCTGGCCGGCATCGTCGGCGTGCCGGGGCGCACGGCTTATAGCGCTTCTAAATTTGCTCAAGCAGGATTTTTTGAAGCGCTGCGCGCTGAGATGCGAGCGCATGGTGTGAGCGTAACCACCGCTTATCCCGGTGTGGTGCTCACGCAGATTCGCCAGCATGGGCTCAATGCGACTGGCCGAGCGTTGGGATCAAGCGGCTTGAAGGAAGACGGTGCGATGACGGTGCAAGAGTGCGCGCGCTTGATCATCGATGGGATGAATCGCCGCGAGCGCGAGGTGGTGATGACGGCCAAAGGCAAGCTGGGGCGTTGGCTCAAATTGATCGCGCCGGGCTTGGTCGAAAAAATGGCACTGAATGCGGTGAAGCGTGAGTTTCAGCCGAAATGAAGCGACAGTCTCTGGTCGCACAACAGAAAGCAGCGTATGCACGGTACTGAAAATGTTTCCCCATGGGTTGCACGCTGGGCGCATCTCGTGCCGCGCAATGTGGCTGACGACGCCACCGGTGGGCGCGTGTTGGATGTGGCTTGCGGTGCTGGTCGGCATCTGATGCATTTTTTAAGACAAAACAGGGCGGTAGCCGGCATAGATATTGCGCGGACTGCTATTGAATTAATAGCAAGTAAATTAAGCGCAGAAGAGCGCAGTCGTTGCCAATTGATCGAAGCTGACATTGAAAATGGGCCGTGGCCATTGACCACACAAGGCGCTCAGGGTGCTCAGGGCGTACAAAAATTCGCTGGCGTGATCGTGACGAATTACCTCTGGCGGCCGCTGCTGCCTACGATATTGCAAAGCGTTGCCCCCGGTGGCGTGTTGATTTACGAAACGTTTGCCACTGGCAACGAAACCGTTGGCAAGCCCTCGCGCCCAGATTTTCTGCTTCAACCGGGTGAACTTCTGCGAGTTTGCAGTGAAGGTGGCCTTCGCGTGATCGCGTATGAAGATGGCTTCTCGGAGCAACCTGATCGATTCATGCAGCGGATCGTTGCCGTGCGCGAAAATTCAGCATCAATTTCACCCGCTCGATACGCTTTGCAGCCCTGATCAGCGCCACCCTCGCAGGTAGAATTGAGCCATGAAGCAAATTACCGGAAGCATCGTGGCGCTCGTCACCCCGTTCCATGAAGATGGAACCGTGGACTACCCCACCCTGCGCAAACTGATCGACTGGCACATCGCCGAGGGCACAGATTGCATCGGCGTGGTCGGCACCACAGGCGAATCGCCCACCGTGAGCGTGGATGAGCATTGCGAGATCATTCGCGTTTCCGTGGAGCAATCTGCGAAACGTGTGCCCATCATGGCAGGCTGTGGCGCCAATTCCACCAAAGAAGCCATTGAACTGGCCAAATTTGCGCGCGGCGTGGGCGCAGATTGCCAGTTGCAAGTCGTGCCGTATTACAACAAGCCTGGACAAGAAGGCCAGTTTCAGCATTTCAAAGCAATTGCCGAGGCCACTGGCGATTTGCCGATCATTTTGTACAACGTACCCGGCCGCTCCGTGGCCGATATGGCGCACGATACCGTGTTGCGCCTGTCCCAAGTCAAGGGCATTGTTGGCATCAAAGAAGCCACCGGCAACATTGAGCGCGCTCAGTGGCTGATCAAAGATGCTCCTGAGGGCTTTGCGATTTACTCCGGCGACGATCCCACCGCTGTGGCGCTGATGCTTTGCGGCGGCCATGGCAATGTGAGCGTCACGGCCAATGTGGCGCCACGCCTCATGCATGAGCTTTGCGTGGCAGCGATTGCGGGCGACTGCAAAGCCGCTATGGCGATTCAGTCGAGGCTTCTGCCGCTTCACAAGCATCTTTTCATTGAAGCCAACCCAATTCCCGTCAAGTGGGCACTGGGGCGCATGGGCTGGGCGGGCAGCACGCTTCGCCTGCCCATGACAGCCATGTCACAATCGAATATTGCGCCCGTGGAAGCTGCGCTCAAAGCGGCTGGCCTTATTTAGGGATATGTTTAGGATTTTTATGACGCATCGCATTTCTTTTCATTTGGCCTCAACCGCCGTTGTTTCTGCTGCTCTCGCATTGGCTGGCTGCTCCGTTCTTGAGCCAGATCGTATCGATTACAAAAGCGCCACCAAATCTTCCACACTTGAAGTGCCGCCTGACCTCACCGCGCTGTCTCGCGACTCCCGCTTCAATGTGCCTGGCGTAGCAGTCACGGCCACGGCATACAACACAGGGCAAACCCAAGCCGGTGTGCCAGTAGCAGCGAACGCTTTGTCTGATGTGCGCATCGAGCGCTCGGGCAACCAGCGCTGGCTTGTGGTCGCACGCCCTGCCGAGCAAATCTACCCGGCAGTGCGCGATTTTTGGCAAGACAATGGCTTCTTGCTCAACACCGACCGCCAAGACATTGGCATCATGGAAACCGATTGGGCCGAGAATCGCGCCAAGCTGCCGCAAGACTTTGTGCGCAACACCATCGGCAAAATCATCGATAGCCTCTACGACACCGGCGAACGCGATAAATTCCGCACGCGCTTAGAGCGCACAGGTGCTGGCACAGGAAGCAGCACAGAAATCTACATCACACATCGCGGCATGGTAGAAAAGGTTTTGGGTGGCACCACTGCAGGCAACTCGGGAAGCACCGTTTGGGAGCCCCGTGCCGCTGATCCCGAGTTAGAGGCCGAAATGCTGCGCCGCATGATGATCAAGCTCGGCGTGAGCCAAGAGCAATCTAAAGCTTTGGTGGCTGGTGGCGCTGTGAAAACCACGTCTCGCGTCGCCAATGCCAATGGCGTACCGGTCGTGCAAGTCGATGACGGCTTTGACCGCGCTTGGCGCAGGGTGGGCCTCAGCTTAGATCGCACCGGCTTCACGGTAGAAGACCGTGATCGCGCCCAAGGCATTTATTTTGTGCGCTATGTCGAGCCCAAAGCCGACAGCAAAGAGCCCGGCTTCTTTGGCAAGCTCTTCGGCGCAGGCAGCAAAGATGCCGCCCCGCTCAAATTCCGCATTGCGCTCAAAAGCCAAGGTGAAAGCACCACCGTCTCCGTGCTCAATGCAGCTGGTAGCCCAGAGAGCTCGGGCAATGCGCAGCGCATTGTGAAAGTGCTGGCTGACGACTTACGTTAAGCCGAAAATGCACCCCGAATCAAGCCAGCCACCGCGCTGGCTTTTTTTGTGGCGACTTTTTTCACGCCCGCTTGTTGTATCGCAACTTTTTTTGCTTGCCTCACTACAATGGCTTAATGCCAAGCGACACACCCTTCTCCACCGCGCCTTTAGCCGAGCGCTTGCGCCCGAAAACGCTCGGTGAAGTGGTTGGCCAGCAGCATTTGATGGGCGAGGGCATGCCGCTGCGGGTCGCGTTTGAGAGCGGTGTGCCGCACAGTTGCATTTTATGGGGGCCACCCGGGGTGGGCAAGACCACCATCGCGCGGCTGATGGCGAGCAGTTTTTCAGCGCAGTTCATTGCCATCAGCGCAGTGCTTGGGGGCGTCAAGGATATTCGCGAAGCCGTGGAGAAAGCTGAGGCGGCAAAAACGGGCCTCATCCCGCAGCGCACGATTGTGTTTGTCGATGAAGTGCATCGCTTCAATAAATCTCAGCAAGATGCTTTTTTGCCGCACGTTGAAAGTGGCCTTTTTACCTTCATCGGCGCGACCACCGAGAACCCATCTTTTGAAGTCAACTCTGCCCTTCTCTCCCGCGCGGCCGTGTATGTGCTGGAATCGCTAGATGAGAAAAATTTGAAGACCATCATGCTGCTAGCCGGCAAAGAATATGCGCGCAATGCTACAGAATCAATAGCAATTGAAGATACAGCACAGGATCGTCTAGTGCAGTATGCCGATGGCGATGCACGCCGATTGATCAACACTTTAGAAACGCTTTACGTCCTGGCGGACTCGCAAAAACTCACCACGATGCGCGATGATTGGCTCCTCAAAGTCTTGGGCGAAAAAATGCGCCGCTACGACAAAGGCGGCGAGCAGTTCTACGACACCATCAGCGCGCTGCACAAATCCGTGCGCGGCTCAGACCCCGATGCCTCGCTGTATTGGTTTATGCGGATGCTCGACGGCGGCGCTGATCCGCGCTATATGGCTCGCCGCCTCGTGCGCATGGCCAGCGAAGATATTGGCTTGGCCGATCCACGCGCCTTGCGCATGGCGCTTGATGCCTCAGAAGTGTACGAGCGGCTAGGCTCACCAGAGGGCGAATTGGCGCTTGCGCAATGCGTCATTTATCTGGCTATGGCGCCAAAATCCAACGCAGCCTACATGGCCTTCAACGAGGCCAAAGCCCTTATTAAAAACGACGGTACACGCGCCGTGCCCTTGCATTTGCGCAACGCCCCCACTCAGCTGATGAAAGACATCGGTTTTGGCAAAGCCTACCGGTATGCGCACCATGAAGAAGAAGCATTTGCGGCGGGCCAGAGCTACTTGCCTGATGGCATGCCAGCGCCCAATTTTTATCGGCCGAGTGAGCGCGGCCTAGAGATCAAAATTGCCGAAAAATTGCGCGATCTCAAAACCAAAAATGCAGCCGCCAGCAAACAGTCGCAATGATAATAGTCGATAAATATTAGCAAAACTGATCGAAGCTCAAACTCACTGATAGCGATTTTTGCACCGGGAAAACCCACCCCAATGAGCGCATTCTGGATGCAAGTCACGAGAAGAGCTTGGCTACAATCTGCCCACCAACCCGCATCAGTGAACCACATCACCTTGGCGGGTTTTTTGCTAGTCAATTGATGTCAACGTGGCCTGCATCCGCCCCATTGATGCCCGCTTGAAATCAATACGGAGATTTTTTTCATGGATATTTTTCTGCAACAGATCATCAACGGTCTGGTTCTTGGCAGCATGTACGCACTGATCGCTTTGGGCTACACCATGGTGTACGGCATCATTGCCCTGATCAATTTCGCCCACGGCGAAGTGCTGATGATTGGCGCGCTGACCAGTTGGGCAGTGATCGGCATGATGCAAACAAGCATGCCCGGTGCACCGGGATGGATCATTTTGATTTTGGCGCTCATCATCGCTTGCATCGTGTGCGCTGCACTCAATTTCACGATTGAAAAAGTGGCTTATCGCTCGCTGCGCAGCAGCCCGCGCTTGGCGCCACTGATCACTGCCATCGGCATGAGCATCTTGCTGCAAACCATCGCCATGATCATCTTCAAGCCCAATTTCAAGTCTTATCCCAATTTGATTCAGTCTGACCCGATCAACATTGCTGGCGCTGTGATCACACCCGCGCAAATTTTGATTTTGGGCGTCACCGCAATCTGCTTGGCCATTTTGAGCTACGTGGTTGGCAAAACCAATTTAGGCCGCGCGATGCGCGCCACCGCCGAGAATCCCCGCGTAGCGGCACTCATGGGCGTCAAGCCCGACACGGTCATTTCCGCGACCTTCATCATCGGCGCTATTCTTGCCGCGGTCGCTGGTGTGATGTGGGCCACGAATTACGGTACGGTGCATCACGCGATGGGCTTTTTGCCCGGCCTCAAAGCCTTTACGGCGGCGGTGCTCGGCGGCATCGGGAATTTGCCAGGCGCGGTGGTAGGCGGGCTCTTTTTAGGGCTGGTTGAATCGATTGGCGCAGGTTATTTGGGCGCCATCACAGGCGGCGTGCTCGGCAGCCACTATGTGGATATTTTGGCCTTTACCGTGCTCATCATCGTGCTGACGCTGCGGCCTTCAGGCTTGCTGGGCGAGCGTGTTGCTGACCGCGCTTAAGTTGGAGAGATCATCATGTTCAAAATAGATTTTAAAAATAAAACGCACATTCTTGTGCTGATGCTTTTCTTGCTCACGCTGCCACTTATGCTGCAAGGCGTAGGCAACTTTTGGGTGCGCGTAGCCGATATGGCTTTGCTGTACGTGTTGTTGGCGCTCGGCCTGAATATTGTGGTGGGCTTTGCTGGCCTGCTTGATCTGGGCTTCGTGGCTTTCTTTGCGATTGGCGCGTATATGTATGGCCTGATGGCTTCGCCGCATTTGTTTGAGACGTTCCCTGCTGTAGCAGCGATGTTTCCGGGAGGGCTGCACACGCCGATTTGGGTGATCGTGCCGGCAGCAGCTTTGCTGGCGGGAACATTTGGTGTGCTCCTAGGCGCGCCGACACTGAAATTGCGCGGCGATTATCTGGCCATCGTCACTCTAGGCTTTGGCGAAATCATCCGCGTGTTCATGAACAATTTGGATCACCCGCTGAATATTACCAATGGCCCCAAAGGCTTGATCCAAATTGATCCAATGAATATTTTTGGCTACAGCTTTGGCAAAGGCATCGATCTCTTTGGCTACAAAATCGGTAGCTTGGTGATGTATTACTACCTCTTCATGGCCTTGGTGATCATCAGCGTAATCTTGTGTCACCGGTTAGAGCTTTCGCGCATCGGCCGCGCTTGGATGGCCATTCGCGAAGACGAGATTGCTGCCAAAGCGATGGGCATCAACACGCGCAACATGAAGCTGCTCGCCTTCGGCATGGGCGCCACATTTGGCGGTGTCAGCGGCTCAATGTTTGCCGCCTTCCAAGGCTTCATCTCGCCAGAATCTTTCTCTCTGATGGAATCGGTGATGATCGTGGCCATGATTACGCTGGGCGGCTTAGGGCATTTGCCTGGTGTGATCATTGGTGCATTGCTGTTATCGACTTTGCCTGAAGTGTTGCGCTGGGTCTCGGGCGTGATGGATCTGCAAGCAGTCACTGGTGGCCGCATTGATGCCTCCATTCTTCGCCAGCTCCTTATCGCCCTGGCCATGATCATCATCATGCTCATGCGCCCGCGAGGTCTGTGGCCTTCGCCCGATCATGGCAAATCACTAGAAAACGCGGCCAAAGCAGGCGCTGGCAAATAAGAGAACACACCATGAGCGATATTGTCCTTAAAGTCTCTGGCGTCTCCAAGCGCTTTGGTGGTTTGCAAGCCCTCTCTGATGTGGGCATTGAAATCAAGCGCGGCCAAGTCTACGGCTTGATCGGGCCGAATGGCGCTGGAAAAACCACGTTTTTTAACGTGCTTACTGGTTTGTATACGCCTGACAGCGGCAGCTTCGAGCTGGCTGGCAAACCCTACACACCCAGCGCTGTGCATGAAGTAGCCAAAGCTGGCATTGCCCGCACCTTCCAAAACATTCGTTTGTTTGCAGAGATGACCGCGCTCGAGAACGTGATGGTCGGCCGCCATGTGCGCACGCATTCTGGCGTGATTGGCGCGATGCTGCGCACGGCCGCATTCAAAGCAGAAGAATTGGCCATAGCCAAGCGCGCGCAAGAACTGCTTGATTACGTCGGCATTGGAAAATTCG
>JAYUSD010000112.1:0-9061 GCA_043755865.1 Variovorax sp. | reverse complement strand
GACCACCGGATCGCCCACATACTGAAACAGCATGAAAGCGATAAAGGCGACCGTGATCATGACGATCACGGCTTGGATGAGGCGCTGGAGAATGAAAGCAAACATTGATGTTCTTTACAGAAGTCAGTGATGCTAGCAGAGCAACATTCGCGCCGCCACGGGGTTTACGGCAATCCGGCGGGTTTGACCTGTTTAAAGAACGCCCGTCATTTCGTATCGGCATCATTGCGCCGAAAGAGGCATGCCAAGCGCCGCTGATACCCAAAGCATTTCAGCGAACGCTACGAAAAAAATAGCGCATTCAGCAGCAAACACGCCGGCCATCGCCGCAAAACACCTCAAGCTATCACTTAAATACGCCAAACACCTTCTTCAAGATATCGCTGCCGGTGCCCACCGGATCTTTGCGGATTTTCTTTTCTTCCTCGCCGATCATTGTGTACAAGCCATCAAGTGATTTGCCGGTCACGTATTGCTGGATGTTGGCGTCTTCTTTCTTCACCAAGCCCATGCCCTGCGCCTTGCCAGCGACTGCGTTGTATTTTTCGGCCAACTGCACTTTCTCTGTTGCTTTGGTCACGATGGGCAGGAATTTTCCGGCCAATGGGCTACGCGTCTTATCAGCGAAGAATTTAGTGACGGATGTGTCGCCTCCGCTGAGGATATTTTTTGCATCCGTCACGTTCATGCCCTTCACAGCGGACACCAGCAAATCTTTGGCAAACGGCACGGCCTGCTCTGCGCCACGGTTCATCGCGGTGATCAGCTCGTCAACTCTTTTACCTTGGCCAAGAGTTTTCATCAGTTTTCCCGCGTCATTGAGGAACCCTGGCAGCGGGATGCGCACTAATGCGTTACCGAGAAAGCCATCGGTTTTACCCAAAATGCTCACCGCAGACAGGGCCCCGCGCTCCAGCGCCGTCTTCAAGCCAGCGCTCGCATCGGCGTTGGACAAATCGCCGATTGAAAGCGCGTGGGCTTGCTGATAAGCGGCTGTGATGCACAGGCCGAGCGCAGATGCTCCGGCTTGGTTAAACTGACGACGTTTCATGATGGAAGCTCCTTTGGATTGATCGATGATGTATCTTGCCCCACTTTCGCGCCGCGCTGCAACGGCTTTTTCCCTGTCAACGCTTGTGAGCGGCAGCTTGATGTTTTCCGGCTGCAACAACGTGTCAGATTTCACAGGCCCTGCGCCAGCATCGACCATGATCTTGCTCGATGGCAAGCCCTTTACTACGGAGCAGATGAAAGGCAAAGTGACTTTGGTCAATTTCTGGGCAACCAGCTGCGTGACTTGCGTGGCGGAAATGCCAGAGATTATTGCCACTTACAACAAATTTGCACCTCAGGGCTACGACACGGTGGCTGTGGCGATGAGCTACGACCCACCCGCGTTTGTTGTGAATTTTGCGCAATCGCGCAAACTGCCTTTTAAAGTGGCGATTGACAACACAGGTGCAGTGGCACGCGCTTGGGGCGACGTCAAACTCACGCCAACGACCTATTTGGTTAACAAAAAAGGCGCCATCATCAAGCGCTATGTCGGCACACCCGACTTTGCGGCACTGCATGCGCTGATTGGAACATTGCTGGCCGAGAAGGCATGATTTTAAGTGTTTTGTGTTGTTTGCCGGCGCATTTATTGCGTGAAGCGCTACTACATTCATAGCAAACAATACAAAAAAATGCCTGCCAACGAGCGTTAGCAGGCATAAACAGCCGAGTTCGGCTGTCGAGGAGGGAAATAGACAATTATTGCGCGCGGTATTCGTCGTGGCAGGTTTTGCAATTGCCTGCGTATGCGCCAAATGCGGCCTTGATTTGATCGAGGTTGCCAGATTTCGCTGCGGCAGCTACAGCTGACGCATCAGCGGCGAGCTTGTCGCTGCCGGCTTTGAATTTTGCACCATCGCTCCAGATGTTGGCTTTGGCTTTACCGCCTTCTGTGCCCGCACCAAACCCTTGCCACGGCAGGCGCGCCATGGTGGCGATGATGTCGGCATTGTCTTGCGCTACTTTCGCATCAAAGGGCACGCGGCCATTGACCATAGCGCCTAAGCGCCCGGTGTGCGCACCCATCACAGAAAGCGCGCTTTGGCGGTATTTGATGGCATCTTCTGGTTTGGCAAATTGTGCTTGCGCAGAGATGCTGGCCAGCAGGGTGCTGGCGGCAAGAACGAGGGCGATGCGAAATGTCATGGAGTGGCTCCTGTTGATAGTGGCTTGTGGACAAATAGAGATTAACCTACGAAGCAAAGTTCCAAACAGAGGCACTAGGGAAATCCCGATGAGAATTGTCTGTTCGCTGTCACACGCTTGTCTTTGTTTGTGGACGGCCGCGCGCTGTCGCCCACCACTTTAGACACCGCTGCCTCCGAAGCGGCACAATGCACATCAAACAACAAATTGCTTTCACCGCAACGATTTTCAACAAGGATTTAGACGATGGCCGCTATACATAACGTCCGCATTTGGGATCTACCCACCCGCCTGTTCCATTGGGCACTTTTCGTTTGCATCGTGGGCCTGCTGATTTCTGGCAATGTAGGCGGCAGCCTGATGCCGTGGCACTTTCGCCTAGGCTACTGCGTCATGACGCTGCTTTTGTTTCGTTTTGTATGGGGGATGTTCGGCGGCAAATGGTCGCGTTTTGCATCATTTGTTTATTCGCCGAAAATTTTGTATGACTACCTCACAGGGCAAGGCAGGCCCGAGCATTCAGCAGGCCACAGCCCGCTGGGCGCGTTGTCGGTGTTTGGGCTGCTGGCCTTTTTGGCGCTTCAAGTCGCCACAGGCCTGATCAGTGATGATGAGATCACCAACGCGGGGCCGCTCACGCGATTTGTGAAAAACGCGACCGTGAGCTTAGCGACTTGGTGGCACAAAGAGGTGGGAAACAAGATCATCATTGCCATGATCGTGCTGCACATTGCGGCAATTTTGTTTTATCTCTACAAGAAAAAACAAAACTTGATCCGCCCGATGATCCATGGTGATAAGCAGATGGCGCAAGCGATGGAATCGTCGAAAGACACGGCGGGCAGCCGCGTGATGGCGCTGGTGCTGTTGGTGATTTGCGGCATTTTTGTTTATTGGGTACAAAGTTTGGGGGCAGCCGCCTTTTGAAATTAGTTTTAATATGGACTCTTGTTGAAAGGCTGCCCCCATGAATGCTCGCGTAAGTGCTTCCGTTTTGAATACCGCCGATGTTTTGTCTCATGCTACTGGCGCTTGGGATGCAGACATTACGAGCCGCATCAGCGACTACATCACCATTCCCTGCAAATCGCCCGGCTTTGATGCCGATTGGCATGCCAATGGGCACATCGAAACTGTGCTGCGCAATGCCGCCGATTGGATTACTGCGCAAAAAGTACCGGGGCTCATACTCGAAGTGTTGCGCCTGTCTGATGCGCAAGGCAAGCCGCGCACGCCGGTTTTGTTTTTTGAAGTGCCAGCACATCAACACGACAGCAAACAAACTGTGCTGATGTATGGCCACCTTGACAAACAACCCGAGTTCAATGGCTGGCGCAATGATTTGGGCCCATGGACACCCAAGCTTGAAACCGGCTCTGACGGCGCAGCTCGCTTGTATGGGCGCGGCGGTGCAGACGATGGCTATGCGGTGTATGCAAGCATCGCGGCTATCCAAGCGCTTAAGGCACAAAACGCATCGCATCCGCGCATCGTCGGCTTGATCGAGACCTGCGAGGAATCAGGCTCGTATGATTTGCTGCCGTATGTGAATGCTTTGAAAGCAAAATTAGGCGATGTCTCGCTTGTGGTGTGTTTGGATTCTGGCGCGGGCAATTACGATCAGCTGTGGATCACCAGCAGCCTGCGCGGCATGATCAGCGGCACATTGCGGGTAGATATCCTCACCGAGGGCGTGCATTCGGGTGATGCCAGCGGGCTTGTGCCATCGAGCTTTCGCATCATGCGCCAAGTGCTGGATCGCTTGGAAGACAGCGCCACAGGGCGCTTACTGCCAGCGAGTTTTCATTGCGAGATACCGCCCGATCGTTTGCAACAAGCACGCGACACTGCGAAGATTCTGAAAGACGAAGTACACAAACGCTTTCCTTGGGCGCATGCCGATTGCGGTGGCTCCATCGCGTTGGCCTTGCCCACTACCACCGACCCTGTACAAGCCCTGATCAATCGCACTTGGAAGCCCACTTTGTCTGTCACAGGTGCTGAAGGCTTTCCCGCGTTGAAAGATGCAGGCAATGTCTTGCGGCCCTACACCGCGTTCAAATTGAGTTTGCGCACGCCGCCTTTGGTGGATGCTGTGGCCACGATGCACGAACTCAAAAAACTCCTCGAAGACAATGCGCCTTATCAAGCCAAAGTTACTTTCCAAGGCGGCGGCGCGGCGAGCGGCTGGAATGCGCCAAGCACTGCACCTTGGCTGCAAAGCGCGCTCGATGCTGCCAGCCACGCCTACTACGGCGCACCCTGCGGCTACATCGGCCAAGGCGGCACGATTCCTTTGATGAACATGTTGCAAGCAGGCTTTCCCAAAGCGCAAATGATGGTCTGCGGCGTGCTCGGGCCAAAGAGCAATGCACATGGGCCCAATGAGTTTTTGCATGTGGATTACGCTAAGAAAATCACCGCATCGGTGGCCAGCGTGATCGCCGCTTTCCCGCAAACGCAGGCATGAATCAAGACTCTTACCTGTCGCCGTTTACCGCCGCCGATGGTGAGAATATTGCGATCCATGATTGGCCGCTGCCTGATGTGTGGCCCGATCAACACATCAAAGGCACTGTCATCATCGTGCATGGCCTGGGCGAGCATGCCTTTCGCTATGCCCATGTTGCGCTGCAATTGAATGAAGCAGGTTTTCATGTGCGGGCATATGACCAATACGGCCACGGAGAATCAGGCGGCTCGCGCGGGCGCATCCCCAGCGAGATGCGGCTGATCGATGATTTAGCTGATGTAGTGGATGACACGCGGCGCAACATGCGCACGGGTCAAAAGCTCATTTTGCTGGGCCACAGCATGGGCGGCGTGGTGGTGGCTTCCTTTGTGCGCCAGCAGATGCGCCCGATCAACGGCATCATTTTGAGCTCGCCCGCACTTGACCTTGGGCTGAATGCCGCGCAGAAATTTTTGCTCTCTTTCATGCCGCGTTTTGCGCCAAATTTCCGCGTCGACAATGGCTTGAAACTTGACAAACTTAGCCGCGATCCCATCGCCGTACTGGCTTACAAAGGCGATCCTTATGTCCATCGGAGAGTCAGCAGCCGCCTGGCCAACTTTATAGCCAATGAAGGCGCGCGCTGCATAGCCGCTGCGCCGCAATGGTGTGTGCCAACGCTCCTGCTGTATGCCGGCTCAGATGTCTTGGTGAGCCCCGCTGGAAGCCGCGCTTTTGCGGCAGCTGCGCCCAAGCAATGGGTGCAATCGCGTTGCTTTGAGCCGATGTATCACGAGATCTTGAGCGATCCCGAGAAGAGCCAAGTGTTTGATGCTGTACGCGCTTGGCTGGTGCGGTTGGCATGAGCGCGGATCAGCAGTTGCGTACGCCCGACTCAACATGTCCAGCGGGCACATGATCAGCAGCGGATTGCACATGCCCGGTTTGATCGTCAAAGAAAAAATCGGGCTCAAATTCACGCAAAAATTCACCTTTTTCTAAGCCACCGAGAAACATCGCTTCATCCACAGTGATGTTCCACGCCATGAGCGTGCGAATCGCGCGTTCGTGTGCGGGAGCGCTGCGCGCGGTCACCAGCGCTGTGCGGATGCGGATGTGGGCTGTGCCTTCGCATTGCAAGCGATGCAGCGCTTCGAGCAAGGGCTTGAAAGGGCCGGGCGGCAGTGGTTGATCGGCTTTCTTCACTTCATTTTTGATAAATTTATCCAACCCGCCTTTGGCATAGACGCGCTCAGCCTCATCGGAGAAAAGCACGGCATCACCGTCAAAAGCGATGCGCACTTCATGCGGGTGCAATTCGCTGGCTCTCATCGAGCGCGTGGCTACGGTGGCCGCCGGGAAACCATTGCCCAATGCGGAGCGCACATCTTCGCTCTTTGCTGAGAGAAACAGATTGGCTTTCAATGGCCGCAAATAACGCCATGGCGGCTCGCCGCGCGTGAAGGTGCAGCGCGCGATTTGCAACTTGTAATGTTCTGCACTTTTCATCACACGCAGGCCACTCACAGGATCGTTGCGCGAGAGGATCACCACCTCAACACGCTGCGCCCCTTCACTGTTGAAAGCCAGCAATTTTTTGACCAATGAGAAGGCTACGCCGGGCTTGGCAGGCTGATCAATGCGCGCCATCTGCATGGCCATATAGACTTTGTCTGCGGACGTCTCGAACACACTGTTTTCTTCTTCCAAATCAAACAGTGCGCGCGATGAAATGGCCACCACGAGTTTGCCTTGAAGAGTGGACGCCATATTATTTCACCAGTTGATTGAGCTGGATGATCGGCATGAGCACAGCCAGTACGATCAGCAAGACCACCACGCCCATCACCACGATCAGCAAGGGCTCAAGAATCGTAGCCAGCGCAATCGCTCTGCGCTGCACCTCGCCGGAGAGCTGCTTAGCGGCGCGCTGTAGCATCTCGGGCAGCTTGCCGGTTTGCTCGCCAAGCCGGGCAAACATCGCAATCAATCCAGGAAAATTTTTCTTTTGCTGCATGGCGCTTGCCAGCGGCGCACCTTCGCGCACGAGAGTGAGCGCGTCCATCGCATCGGCTCGCATCGCGCGATTGTGCAGCGTCTCGGCGGCGGCTTGCAGCGCTTTCAATATCGGCACGCCAGCGCCGGCGAGCATGCCTAAAGTGGATGCGAAGCGGGCCGCATTAAAGCCTTTAGCGAGCTTGCCCACCACCGGCACACGCAACCACGCAGCATCCATCTTTAAGCGAAAAGAGTCAATTGACCGCAGATAGATTGCGCTACCAGCTATCAAAATAAGAGCGCCTAGCATATAGATGCCGTAATTGCGCACAAATGCAGAGATGCCCAACATGATGGTGGTGAGCAGCGGCAATGCTTTTTTGCTGCCTGCAAACACGCCGGCCACCTGCGGCACCACATATGTGACGAGAAACACGACGATGATGATTGCTACTAGCGTCACGATGGCCGGGTAAAGCGATGCGCCAATCAATTTGGCTTTGAGCGCTTGGCTTTCTTCCAGATCATCAGCGAGCTTTTCTAACACGGTATCGAGATGCCCTGAAGCCTCACCTGCGCTCACCACGGCGCGATAAATCTCGTTGAACTCGCGTGGGTGTTGCGATAGCGCTTTTGCAAAGCTTGATCCTGCGTTGACCTCTGAGCGCAACGCCGCCACGATGTTGCGCTGCTTATCGTCTTCGGCTTCCTCAGCCAGCGCGGTCAGCGCACGCTCTAGCGGCAAGCCTGCGGAGAGTAATCCAGCCATCTGGCGAGTCCACACACAAAGCATCGTGCTGGAGAAAACTCTCCCGCCCCAGAGATTGATTTGCCCCCAGTTTTTCGCCGAGCCGTCAGCACTAGGCGCCCCTTGCCCCATCACGGCCGTCACATCCATCGGCACGAGCAATTGCGTGCGCAGCATCGCCCGCGCAGATTTCACGGTATCGGCCTCGATCACGCCCTTGCGCGAATTGCCTTGCGCATCGAGCGCTTCAAATTGGTAGGCGGGCATTGATCAGATTCGCCTGATTCAGGCAGCGGCTTCTTCACCGCCGAGCTCAACATCTGCGAATAGATCGGCAGCGCTGATAGAGAGATCGAGACTGTGGAGCATCAAACCTTGACCAACAGAGAAGGCGCGCAAAATCCACTCCTCATTTTCGCTGCGACGATAAACCTCTGCAGTTTGCGCTTCAGGATCAACCAGCACATACTCTTGCAATGTTGGCATGCTTCGGTAAGCATTAAATTTGTAGCCACGATCAAAAGCTGTCGTGCTCGGGGAGAGCACCTCAACGACCAGCTTAGGCTCGCTTTTGATCAAACGCTCTTTGGCATCTTTATCAGAGCACGTGACGAATAAATCGGGGTAGAAATAACTATTCGCTTTTTCAACTTGCAACTTCACATCTTGCGTGAGCACACGACAGGATGTGCCTTTGAGGTGTTGTCTGATTGCAATAGCGATGTTCAGAATAACGGTGGCGTGGTTATCCGTTCCGCCAGCCATCGCAAACACCTCGCCATGAAAATACTCATGGCGAATGGTTTGACTCTCATCCCAGATGAGAAAGTCTGAGGCGGTAAAGATCGATTTTTCAGCAGCTAATCCCATGATGCAGCTCCATAAATTTCAAATGAGTAACCTAATTGTGGCTTCACATCAATCCCTTGTCACGCGAACAACTTCTTCAAGACTCGTGATACCGCTATTGACCAAGCGCTCGCCGTCTTCACGCATCAGTTGCATACCGCCTGAAAGCGCTGCGCTGCGCACATTGGCTTCGGCGGATTTGTTGTGGATCAGAGCGCGCATTTCATCATCGACTTGCAGCAATTCAAAAATGCCGGTGCGGCCTTGGTAGCCGGTGTGGCCGCAGGTGTCGCAACCCTTGCCGTGGCAAACCGAGCAATAGCGCCGCACAAGACGCTGGGCTAGCACGCCGAGCAAGGACGATGAAAGCAAGAAAGGCTCAACGCCCATATCGGTTAAACGTGTGACGGCACTGCTCGCATCATTCGTGTGCAATGTGGCGAGCACGAGATGCCCGGTGAGCGAGGCTTGAATCGCGATTTGCGCGGTTTCAAAATCTCGGATTTCGCCGATCATGATCACATCGGGGTCTTGCCGCAAAATCGCTCGCAAAGCTTTGGCGAAGGTCAAATCAATTTTCGCGTTCACCTGCGTCTGGCCCACGCCTGCGAGTTCATACTCAATCGGGTCTTCTACCGTCATGATGTTGGTGCTGCTCGCATCAAGCTTAGACAAAGCTGCGTACAGCGTTGTCGTTTTGCCCGAACCTGTCGGCCCGGTGACCAAAATAATGCCGTGCGGCTGCGTGATCAAATGCTCGAATTGCGAGAGCACACCGCCCTGCATGCCCACGCTCTCCAAGCTGATCTTGC
>JAYUSD010000111.1:0-22685 GCA_043755865.1 Variovorax sp. | reverse complement strand
TTCAGCGTGTTGGAAGCACTCTGCACACCCGGGCAGCGTGCGCATGACTTAGTGCTGAATTTATTAGAAAAATGAGCAGTTAGCCGGCATAGGATATGCGCGGAGTGCTATATCTTTGATAGCATTTAAACTTAAGAAATAATTGAAATCCTACGCAAAATTGGGTATGCAGCTGGTGGGATTGCGTCTTAAGCTACGCTGAGATTAAGAGATAGCTGTATCTTCTTTCTCATCGCTTTTAAACTTAGGAGTCATTCATGCTGATCTTTACCAACAGGCTGCTTAAAGCTGAAGCGACCGATGCCTCTGCCTTTACTGATGCATACAAAACATTCTCAGATTCGCTAAATACAGCTCAAGTACAGCCAACAGCAAACGGTGGCTGGTTGATCAGCCACGCCAAATCAAAAATATCTGACAGTGATGCGCTCAAACCGCTCTTCGAGCTGTTGAAAGGCAACAAACCCGTCTTGGTCTATTTGCATGGCAATAACAACACACCGGTTGATTGCTTCACGCGTTGCCAAGCGTTAGAACACCAATACGATGTCGCAGTGATCGGTTTTTCTTGGGCCTCTGAAGGTTACCAACCTGATGGCAGCGATCTTGCCGGCCTTGACATGACTAAGATGAAAACAGACGACGGAGAAGATTCGCTCGCCCAAGTTACTTCGAAAGCAAAACTTCAGACAGAAGGCTGGATCACACGCAAAGCTCGCCGCTACGGGCAAGCCAAGCTCAACGCACATCAGAGCAAAGATGCCTTGGCACACTTTCTGCGCTTAGTAGCCAGTGCGCGCCTAGCGACGATGCATCAAAAAGTCTCGCTCGCCGTCCACAGTCTGGGGTGTCATTTTCTGCACTATGCTGTCTTTGAGCAGGACGCTGAAGCATCTTTGGCAGCGATGCAAAATGTAGCGCTCATTGCGGGCTGCACTGGCGCATCAAAGCATGCTGCTTGGGTGGAGCAAATTCATCCGATGGGTAAAGTCTTCATCGCATACACGAAGGCAGACTCCGTGTTGTTTGCCGCCAGTGTCGTTGACAGTGATGTGAAGCTAGGCACTGATCCCGGCAGCGAGAGACTGCCTGCGCCCAAATACCGCTACATGGATTTTGAAAACGCAAAGAATATGAAGTTTGGTGCGCATCGCTACTTTGTCGCAGACCCCGATGGGAAGATGTCTAAGCAAGCAAAGAAACTTTTTAAAAGGATTTTCTCATCCGAATTGGACTACAACCCAAGTATCGAGCCTGCAAAAGTGGTTTACCCAGTTGGCTGCAATGCGGACGGCTCCATCTGCTACATGGGTAACGCTGCTGTCGTGGGCGAACAGTAATGTAAACAGCCAAATAAGCAGTTAGCCGGCATAGAATCTGCGCAAAGTGCTATATATTTAATAGCAACTTGAATTCACTGCTGATCAGCGCATCGGAGCGCACACGCTGGTAAAACGCTGCGGCCAATACCTGCGCCTGCCTCCATACGCCGAGCAAATCGGCTTGCGGTAAAACAGCCGCCAACTTTACCTCTCGCAACTCCTGCCCCACAGGGCGAAGCCGCATCGGTAGCATGTCGTAGATCGGTGCGAGGCGGAAATTGGCTTTGCCTACGTTGTCGTAAAACAATGCGATATTGCCCAAATGCATGTCGCTGTTGTGAATCAAATGGCCGAAAGCTTGCAGCAAGGCGATGCGCTGCACATCTTGATTGGAGAGCAAGCGCTGCAACGCCAACTGCTGCGCCGCATGAATCCAGCTGCGCCTGCTGCCGACGAAATGATCGTCTGCTGCGCCTAGGCTTATCACGCCCAGCCGCCCTGCTGCGCCCACGCGATCAAAGCGCTGCACTTCGAGGTACACACGCTGCGCGTCATGCAGCACTGTGGCTTGCGCGGCTTGCACTCCAGTGTGCTGGGCGTTCTCTGCGAGCACATTCAGCGCATGCGCCTCACAGCGCAGCAAATCGCGCCAGCGCTGCGCGGCTTCGCCGCTGTCGGCGGGGCTGAATTTCACGATCACGTGTGCTGCGCCATTCGCGGTCTGCACATACTGTGTGAATTTCGGCTGCTCTCCTGCGGCGCTTGACATGCTGCCATCGGCGTTTAGCGAGGCAAGTGCCAGCTCGGCATAGCGCTTGAGCTTTTTTGCTTTGGATACGGCCTGCGGTGGTGTTTGCCGCAAATGCAAATCCAACGCACGCCGACCAAGAATCAAATGGCCCGGCTCATCATGTCCCGCCCAGTCAAGCGCGCGCAATACATGATCGTCGCTCCAATCACCCATACTTTGTGGCAACTGAGGCGCAACGCTTGCAGAAAGCAGCGCATCGGGTGCTACTTCAACTAAGCGCTGAGGAAACTGCCGCCCCAGATAGCCCTCAGGTCGCATATCGCTCACAAACCACGGCAAGCCTTCAAAGATTTCTACGCCCCTCTCGCCCTCAAACGCTGTACGCGAACCTGTGGCCATACCCACGGTGTAGAGCTGCCCCAGCGCTTGCAACGCCCCATCAGCATTAACTTGCGAAATGGGCAATGGCAAGCTCACGCCTGCAGGCCGCATGCGCACATAGCGCGTACGCTGCGCCTTGCCTAGGGCCAGCACCGCGCCTGCCGCCTTGCGCATTTCGCGCGAGAGCGTCGCTTGGCTGCATCCGAGCTTGGCAGCCAACTCAGGCGCGCTATGCAGGTCGTTGCCCAGTGCTTCAATCAAGGCTTGGGGCGAGCTGAGTGCGGGCGGTGTTGGCATATTAAATCAAATTGATGTGAATAGATTTTAATTTCCTTTGGAAAAATGTCAACTCTCCCAAAAATACTTTAATTTTTCATGAAAAAAGCGCCTAAAAGGCGCTTTTTGTCACTGATCTGAATAGATTTCACATCAATAAATGCTCGCCCGCATTGTCTCCGCCCAAGATCACATAATTCACCTTGCGAATGTCCATGAGCTTTTTGCCGCCTGAATAACTGATTGAGCTTTGCACGTCTTCTTGCATCTCGCGCAGGGTGTCTAACAGCGTGCCTTTGATCGGCTCCAAGATGCGCTTTCCTTCCACATGCTTGTATTCGCCTTTGTTGAAATCCGAGGCTGAGCCGTAGTATTCCTTGAAGAGCTTGCCATCGACTTCAACCGTCTTGCCCGGCGACTCTTCGAGGCCAGCCAGCATTGAGCCGATCATCACCATCGTGGCGCCGAAGCGAATCGATTTGGCGATATCGCCATGCTCGCGAATACCGCCGTCGGCAATGATCGGCTTGGTCGCCACGCGGGCGCACCACTTGAGCGCCGAGAGCTGCCAGCCGCCCGTGCCAAAGCCAGTTTTCATTTTCGTGATGCAAACCTTGCCCGGGCCGATGCCCACTTTGGTGGCGTCCGCCCCCCAGTTTTCCAAATCGATGATGGCCTCGGGCGTGCCCACGTTGCCGGCGATGATGAACGACTTCGGCAGCTTTTCCTTCAAATAGCCGATCATGTTTTTCACGCTATCGGCATGGCCATGCGCGATGTCGATCGTGATGTAGTCAGGGCTCATGCCTTGGCTCACGAATGCATCCACCGTGTCGTAATCCGGCTTCTTCACGCCCAGCGAAATCGAGGAATACACGCCCTGCGCCGTCATCGCTTTCACGAAAGCGAGATTATCAATATCAAAGCGATGCATCACATAAAAATAGCCATGCTTGGCCAGCCAAATGCAAAGCTCCTCATTGACCACCGTTTTCATATTTGCCGGCACCACCGGAATCTTAAAACTCCGCCCGCCCAGCTCCACGCTGGAATCACACTCGCTGCGGCTGTCTACGCGGCATTTGCGCGGCAGGAGCAAAACATTGTCGTAATCAAAAATTTCCATGATCCAAATCTTTCAAAAAATCCATCTCAGAATAATTTGAGCGCTTGGAACTGCCTTCGGTTTTCTTGGGGCCTCGCATCAAAACGAAGGCAAAAAAAAACCGAGCGCCATTGCTTGGGCTCGGTGATAGATTGTATAGCGTTCGGTTTAGACGCTTGGTTGCCACTGCCACCTACTTGCATCAAGCACAAAACAGATTCGGCCATGCTCTATGCCCAAGAATCCTGATTTTTAGGCAACGCAGCGGAAGGATCAAAAACGCGCACGTCATCAGATGCACTCAGCATTGACGGGAAGAGCACCAAATTGCACCCACCCGGAACAGCAGCCGAAGCAAACAGAATGCCTTGCGCACCCTGTGCAATGGCCTCATCGGCTATCACCCAACTGGGCGGTTCAATGCGCTCGTTGAACCACAGAGCACGCCAGTCGCAGAAAAAATCATTCCAAATCGCGCTCCAATGCGCAGCATCAAAACCTGCCCGAAAATCAGCCACCTTGGCCACTGATATTTGGTAGCTCACCAAAGTGCCAGGCGGTAAAAGCGTGGAGACCTGCTGATATTCTTTGACCGCCGTTTCGGTCTCCAGCGCCAAATACAACGCCTCCAGCCCGATACGGTTGAGCCTGCCACCGTGAGCCGCCGCGCCCGAGCCACTGGTAGGCGACATCGCCCACTTTGGGGTATGCATGCGGTAAGCCACGGCCAAATCCAACGCAGTAAAAATCATCCTGCCGCACCCGCCTCTAGCGATGCCACGTAGCGCAACACATCTTCACTACGACCTTCTACCACCAGTTGCTCGGCCGTCTTGTAGCCGAAGATAGGCAGCGGCTCGTTGCGATACCAAAAAATCGCCAAAGCAACATCTTTGTTAATGTCTGTTGCAGCGCGCAGCACACGCACTGCCTCACGCAAAAAGCGTTGCACGCTCTCAGACTCTGGCGCCCGGTTAATCGTGTTGCGATGCACATGCGCCTGCCCCGCCAGAGTTTGCAAATCAATATGCAAGGCCTGCGAAAACCGCTTGGGCGATAAGATCGGGGCAGTGCTCACGCCATCCCGCAAAAAATCCATCAACCCCATAAACTGCCCGCCGAAAGCAGGCATGTTGTGTGTCAGTGCCAAGCTCATAAATCACCTTTTAAGAACTATATATGCACTAATTATGCACCAATTTTGTAAATCCGACAACTGTCACACTGCCGTCAGCTAGTTTGTAAGAGCTCTTCAACGCTCACGATCCTCGCGCACCCATGCCACAAGTTGATCTGTGTCTGTTAATTTTTGCTTTGTAGACTTGTCTCCGAGTTCACGAAGCAGTTCCTCAGAAAGAAATTTCTCGTAAGTGTCAAAGGTTGTAATTCCATCGGGAAGTTTCCACGCCAAGCGACCATTGATGGAGCCCCCAGCAAAAATTCGCTGCCGAGCCAGTCAAGGCCTTAGTCTTAATATGGAAAATTCTTCCCATCATTGTTAGTGGCGGTACATATTCTTTTTATCAAGAGACTGCGCGGCGCCTGCAACCGCAAAATTTAATGGTTCAGTCACAGTCGGCTTGTGGAGATCGACTAACGGGTCAAGCAGTCTATGCCCCAGCACACCGAGCAGTGTCCTAACTGACTCAATGTACTTTTCCATTGCATCTCGGTCGCCCCGAGGCAGAGCGGGAACCTGCGGTTGAATAGAGTTTTTGACTGAATAGCGTCCACAGGTCTTTGCGTTGCTAATTAAACGCGACTCAGACGCGAATTTGTTTTCCCATTTTTACTCAGCTAGTCAATACGTCGCTCAAAAAATTGCGCCTAGTGGCCCAACTGCGGGGGCGAGCCATCCTTGCTGGCAGCAAGCAACCCCGTCTGCGTATAAATCGCCAGCTTATCCCGCGTATCCACAATATCCAAGTTACGCATCGTGAGTTGACCAATGCGGTCTGCCGGAGAAAACGGTGCGTCTTCGACTTTTTCCATGCTCAGGCGCTCGGGCTTGTAGGTGAGGTTTTGGCTTTCGGTATTGAGGATGGAGTAATCGTTGCCTCGGCGCAATTCGATCGTGACTTCGCCTGTGATGGCGCGGGCGACCCAACGTTGGGCGGTCTCGCGGAGCATGATGCATTGGGGATCGAACCAGCGGCCTTGGTAGAGCAATCTTCCGAGTTTTAAGCCATTCATGCGGTATTGCTCGATGGTGTCTTCGTTGTGAATGCCGGTGACTAAGCGCTCGTAAGCGATGAAGAGCAGCGCTAAGCCGGGGGCTTCGTAGATGCCTCGGCTCTTGGCTTCGATGATGCGGTTTTCAATTTGATCGCTCATGCCTAAGCCGTGACGGCCGCCGATTTTGTTGGCCTCTAGGATGAGATCAACGAGGTTGTCAAAGCGCTTGCCGTTGAGCGCCACGGGCTGGCCTTCTTCAAAGCGAACGCTCACCGCCTCATGCTTCACGACGCAATCCTCTTTCCAAAAGGGCACGCCCATGATGGGATTCACGATTTTGATGCCGCTGTTTAAGAACTCAAGGTCTTTCGCCTCGTGCGTTGCGCCGAGCATGTTGCTGTCGGTCGAATACGCTTTTTCGGCGCTCATCTTGTAGCCGAAGCCCTCGGCCGTCATGAAGGCGCTCATCTCGGCGCGGCCGCCTAGCTCGTCAATGAAGAGCTGATCGAGCCATGGTTTGTAGATTTTTAAGTTGGGATTGGTGAGCAGGCCGTAGCGATAAAAGCGCTCAATGTCGTTGCCTTTGAACGTGCTGCCATCGCCCCAGATGTTGACGTTGTCTTCCTTCATCGCCGAGACGAGCATCGTGCCTGTGACGGCGCGGCCCAGCGGCGTGGTGTTGAAGTAGGTGATGCCGGCAGTGGAGATGTGGAATGCACCGGATTGCAGAGCGGCAATGCCCTCGGCTGCTAGCTGCTTGCGGCAATCAATCAGAACAGCTTTCTCTGCGCCGTATTCCATGGCTTTGCGCGGAATCTCGTCGTAATCGGGCTCATCGGGCTGGCCGAGATTGGCGGTGTAGGCGTAGGGCTTAGCGCCTTTGTTTTTCATCCAGCGCAGCGCGGCAGAGGTGTCGAGGCCGCCAGAGAAGGCGATGCCTACTTTATCGCCGATGGGAAGAGATTGCAGAATGGTGTTTGACATGTTTTTATAAGCAAAATTGGTGGTTAGCCGGCATAGAACCTGCGTGGAGTGCTATTAAATTAGTAGTGATGCAGTTTAAGCAAAGTGGCAGATGTAGTGATACGGCTCGCTGCACCGGATATCGAATTTGCTATTCGCTGGCACGCTAAATTGCTCGCCAGAGGAAGATTTCACCCAAGCATCCGAGCCCGCGAGCTTGTATTCGCAAAAGCCGCCCACGCATTCCATGATCTCGGCTGCGCCGGTGTTAAACACCAAGCTGCTAGGCAAAATCACGCCAGCGGATTTCTTCGTGCCATCGGGCAGGCAAAAGCTGTGGCTCACGCATTTGCCATCGAAATAGACATTTGCGGTGGTATTCAGGGAGACGTTAGGGTAAGCGGAAGTGGTCATTGGGTGATGTGCGCTTGGGTAACGCTCGATTAGATTCAGAATGGAGCATATTTTAAGGGATGCCTATGCCTCGAACACCCATGTCTGCCCTCACCCCGCAGCTCCTGCGCACGCTGCAAGTTACGCCCACGCAGCACCCGCGCGCGCAGCCGCATTTGAGCGCGACCAGCGGCTTGGTATTGCTTGCATCGGGTGGCCGCTGGCATGGCTATTTGGTGGCAGACGATGAGCATCATTTGGGGCATTTCGTCTTGGGTGATGACGCGCCTGTGGAACTGGTGCGTATCTTGCCAGGCGACTTACCAGAGGACACCAAGAAACGCAAACGCACTAAGCCGGATTTGGAATGTCTCGGCGCTCTGCCCGCAATGCCCGGCTACCCGCAGGGCGCGCTGCTCGCACTGGGCTCAGGCTCAAAAGAGCAGCGGCGCACGGGTTTGCTGATGCCTTTGACTGCGCAGGGCTTGCTTTCTGCAAACGTGCAACGCACTGCCAAGCGCTTTGATTTGACAGCGCTCTACGCGCCGCTGCATGAAGCATTTGACGACCTGAACATTGAAGGCTGTTTTTTACAGGGCGACCAAGTAGTTTTGCTTCAGCGCGGCAACAAGGGGGCAACTGGCAGCGCTTGCATTTGCTTTGCGTGGGAGCAGTTTCAATCTTGGCTTGTAGGTGATCACGAGTCTACACCTGTGCCAGAGCATATTTTGAAGATTGATTTAGGCCAAGTACAGGGCATCCCCCTCACGCCCACCGATGGCCTCGCCTTGCCCGATGGCCGTTGGTTGCTCAGCGCCGCTGCTGAAAACACCGACAACAGTTTTACAGATGGCCTCTGCGCAGGCAGTGCGTTGGCTTTGCTCAATTCAAAAGGCGAATTACAGGCGCTGCATCTGCTGCAAGGCGCACCCAAAGTCGAAGGCATCGCGCTCTATGGGCAAGGCGATCATCCTCGGGTGTTGATGGTCACAGATGCCGACGATCCTCACAGTGCCTCCCAATTGCTCAGCGCAGATGCGTTTTGGCTTTGAACTCGAACTTAAGCGATGTGGCCAACGCGTCAGCGAACAGCTCAGGGCACTGTCTTCAAGAATTGATCAATTGCTTGCGCAGCCGCAGAGCTTTTGCCGCGCCACTGCGCATCAGCGCCCGCAATCATCACTTGCTGTGAGCCACTGGCCGCGAGTTTGAGCAGGCCTGCTCTGCGCCATGCGGAAGACACGGTGACTTTGATGTCATTCTCGCCATAGAGATCCAGCACGGGGAACGGATAGTTGCGCGTCGCAGAGCTGTAGCCACCAGTCAAGCTGATGCAGACCCAAGCTTTGTACGGCGTGCTCGCGCTTGATTGATCGAAATGCACATTGGCCATCCATGAGCCCATGGTGTGGCTCACCAACACTGTTTTCGCATAGCCTCGCGAGGCTAGAAATTGCGCTGCGGCTTGCAAACGCGCACCCGCTTCGGGGAAAAGTTTGGGGAAGTAATCATCAATCGACGCTTCTTTTGAGCCAATCGGCATTTGAATGGAGAGCGTCGTGTAGCCCATGTCGTGGAAAGCTTTGCGCAGCTCGCCGGCGAGGCCTTCATCAGGATGCGTGCCCACGCCGTGCGCGAGCACGATGGCGGGGCGTTGGGTATTGGCCTTGGTTTGCGCGGTTTCTGCCAGCAGCCCGAGGAAGGGGCGATAGCCTGAGTTGGCAACATGCGGGATCTGCACTGCATCACCCACCACATTCTGAGCTTGTATTTCTTGCGCAAAGCGCGCTTCGCGCGCGTAGTCGCTTGCCCATGCTGTGCAAGCAGCGAATGCACTCAGTGTGTAGGTGAGCAAAACAGCAAGAGTGCGCATGGTGATTTACCTCAGCAAAATTTTCAAATCCTCAGATAGCGCCTGCGCGCCCATGCCATAGCGCGTGTACAGGCGCAGCTTGCCTTGCGGGTCATAAACGAAGCTGGCGGCGGTGTGGTCAATGGTGTAGCTCGTGGGCGTTTTGCCATCGACTTTTTTGTAGTAAATCTTGAAGTATTTAGCAAGTGCTGTCGTTTGCTCAGGCGTGCCGCGCAGGGCTGTGAAGCTGGGATCAAAGCTTTCCATGTAGGCCTTAAGCACTTGCGGCGTATCTCGCTCAGGATCGACCGTGACGAACACGGCGGTGACTTTTTCGCCGTCTTGACCGAGGGATTTTTTCACCCCAGCGATCTCGGCCATGGTTGTAGGGCAAACGTCTGGGCACTGCGCAAAGCCGAAGAAAAGCACCACGGCTTTGCCTTTGAAATCGGCAAGCGTTTTAGTTTGGCCATTCACGTCAGGCAGTGCAAAGTCTTTCGCATAATCCGCGCCCGTGATGTCAACGCTCCTAAATTCAGGCTTTTTCTCTGCGCAGCCTGCAAGCAGCATAAATATTAAGCAAAATAGGCATATAGCCGGCATATATACTGCGCGGAGTGCTATTGATTTCATAGTGTTCAAAGAATGTAGTGATCCACGAGCAGCGCAGCAAACAACACGCTTAGGTGAATCAAGGAAAAGCGAAATGTTTTGCGCGCCAGCTCGTCGCTGTAGTTTTGATACAGCTTGAATCCATACCCACAAAAACCGATGCTCAAGACGACAGCAACGCTTAAATAAATCCAACTGCTCATGCCATAAGCAAACGGCATCAGGCAGGCGGCAAACAGCACAAAGGTGTAGAGCAAAATTTGCAAACGCGTGTATTCGTTGCCATGCGTTACCGGCAGCATCGGCAAGCCGCTTTTGCGATAGTCTTCGACGCGGTAGAGTGCGAGTGCCCAAAAATGCGGTGGCGTCCATAAAAAAATGATGAGAAAAAGGATGAAGGCTTCTGCGCCTACATCGCCCGTCATCGCGGCCCAGCCGAGCACGGGCGGCATGGCGCCCGATGCGCCGCCGATCACGATGTTTTGCGGCGTGAGCGGCTTCAAGATCACGGTGTAGATCACGGCATAACCGACGAAGGTAGCCAGCGTGAGCCACATCGTGAGCGGGTTGACATAGACATAAAGCACGAAGCAACCTGCCACGCAAAGCACAGCAGAAAACAAACCCGTTTGCCAATCCGCGAGCTCGCCTTGCGCCGTAGGCCGCCAAGCGGTGCGGCGCATTTTTGCATCAATGCCTTTTTCTACGATGCAATTAAAAGCCGCTGCCGCGCCCGAGACAAGCCAGATGCCAAAGCATGCGATGGCCATGAGCTTGATCTCGCCCATATTCGGCAGGCCAGGCACTGAGAGCACCATGCCAATCAGGGCGCAAAACACGATGAGTTGGATCACGCGCGGCTTCATCAGCACGTAAAACTGGCGTGGTTTGCTGGTGCGCGGGGTGAGGACCGGGGTGGCAGGAGTGGCAGGAGCAGTCATGAGTAGCCCTGATTAGACCAGCTTCAAATGCGAAGGTTTTTTCCGAGGCGACTTTTGCGTGATGGCTTCGCCTACATCTACACCCACCCGCATACGCATCAGTGCAGCAACACACACGAGCACCAAACCTGCAGCGCCGCCGGTATGAGACACCGCAGCAACCAGAGGCCAACCAAGCACGACATTGGACAGCCCCGTGACAAGCTGCCAAAGAAGCAGGCCAGCAATCCAAGCCGCGCTGTGCTTTTGACCTTGTTTGAACAGCAGCCAAGCAGCGTATCCCAGCACACCAAATACCATAAATGCAAACATGCGGTGCACCACATGAATTGCCGTGAGCGCAGGCAACGCAATAGTGGCGCCCCGCCCGGTTTGTCCCAGCTCGCGCCAGATTTCAAAGCCTTGTCTCATGTCCATCTGCGGCATCCATACGCCTTGGCATTTAGGAAATTCCGCGCAGGCAAGTACCGCATAATTTGTGCTCACCCAGCCGCCCAGGGCGATCTGCAAGATAAGCAAGGCAAAACCTGCAAGCAACACAATTTGCGTTTGAGGCCATGCGTTAAATGCTTTCTCGCCGTGCTCATACTTGACGGCCTGCGCTTGCAGCAGCGAAAGCAACACCATCGCGCCCATCAAATGCATCGTCACAATCGCGGGAAATAGCTTCATCGTGACAGTGAGTGCACCAAACGCACCTTGGATGCATACCCACACCAGCGTGGCAATGGGCCACCACGGGCTTACCGCGATGCGCCGGCGCTCCATCCAAGAGCTGATCGCCAGCACCAAGATAAGCACGCCCACGCCGCTGGCGGCATACCGGTGAATCATCTCGATCCACGCTTTTTCATGCGTCACGGGCCCAGTGGGCATGGCCGCCTGTTCTGCGCTAATTTGCGCTTTCGCGCCCACCGGTGTGGCTTGGCCATAGCAGCCCGGCCAATCCGGGCAACCCAGACCTGAATCGGTGAGCCGCGTGAAAGCACCAAACAGAGTCAAGTCAAACGTAAAAAAAACGGTGAGCAACGTGAGCGTGCGCAGGCGTTTGGCCATGCTGGCATTTTTATTGCGCATCCACACCCACGCCAAAGGCCCAAGCGCAATCAGGATGCCCAACAACATCAGCCGCGCCACGGGCGCAAAATCATACAGCGCAACTTCGCCGTTCATGGTTTTTGTGCCTTGTATGGCTCAGCCGCAGGCTTACTTTGCTGCGCCAAGGATGCGTTACCTTGCTGCGCTGCGGGTGGCAATATGCCACCAAGCGAGCCGCCCACGCGCCCCGCTTGATCCCAACTGCCCGAGGCGCGCAGCAAATTGTGAATGTCGCGCTTGGCTTTGGCCGCATCGATGTCTGCGGGCCAACGAAGCATCAAATTGCCATACGGATCCACCACGTAAAGATGGTCTTGTATCTTTTGGCCAAGCGCTGTGGCAGGCAGCCAAGCGGCCAGCGTAGCAGCATCTACGCGCAGAGCCTGCGCATCGTTAAGTGGTGCATGCACTTGCGGGATAAGTTTTTCATCCACCGGCACGTCATCCATCACAATCCAAATGCGCTCAATTCGGTCTTTATCGCGTCCCATCACTTCGCGCAATTGGCGCGTCCAGTAAATATTTTTCTGGCAGGATGCATCGCAAGCGCCGCTGCCTACGCTGACGAGTAGCCATTGGCCTTGCAGCGCAGGCAAAGCATAGGCGGTGCCGTCAAGCAGGCGAGCCTGCACGGTTGGCAGCGCGCGTGCAGGCTGAATCAGTTCACCATAATTTTTCCGGCCCTCTGGGCGCACCACATAAAACATCACGTAAGAGGCAATCACGGGTGCTGCGCATACCAGCATCAATGCAAGCATCTTCCAGCGGCCGTTGAGCTTGCGGCGCACATGCGGCTCGCCCGATGCGCTAGGCAAAGAATGCACGGTGAGCATGAGCGGCTCGTCAGTTTCAGGGGTTTTTTGATTTTGCACGGCGACGGGGGGCGATGAGTTGGAACCAGACATACAAAACACTGATGAGTGCGGACAGCGCAAACCACTGAAACGCATAGCCATAATGCTTGGCCATGCCCGAATCTGCTGCTGGCCACGCGCGCAACAACATATCTTTTTCTACCTCGGGCGCGGTTTGCAGCACAGCCATCGGCAGCAGCTCGTTGCTGCCCAATGAAAGGATGGGTAGATTTTGCCAAATACGCGATGGCCTTGATGAAGCAGAGGTTTGGCTCTCGCTTGGCGCAGCAACCGAATCGCGCGCATCAGATTTCATCTCAAAAGCTTTTGAGACATTTGCAATCAAGCGGCCCTGCACAATAACAAGCTGCCCATCCTCAGACAAAACAGGCAACTTGCTGCGATCCAGAAAATCGCGCGGTACCCAGCCGCGCTGCACCCATATCACTCGGTTACCGGCATCAATGGCCAAAGGGGTGGCCACATAGAATCCAACGCGTTGGCTGCCGCCCACTTGCATTGAACGATTGTCCAAAAAAACAGTGTATTCATGCAGCCAGCGGCCTTGCAGACTCGCTCGGCGCTGCAACCAAGTGGCCTCATCCCGAGTCGCCGCTACAAAATGAGAAGCATTCAGCGCTGTATTTTCAAGCGCTGGCAGGGCATTCCGTTCAGAAATTTGCGCGGCCAACTGCTCTTTTAAAGCGGCGCGGCGCAACTGCCACCCGCCGAGCGATACCGTCATCGCAATGCTGATTGCGGCTGCCATCAAAATCACCCCACGCTGAGCGCCAAGCTTGACGAATAAACGGGGAAATGTATTCACGAGATAATCTCACCCATGACTGTTTTCGTTGCACTCGCCTTCCTCCTCATCCTCGCCGCGCTCGCCGCCGCAGGCTTTTTCATGCTGCGCTCTTCAGGCTCGCAAGAAGGCACAGATAGCGAAGCAGCCGCACGCAACAGCCGCATGGCCAAAGCCTTGGCGGTTCGCATTGGGGTATCTGTGGTGCTGTTCATTTGTGTACTGCTGGCTTGGAAACTCGGATATATCAAACCTTCTGGTCTGCCTTTAGGTAAGTAATAAGCTGAAAGATTCCTGAAAACAAAAAAGCCGCAGATGCGGCTTTTTTGTTGGCTGATAGCACATCACATCCAGTACACCAAGATGTACAAGCCGAGCCACACCACGTCTACAAAGTGCCAATACCAAGCAGCGCCTTCGAAGCCGAAATGCTTGCTTGGTGTGAAATGGCCTTTTTGCAGGCGCAAGGTGATAAAGAGCAGCATCAGCATGCCCACAAACACGTGAAAGCCGTGAAAGCCAGTCAACATGAAAAAGGTCGAACCAAAAATGCCAGAGCTGAGTTTGAGGTTCAAATCAGTGTACGCATGGTAATACTCATAGCCTTGGACGCACAGAAAAATAGCGCCGAGCAACACAGTTGCCCACATGAAAAGAATCGTCTTGCTGCGGTTGCCAGCGATCAGTGCATGGTGAGCAATCGTCATCGTGATGCCGGAAGTCAGTAGCAAAGCGGTGTTGATGGTGGGCAACCAGAAGGGACCCATCGTTTGGAAAGGCTCCACAATGCCAGCAGGCGAGGTGGTTGCGCCTAGCACTTGGCTTGGCCATGCCGCCGTAAAGCCCGGCCAAAGAAGCTGATTCTCAAGGCTGCCCAAGGCAGGTATGGAATGAGAGCGCGCCCACCATAGGGCAGAAAAGAATGCGCCGAAGAACATCACTTCGGAAAAGATAAACCAGCTCATGCTCCAGCGGAAAGAAAGGTCAATTTTTCGGCCGTACAAACCGTTTTGACTTTCGCCGATAGCTTGGCTAAACCACTGAAACAAAACCACGCCCCACCATGTCAGCCCAAAGAACACAGAATACATACCCCAATCGTGACCGTTGATCCATTGGGCGGCACCAAAAATCACAAAAAACAGGCCGATAGATGCCATCACAGGGTGACGCGAAGGCTCGGGAATGAAGTAGTAAGGCGTGCTGCCCGTAGATGCTGCGCTCATGTTGTGTGTTCTCCTAAACCGAAAATCTCAAAAAATATTTATTTGTTGCGACTGACTCAAGCGGTCTTCACAGCCCAATTGACCAGCAACAACAAAATCACAATAAAAATCGCCACGCCCAAAAACCCTGCAATCACAACATGGATTGGATTGAGTTGCTGCGTGTCTTTTTCAAATTCCGCGCCACTGCGCAAGCCCACAAAGCTCCAAGCCACGGCCTTGGCGGTGCGCAGCATGCTCATGCGCCCTCCTTAGCCGCTGGTGCGGGCGCGAGCGCAGGCAGGGCACCGGGCACAAGTACGTGTGCAGCGGCGGTATTGGTCTTCGGTGCGGGTGGTGTCTTGCCGCCTACTTCAAAGAAGGTATAGCTGAGCGTGATGGTGGTCACATCTTTCGGAATTCGGGGATCAATCACGAAAGCCACCGGCCAATTTTTCTTCTCACCGGGCTCTAAAACGTATTGCTGGAAACAAAAGCATTCGAGCTTATTGAAATGCGGCGAGGCTTGCTTAGGTGCGTAGCTCGGAATGGCTTGCGCCGCCATTTTTCGATTTTGAATATTTTGAAATTGGTACATCACCGTGGTGAGCTCACCAGGATGCACTTGAAGGCTGCTTTTTTCAGGCTTGAAATCCCATGGACCACGCACATTGGCATCAAATTCGACCGTGATGGTGCGGCTTTTGTCCACCTGCGTATTAACGGGGAGTGTTTTCTTCGCACCAGGGATGTCCTTCTCGCCCAGCGCCAAAATATTGATGCCTGTAGCTTCGCAAATGGCTTTGTAAATCGGCACAAGTGCATAGCCGAAGGCAAACATACCCAAAACAACAACGGCGAGTTTGCCGGTCATTTTCAGGTTGTCAATTTTCATTGCCATGGGTCAACACTCGCTGCTTTATTTGCCAAAGAAAATCATGCGCACCAGAAAGCCCACTAGAAACACCGCGACAACAGTGGCCAGAATCAGCCCCGTGCGCAGGTTTTTCTTTTTTTGGTCTTCAGACATGCTCATGATTTGACAGACCTGAATTTACATCGCAACCACTTTGGTGGCCGCTGCGTTGAGCTTGGGTGGCGTCTCATAGGTGTGGAAAGGTGCTGGAGACGGAACTTCCCACTCGAGACCTTCAGCGCCCTTGCCGTCTGGATCTTGCCATGGGTTTTGTGAGGCTACAGCGCCTTTGCCGCGCATCACAGGCAAGACGATGAACAAGAAGAAATAGACCTGAGCGAAGCCGAATGCAAACGCACCTACAGAGGCAAGCGCGTTGAAATCAGCAAACTGCATCGGGTAATCCGCATAGCGACGCGGCATGCCAGCGAGGCCAAGGAAGTGCATCGGGAAAAACGTCACGTTAAATGCAATCAGGCTCCACCAAAAATGGATTTTGCCGCGCGATTCGTTGTACATCACGCCTGTCCACTTCGGGCTCCAGTAGTAAAAACCAGCGAACAAGGCATACAGCGAGCCTGCAACAAGCACATAGTGAAAGTGAGCCACGACATAGTAGGTGTCTTGCAGCTGCGTATCCACGGGGGCCATGGCCAAAATAAGCCCTGTAAAACCGCCGAAGGTAAATACGAAAATGAAGCCGACCGCAAACAACATCGGTGTTTCAAAGGTCATCTCGCCCTTCCACATGGTGGCGATCCAATTGAAAATCTTCACTCCGGTAGGCACAGCGATCAACATCGTGGCATACATGAAAAACAGCTGGCCAGTGACGGGCATGCCGGTGGTAAACATGTGGTGCGCCCACACAATGAATGACAGGATGGCAATTGACGACGTGGCATACACCATCGAGGCGTAGCCGAACAATTTCTTGCGAGCAAATGCGGGGATGATCTGGCTGACGATGCCGAAGGCCGGCAAGATCATGATGTACACCTCGGGGTGGCCAAAGAACCAGAAAATATGCTGATAAAGCACAGGATCACCGCCGCCAGCAGGATTGAAGAAGCTGGTGCCGAAATGGCGATCTGTTAGCGTCATGGTGATAGCGCCAGCGAGCACCGGCATCACGGCGATCAAGAGATAAGCGGTGATAAGCCATGTCCAGCAAAACATTGGCATCTTCATCAGCGTCATGCCGGGGGCGCGCATGTTGAGAATCGTCACGATGATGTTGATGGATCCCATGATCGAGCTTGCGCCCAAAATGTGCATCGCAAAAATACCGGCATCCATGCTGGGGCCCATTTGCAGCGTAAGCGGCGCATACAACGTCCATCCGGCAGCAGGCGCGCCGCCGGGCATGAAGAAGCTGCCCACGAGCATCGCGCCAGCCGGGATCATGAGCCAGAAAGAGAAATTGTTCATGCGGGCGAAGGCCATATCGCCAGCACCGATTTGCAACGGAATCATCCAGTTAGCAAAGCCAACGAAGGCCGGCATGATTGCGCCGAAAACCATGATGATGCCGTGCATGGTCGTGAATTGGTTGAACAATTCAGGATTGACCAATTGCAAGCCCGGCTGAAAGAGCTCTGCGCGAATGGCCAGGGCCAACACGCCGCCGATCATCAGCATGGCAAACGAAAACAACAAATACAGCGTACCGATGTCTTTGTGGTTGGTTGCATAGACCCAACGCTTCCAGCCCGTGGGGGCGTGGTGATGATCATCGTGGTGATCACCACCGTGTCCTGTGGTATGGCCATGGTTATCAAGAACTGCGCTCATGTTTTGACCTCTGTGATTTTTTGGTGTGATGATTACTTGCGTGCAGCGGTAATGTCCGCGGGCTGCACAATTTGGCCAGTCTTGTTAGACCAGTTGTTTTTGGTGAACGTAATCACCGCGGCAATTTCTGTGTCGGAGAGCTGCTTCCACGCGGGCATGGCGCCGTTGTTTTGGCCGTTGAGCAAAATCGAGATCTGTTTGGCTTTGTCGGCGTCAAGCACAACAGCCGCGCCGTCAATTGCTTTGATTGGGCCTGCACCCTTGCCGCTGGGCGTGTGGCAGGCCACGCAATTGGCGTTGTAGACCTTCTCGCCGCGAGCAACCATATCAGTCAGCGTCCACACTTTGCTTGGATCATCGGCTTTTGCAGCGGCCATCTTCTTCTGGCCATCGACCCAAGCCGTGTATTCAACAGGCGTGACAACCTTGACATGAATTGGCATGTAGGCATGCTCTTTGCCGCACAACTCAGCGCATTGGCCGTAGAAATCACCCGTCTTTTCAGCGCGAAACCATGTATCGCGCACGAAGCCCGGAATAGCATCTTGCTTGACGCCGAAGGCCGGCACCATCCATGCGTGAATCACGTCGTTGGCGGTGGTGATGATGCGGATTTTTTTGCCCACAGGCACGACCAATGGGTTGTCTACTTTCAACAGATAGTTGTCTGGCACAACGGTGCCCTTGGGCAAACCAGAATCAGACAAATTGCGGTGTGTGACGTCTAGCGTGGAGACAAAACCTAGGCCTTCGCCTTCGCCTTTGATGTAATCGTAGCCCCATTTCCACTGGTAACCGGTGGCTTTGATAGTGAGGTCAGCATTGGTGGTGTCTTTTTGGGCAACCAGCACTTTCGTAGCGGGCAGTGCCATAAAGATCACGATGATGAAGGGCACGATGGTCCAACCAATTTCTACCCACAACGGCTCAGCCAGCTCCTGCGCCTTGTGGCCCTTGCTTTTGCGATGCTTCCACACCGAGTAAAACATGATGCCAAACACCAGCAGAAAAATAGCAACGCAGATGATCATCACGTACCAGTGCAGCCAATGCTGCTCCTGTGCAATCTTCGTTACCGCAGGCGCGAGATTAAGCTGGCGCACCGCAGGGCCGCCAGGCAAATCATTCACAGCCCAAGCAGCTTGCGTAGCCAACGTGCCCGCACCCAACACCAAGCTGTTTACCAAAACCTGCAACTTCTCTGAGATTTTTTTGATCATCATTGCCACTCGTAAATTTCAAACCTAAATTCAAATCTAAATGCTCTTTTGCACGCCTTCCAGCCCGCTCAACCTCTGTTAAGCAGCACGCAAGGCCATGCGCAATTCTTTGGCCAAATGCGATCTCAGCTCTGGCCGCACTTGCCGCCCAATCTGCACTCGCCTACCCTGACCAGACAGCTCAATGAGCGACCGGTCATCCATGTGCGGCTCCACCCGCACCGTGTCTCGGTCAAACTGGGCACACGAGAGTTTGCCCGCGTAGCTGCGCTCAACCAAAAGCTGATCACCTTGCAAGACCAAGCGCTCGCCGTCAGTGGCGTGGCGGGCATACACCAGCAAAGCCACGCCGACGACAGTCAGCTCAGCCAAGGCAAACGGAGTGACCATTTTGGCACCTAGCGTCCAGAACATCGTTGAAATCCCGAAGGAAACGATGCACAGCGACACATAAAACCAACCCAACTGCGCAGGCGTGACTGAGCAATTTTTCAGCAATTTCCAATGGATTTGCTGGGGTGTGACGGTGGCAAAACGAAACACGCGATCCTGAAACGCAAAATGTGACATGGGTCAACACTAGGCAAAAAGGCGCGGGAATATACCCGTAATGAGGAAAAAAACCGCTTTCTTCATCAACCACTTATTGTAGCGCTGGTTTGCCCGCCGACAGGTTGCTTGGCTGGGTAAAACCGCAGAATTTATGCGCTATCGAAGTCTGCGCTTGCGCATGACGCTTGGCTGCGACTTGCGGCAGACGTTCACCTCAGCTTGGACTGACTGAGCATGGCGCGCATATCGCGCATAGAAATGGCCGATTCAGCACTCATTTTCAGGCGCGGCGCAGGTTTGAAAGCGTGGCCGTAAATGACTTCAAAGCTCAGTGCGATTTGGCCATCTTGCATGCGCAGTGCTTGCATCTTTTGCACAAGCTTGGCATACCAACTGCGGCCACGAAGACCATCAAAGCGCTTGGGGTGCAGATTGCGCCCCAAGCCGCGCAGCTCTTGCAGCGCACGCTCGGGCGTGGCAAAGCTGAGCACGATGCGCTCCATATCCATCACGGGCTCCGCAAAACCTGTGCTCACCAGCAAATCGCCCCAATCGTGCATATCGGTGAGCGGATGGGCGGCTGGGCTCCAGCCTTCACTTTCGTAGAGCTGCCGCAACTCCAGCGCCGTATCAGGCCCCAGACACGAAAACATCAAATATCCATCGACTGCGAGCATCTGATGCCAAGCCTTCACGACTGTTGCTGGGTCAGGCTCGGTGTGCAGCGCCATATTGGCCCAAACCATGTGCGCTTGACCATCGCCCGCCGTGCGCAGCATCAGCTTCGTTTGCCCTTGGAGCTTGCCGATCAGGTTTTTAACGATGCCTTGGCTTGCTATTAAAATATGAGCACTCTGCGTAGATTCTGTGCCGGCTGGAGCAAGTATTGCCTCAGAATTTAGCACGTGTTGGCTGACCGCGGTATGTACAGCCGCTCCAGAGGCGCTGGCGCGCCAATTCACCCAATTGGCGGGCTGCTTTTTAATCCAAGCCAAGCGCTGCGCCATGCGCTGACCAACCTCTTCATGCAGCCAAGGCGCGCCTTGCTGTAGTGCATGACGATGAATGATCGACTGCCAGCGCTGGGCAGCGCGGGCATCAAGGGGTGGGGAAGATCGGGTATCGGGCATGAATGAGCTCACGAGTATATTCAGTCGGTGTTTACCGCCCTGCTTTCCTCGCTCAAGACCGTCAGCCTGCCCAGCTCATGCAGCGTATGCCACAGCTTTGGGCGAGCAGCAGTATGCGCAGATTGCTTGCATCAATTCGCCCCCATTTGCCACCGTTGCAGCACCTGCGCGCTGCCCTTGATTGATACTGCGCAAACACGCTGCGGCGCATGCCTTGCCCTGGGCAGTGCATTAGACAGTTGTTACGCGGCGGTGGATTACGCCTACCCTTGGGATGCCCTCCTGCAGCGCTTCAAATACTCTGATAGTGGCGATCTGAACGCCCAGCCTGCATTAGCCAAGCCCATGGCGCTCGTGCTGCAACATGCCGCCTCGCAAGACACGCCTCTCGCCAAAGCCCTGCATGTTACGCAGCGCTGCGACTGGATCATCCCCGTGCCCTTGCACCCCGAACGCCAAAAAGAGCGCGGCTTTAACCAAGCAAATATGTTTGCCCAAGCCCTGTTTCCTGACCATTACCGCATCCGCAACGATCTGCTGCTACGCATCAAAAATACTGATGTGCAAGCGACTCTGCCACGCGAGATGCGGATGCACAACCTACGCGGCGCATTCATTGCAGCGCCTTTAAATGCGCACCTACTCAAAGGCACTCGCGTGACCTTGATTGACGACGTAACCACAACCTCCGCCACGCTCAGCGCTGCTGCGCAAGCCCTGCGGCAAGCCGGGGCGCTGCACGTGCACGCGTTGGTGTTTGCACGAGCCTAGGATGAGCGTTTTTTAAGGCTTTTGAGCCGTTAGCCGGCATAGAATATACGCAGCATGCTATAAAAACAGTAGTAAGTTGATATGCGCAAAGATCCAAGACCTCAAGTAAATTAAGGCAAATGCTTCATCTCGCGATCTTGCGACCTGACCGTATACAAAAGCCAGTGCACGTGGGCGCAGCTGCTAGATTGATAGCTATTTAACTTTCAACCCAACAAGCTTGGGGTCATCGGGCGGGTACTTCAAGCCAAGTGCCGTGAGCTTGTCGCGCACCATGGTGGCGATCATTAAATTGCGATGGGTTTTTGAGTTGGCGGGCACAACTGTCCATGGCGCTTGGGCCGTACTGGTGGCATTGAGCAAGGTTTCGTAGGCTTTTTGGTAGTCGCTCCATTGCTTGCGCACCGCTAAGTCGCCAAAGCTGAATTTCCAGCGTTTTGTGGGATCGTCGATGCGCTCTTGCAGACGCTGGCCCTGCTCTTCAAAGCTGATATGCAGCATAAACTTCATGACCACAGTGCCCGTCTCGGTCAGCATGCGTTCAAAGTCGTTGATATGCTGCATGCGCTGGCGGGTTTGCTCAGGCGTAATCCAGCCATTCACCACAGGCACCAAGACATCTTCGTAATGGCTGCGGTTAAAAATCATCACTTCGCCTGCGGCCGGCGCATGCTGGTGAATGCGCCACAAGTAGTCGTGTGCTAGCTCAGCCTCAGACGGCGCCTTCCACCCCATGGCGTGCACGCCTAGCGCGGTGGTGCGGCCAAACACGCTGCGAATAGTGCCGTCTTTACCAGAGGTGTCTATTCCCTGCAATACCACCAGCAGCTTATGGCGGCGGTCGGCATAAAACAGATCTTGCAGCACATCCAGCTCTACGGCCAAGGCCTCTACAGCCGCTTTATCGGTGGCTTTATCGCCGCTAGAAAACGGTTTGGCAGAAGGATCGCAACTTTTCAGGGAAAACGCTTTACCTTTCCCCTCGGTGGATGGCTGCCAAGGGGCCAGCAACGCGTCTGGTTTTTCGGTATTTTTTGGCATGGTTCGTGTTTGCAGTGCAAGCGTGGGTAAATATGGCAATGGTTCAATGTACACGGCCCACAACTTAAAGCAAGCGCTGTAGCGAAGCTGGCCGCACTCTTCTGCAAATTTTCGATATGCAATTTAGACCGCTCCGCATAGATGGCGGCCAAACTGATCAGCGGCTATGCATAGGAAGCTGGCGATGTGGCGCAAAGCTAAGTTTCGAAGGACTTTCAAAGTGTTTTGAGCAGTTACCCGGCATAGAATATGCGCGGAGTGCTACAAAATCAGTAGCACATCAATTCACCATCACCACTTTCCCTTTCACGCCCCGCGTGGCCATGTGGGCATACGCGGCTTTGAGTTCGGCCATGGGCAGGGTGCGGTCAATGATCGGTTTGATTTGGCCGCTGGCGTACCAAGCGGCAAGTTGGCCAAAGTCTTTCATAAACGCTTTGGGCTCTCGCTTGGTGAAATCGCCCCAGAAGACGCCGACGACGCTGGCGCCTTTGAGCAATGCGAGGTTGAAGGGCAGCGCAGGAATCG
>JAYUSD010000110.1:0-3855 GCA_043755865.1 Variovorax sp. | reverse complement strand
GGTCATTGACTCAAGGCCATCTCGATTTTCGTTTCACACATACGCAGCAAGGCTCAGCGCCAGCGCCACCGAGGCCAAAGCCACTGCGCTCGACACCGCCACCGCCGCCGTGACTTCTGGCAGAGCCGTCTCGTAGCGCTGCGCAAATAAAAACACATTCGCGCCAATCGGCAGTGCTGCAGTCACGATCATCACAGCCAGCGGCAAGCCCGACAAGCCCAGCGCTAAGCCGACAAAGGCCACGATCAGAGGATGCGCTACATTTTTTAGCATCGACAGGCACAGCGCCATGCGCAAATGCTCCCCCACGCGTGTAGCAGCCAGCGTGATGCCCACCAAAATCACCGCCAATGGGCTAAAAGCACTGGCCAGCAATTGCAAGGGCTTGTCAATCACGGCGGGAATGCCTAGGCCCGTTTGCGCATACAGCAGCCCGGCAATGATCGGAAAAATCATGGGTTGCTTGAACGTATTCCAAATCGAAGCGGCCATGATTTTCAAGGGATGGCGCTGCATAACACCGCCCTCCAAATTCTTCTCACGCAGCGTGACCAACTCCAACACCACCGTAGCCGTAGACAACATGATCAGCGAATGCACGGCAATCAGCGAGAGCAGCACCGCTACGCCTTGCTCACCGTAGGCAAACTGAATCAGCGCAATGCCAATCATCACCGTGTTGCTGTAGCTCGCAGCCAATCCGAGCACCGCAGCGCGCCGATTGCGCCCTGCCGCAAAAAACATCACCGCATACATCAACGCCATACCGATCACATAAGCCAAGAGCGGCTTGCCCTGCAAATTCTCCGGATGCACATTGACCATGGTGCGAAATAGCATGGGCGGCAAGAAGATGGTGAAAACCAGTTTTGAGAGGTCTTTTGTGCTGCTAGCCGGCATCAAACCTGCGCGGCCTGCTATAAATCCGATAGCAATAAGGATAACAACAGGCAACAGCGCTGCGAGCACAGGATGGTTCATTTTTTAAAAAATGGAATCACCAGCCGTAAAAGCGCGGCCATATTGCTTGTACTTCGTCGCCATCCATCGCTTGATACTGAGGAAACTGCGCCCCCGTGGCGCAAGCATGGTTGGGCAAGATGCGAAGCTGCGAGCCAACGGGAAAACGCTGCGCGATGCTCAAGTCTGGCAAACCATCACTGCGGCTTACGATGCCATGCTCTTGATTCGCGCTACCCATCAGGTAGCCTGCGATGGCCTGACCCTTCGCATCACACACTTGGCCGTAGCCGTAATCTTGACTCTGTTTTTGTGTGCCGCGATCTCGGCTCATTGCCATCCAGCCCGCATCCACGATGGCCCAGCCTTTGTCTGTTTGATGGCCGATCACCGTGGTGAGCACGGACAGCGCAATGTCTTGCAAGCTACATACGCCCACATTGGCCATCACCAAATCGTGCATCACATACACACCGGCTCTGACTTCGGTGACTCCTTGCAATTGCTTGGCAGACAGCGCAGTGGGCGTGGAGCCCACGCTGACCACCGGGCAAGGCAGGCCCGCTGCGCGCAAGCGCTCTGCGGCCAACACACACAGGCTCCTCTCCTGCTCGGCCATCGCTTGCAGCGCTTCAGGTGTGTTTAATTCATAGCTGGATCCCGCATGGGTCATCACGCCGCCCAGCTTTGTACCACCGGCCATTGCAGTCGCTTGACCTTCGTGCAAGATCCGCCCAATGCGCAGCAACTCATCGCCGTGCGGCTTCACGCCAGAGCGATGGTGATCTGTATCCACCTCAATCCACACTTCAAAGGGCACACCGTGCTCGCGCGAATAATCCACGATCGCCTGCGCTGCGGCTTCGCTATCGGCCACGATTTTGAGCTGGCAGCCCTTGGCCACCAACGCAGCCGCTTGCCTTAATTTAGGCGCAACCATGCCGACCGCATACACCATGTCCAAGATGCCCACTGCAAAAAACTGCTCGGCTTCCTTGAGCGTAGATACGGTGATACCGCGCGCGCCCGCTGCCATTTGCAATTGCGTGATCTCAATGCATTTGGTGGTTTTGACATGCGGTCGAAATGCGACACCAAGCGCACTCATCCGCGCTTGCATGCGTTCAATGTTGCGCTGCATGCGAGCGGTGTCAACCAGAGCGGCGGGGGTAGAAAGCTCGGACAAGTTCATGACCTAAGTTTAAGCCCGCCGCCACGTTAGTTAGAAAACCGCCCGCTTGCAGCGTCGCTTTAGAACTGCGCTTGCAAACCCACCTTCAAGCTGCGCCCCGGCAGCGGCGCTTTACCGGCTGCACTGGTCGTCAAGATAGAAGTGGCGCTGTAGGCCAGCTTGTTGCCTGCGTTATCGAGCCTTGCGAACCAAAGCAAATCAGCTTCTTTGGCCTTCATTTTGTAGGTGAGCGCGGCATTCCAAAGGGTGTAGGCGGCTGCGCTGCCATCTCGCGCGGCTGCGTTGCGGTCAAAGCCTACTCTTGCGCCCCATCCTGCATTGGATGCGCCTTGCGCCCAAGCCAGCGTTGCGCCCACGCGCAGCGGGCTGATGCGCGGCAGGGCTTGGCCTGTGGCGGTGTTGCTGGCGCGCGTGCTGTCGACTCGCCATTGCAGATCGAGTTTGCTCATCTCATCCATCAAGCGCCAGTTGCCCGAGAGCTCAAAGCCTGTGAAGCGGGCTTTGACTTGGGAGTACGCATATTCGGGAAAGATGTCTTCCCCGCTGCCATCGGCCACGCCGTCGCCGTCCGCATCAACCGGGTTGAGCTCAGCATCTGCGCCACGCGAATTGCCCGTTGCGCCTAAAAAGGTGTAGTTTTTAAAGCGACTGTTGAACACATTGATTTGCGCAAAATGTGCGCCACTCTTCCAGCGCGCACCGATATCAACGCTGGTAGATTTTTCTTTGCGCAAATTCGCGTCGCCCACTTCATATGCTGCGGTGGCGATGTGCGGGCCATCAGCAAAAAGCTCGTAGTCTTTCGGAGCGCGTTGGCTGCTTGCAAAGTTGCCTGTGAGCTGCCAAGCGGGTGACAGGTTAAACAACGCGCCTGCGGCATAGCTGGCGGGCTTGAAGCTGCGCTGAGCAGGCGTGAAGCGGGCAATATTGGGGTTGCCAAACGATTGCACTTTCACATCTTCCACGCGGCCGCCGAAGCTGAGCTTGCCCCAATTGAATGCCGCTTCTTCGTAGATAAACAAAGCTTGTTGCGCTGTTTTGCTGTACGGTGCAAAGGCTTCTGCGCCATCGGCAGAAAATCGGTTGTGGTCGATCTGCAAACCGATCACACCACTGAGGTTGCCCAGTTTCATGTGCTTTGCTTGCACTCGGACATCGCTACCAGAATTTTTAAATTCCGTGCCTGCCGTTGCACCTTCAAACTCAGTGTGTTTGTAGCGCGTGTTGCTGGCTTGGACTTGCACCGATTCAATCACGCCGCCGATTTTGAAATCAGCATCCAGCGCAGTGCGCGTCGATTTCATATCAATCGTCACCTCGTCTTCCGCCACGGTGCCGTAATTCGTGTTGAAGCTGCTCAACGACAAGCCAATGCGGCTTTGCCCAAAAAACAAACTACCGCCAATAGCACCGCTCTTGGCATCGGCTGCGGAATTGCAGATTTTTTTCGCTGAAGCAGGCGATGAAGGATTTGTGCAAGCCAAGGCAATCGGCGCACTCACATCGCCGCTGCTGCGCGCAGACACGTCGGCATGCAGTGCAAAGCGATCATTGCCCGTCTCGATCAGAAAAGCACCGTTTTTCCCATTGTTGCCGCTCGACAAGCCGAAATCCACCTTGCCATTCATGCCCTGCAGTTTTTCTTTCGGGATGCGGTTGTCAATCACATTCACCACGCCGCCAATCGCCGAGCCGCCATAGAG
>JAYUSD010000109.1:0-23103 GCA_043755865.1 Variovorax sp. | reverse complement strand
TGCTCAAAATCATGGCGGGTGTCGACACAGAAATCGAAGGCGAGGCCACGCCCATGCCGGGCATCAAAGTGGGTTATTTGCCGCAAGAGCCGCAGCTCAACCCAGCGCACACCGTGCGCGAAGCGGTAGAAAGCGCGATGGAGGCGGTACTGGCGGCGAAAGCACGGTTGGAGCAGGTGTATGTAGATTACGGCGCAGAAGATGCAGATTTTGACAAGCTTGCTGCTGAGCAAGCTGAGTTAGAAGCCATCATTGCTGCGGCGGGCGACGATACTGGCCATGCCTTAGAAATCGCTGCCGATGCGCTGCGCTTGCCCGAGTGGGATGCCGTGATTGGCAATCTCTCTGGCGGCGAGAAGCGCCGCGTGGCGCTTTGTCAGCTGCTTTTGTCCAAGCCCGACATGTTGCTGCTCGATGAACCCACCAACCACTTGGACGCAGAGAGCGTTGATTGGCTAGAGCAATTTCTCGCCCGTTTTTCCGGCACCGTGGTGGCCATCACCCACGACCGCTATTTCCTAGACAACGCTGCTGAATGGATTTTGGAGCTGGATCGCGGCTCTGGCATTCCCTACAAAGGCAACTATTCCACTTGGCTTGAGCAGAAAACAGACCGCTTGGCCAAAGAGCAAAAAGGCGAAGAAGCCCGCACCAAGGCCCTGAAAAAAGAGCTCGATTGGGTGCGCCAAAATCCGAAGGGTCGGCAAGCCAAATCTAAAGCGCGTATTGCCCGCTTTGAAGAGCTGTCCAGCCAAGAGTATCAAAAGCGCAACGAGACTTCGGAGATTTTTATTCCGGTGGCCGAGCGCTTGGGCAATGAAGTCATAGAGTTCAACGGCGTGTCGAAAGCCTTTGGCGACCGCCTTTTGATCGACAATTTGAGCTTCAAAGTACCGGCGGGCGCGATCGTGGGCATCATCGGGCCGAATGGCGCCGGCAAATCCACGCTGTTTCGCATGATCGCAGGCAAAGAGCAGCCCGATAGCGGCAGCGTGAAAATTGGCTCCACCGTGCAGATGGCCTTCGTGGATCAAAACCGCGACAGTCTAGCGAATGAAAAAACCGTATGGGAAGACATCTCTGGCGGCCTCGACATGTTGCAAATTGGCAAATTTACCGTAGCCAGCCGCGCGTATTGCGGCCGCTTTAACTTCTCCGGCAGCGATCAGCAAAAGCGCGTGGGCAACCTGTCTGGCGGTGAACGCGGCCGATTGCATTTGGCCAAGACGCTGATTGCCGGCGGCAACGTACTGATGCTCGATGAGCCATCAAACGATTTGGATGTGGAAACCTTGCGCGCTTTGGAAGATGCATTGCTGGAATTTGCCGGCTCGGTGATGGTGATCAGCCACGATCGCTGGTTTTTAGACCGCATCGCTACGCACATTCTCGCTTGCGAAGGTGATTCACAATGGGTATTCTTCGATGGCAACTACCAAGAATATGAAGCGGACAAGAAAAAGCGTTTGGGTGAAGAAGGTGCTAAGCCTAGAAGAGTGCGCTACAAGGCATTGGCTTGAATTTCGCTAGAAAACAAAACAACGACACTATTTTTTGATCATGGCATCTTCCACTGTGCGTCCGCTAGGCGTTATTGACGAGCCCTTTGGTGCGCGAGTGACTTTGCGCCAGTGCTTAGATGTGGTCTTGGATCAAGCGCCTGGTCTGATTAGCAAAACGCTCGAATCCTTGGGCGGCAAAGACGACAAGCCTGCCAAAGGCATTGGCTTGGTCAAGCCCAATTTTCCACCGGCTGTGCAGGCGGTGGTGCAAACCTTGATCGCTCATAAGCATCAAGCCAGCCAAGTGTTTGTTGAGCGGCTGCGCTATTACGTGTACCTCGGGGTGGGCACCGCAGCGCAAGCGCCGCAGCTCATGCGCTTCGAAGATTTGAAGCTTTTTGACGATGTTGATTTAGACGAGAGCATCGAAGTCGCTGGCGCGATGCAGGAAGTGACGATTCTTACCGATGAGATTTCGCCAACCTTAGATGCGCTGATCAGCTCTCTTTTAGGCTGGATCACCGTGCAGCCGCAGATCAACCCGCTGCGCCCTGAAATGTTTGCCCGCGCTTTGCGTGATTGCATCATTGATCAAGTGGCCGATGTGGATATCCGTGGTGCGATCATCTCGCATGCTGCGGCTCGGATGGGGATTTTGCTGCGCAAGCTCTATGCTGAGCTGTGTCAATGGCTAAAATCGTATGGCGTGGAAGAAGCTTCCACTTCTCAGCCGAGCAACTTGCCGCAAGTGGCAAAGGCCAATCCATCAAGCGTAAGCAATTCAGTGGCGCGCACTTTGCTCACCTTAGATAAATTGCGCCGCTTGCTTTCGGGAGAGCTAGACACTGACGTGCACCGTGGGCAGGATTTTTTGCATACTGTGCCCGCATCAGTCGTGGCGCTGCAAGACATGCGCCAAGTTGAAGCGATGGTGCAGCGGCTAGAGAAAAAAGCCAAAGATTCCAAAACCAATCCGCAAGCCGATGCGCAGCGCAAAGCGGTGCAAGCGCGCATGGCGCTCAAAGATGGCCGTGAATTGGGCAAGCAATTGGGCGAAGAAGTGGTGCGCCTGATGCTGGATAACCTGATCCAAGATGATCGCTTGCTGCCGCGCGTGCGCGGGCATTTGCAAACCCTTGAGCCGATGCTCATGCAAATTGCGCAGGAAGATGGCCGCTTTTTTAGCGACAAACAACACGCCGCGCGTCAATTCTTGGATGCCGTGACCAACCGCAGCCTAGGCTTCTCGCATGAGCGCGAAGAAGGCTATGAGCCTTTCTTGCTCTCGGTGGAGCAAAGCATTGCGATGCTGCACAAGAAAACCTCCGCTGGCGAGACGATTCAGCTTGCCTTCAGTGAGGTGATGGATCGCTTGTCGGCCAACTGGGCCAAGCTCGATGCGCAAGACAATCTGCGCCGCGAAGAAGCTGCGCGGTCGCTCTTGCATGCCGAGCAGCGCAACACCATTGCGCAATTCGTTGCGCAGGAGTTTCGCGTGCAGTCTGATGGATTGCAACTTCCTGCGATGGTGCTGGATTTTGCCTGCGGCCCGTGGGCGCATGCTGTAGCAGAGAGCCAATTGCGCTGTACGGATGGGCGCGCTGATCCGCAGGGCTACCAAGGCTTGGTGACTGAGCTTTTTTGGAGTGTGCAACCATCGAAGGCCAAGCGCAACCGCAAGCGTTTGGTGCAGCTCATTCCCGGCATGTTGGCTAAGCTCAGGCAGGGCTTGGCCATCATTGAATTCCCGCCTGAGCGGATCACCGATTTTTTTGCCGGCTTGATCGAGCTGCACGAAGTGGCGCTAGAAGGCGGCAGACAACAAGCTGCTGATGCAGCAGCTGCTGTGGCTGCTGTTGCTAGGGCCGAGGCAGACCAACAGGCGCAAGATCTGGCAAATGCGGCAGGCCAGAGCACGGAAGTCACCGACGGCACGGCATCGCAATTGGATGCCGCACAAGCTGCAGCAGACCGCGCCGAGTTAGAAGCGCTTTATGCGGCCAGTGCGCAAGCGCCGTTGGCCGCGTTGGCGCCAGAGGCATCACCTGAGCCTGAACCCGAGCCTGATAGTTTGTTTGGCGATTTTCCCTCCTCGCACCACAATCCTAAAGATGCGCAAGATGGCGTGTGGCTGGCGCAAAGCGAAGTCTCGGGCGCAGGTTTTGTGAATCAGCAGGCTGTGATGCCGCTGGATGTGAGCGCGGCCGTGCCCGCCGCAGACGTGATTGCGTTGTCGCCAGAGGCGACGGTCAATATTCCGATCGGCTCTTGGGTGGAGCTGATGCTCGATGGCGTTTGGGTGCGCGCGCAGCTGACTTGGGCTTCACCGATGCGCACCCTTTTCATGTTTGTCTCGCGCGGCGGCAAAGCGCATTCCATGAGCAAGCGCACCATGGATAAGCTCGCCTCCCAAGGCCTGATCCGCATGGTCTCTGATGGCCAGATGGTGGACAAAGCGCTGGATGCTGTTGCGCAAGCTGCATTGCGCAACAGCGTGGGCGAGAATCGCGCGGGCACTTGAGTGCTTGGCCTTCAGAATGGCGGCGGACTTTCAATCGCCATCGCATTCTGTGAATCAATTGGATGTTGAAATCGCAGAGCGCTGGCATGCAACATCAGACGCGTCGCAGCATCATTTGGCTGGCCATACAGCCTGTCTCCCACGATAGGATGCCCAATGTGCTGCATATGCACTCTCAGTTGATGTGTGCGGCCTGTTTGTGGCTCTAGCCGGCATAGAATATGCGCGGAGTGCTCACTTTTTGATAGTAATTGGAAATGCGTGACCGCGCTTTTCCCAGTCGCATCGTCGATCTTGCGCATGGGCCTGTTCGGCCAATCCACAGCAATCGGCGCGTCAATCATGCCGCTCTCGGACAGCATGGAACCATGCTGGGGTAGCACCGAGTCGTGCTCAGAGATGCGCAAGCCATGCACCCATGCGTGATAAGTCTTGTGAATTTGTCGCGCTTCAAAGGCCGCACCCAAAGCCTTTTGCGCGGAGGCTGTCAGAGCAAAGAGTAGCAATCCACTGGTGGCTTCATCCAGCCGATGCACCAGCAGTGCCTTCGGAAAATGCTGCTGTACGCGATGCAAAGCGCAGTCTTGCAAATCTTCGCCTCGCCCCGGCACGGAAAGCAATCCCGCAGGCTTGTCGATGGCGATCAGATGTGCATCTTGGTAGATGATCTGGAAGCCTTCATCATGTGGTGGCGAATAGGGATGCTGTCTCGCCATGCTAAAGGTTTGGCTTGCCTCAGTCGAGGGCGAAGCACTCACGCCACCACAGCCTTCTTGACTGGCTCGCCTAAGCTCCTGAGCACATCGCGCACCATTTGCGCTCTGTCTTTCGGCTCAGGCAGCTCGCGCTCGACGCGCAGCTTGTCGTTACCAGCGAGTTTGATGTGGCGGTTTTTTTGGATCAGGCGCACGATCGCCATGGGATCAATCGGCGCATCTTTTTTGAAGGTGATGGTGATGACTGCGGGGGCGGCTTCTACTTTTTGTACGCCAAAGGGCTGTGAGAGCACGCGCAGGCGGTGCACATCGATCAGGGTTGAAGCGGGCTGTGGCAGCTTGCCAAAGCGATCCACCAACTCTTCGACCAAATGGTCGATCTGATCATTGGTTTTCGCGGTAGCGAGCTTTTTATAAAACGACAGGCGCAAATGCACATCGCCGCAATAGTCGCTAGGCAAGAGAGCAGGTGAGTGCAGGTTGATCTCGGTGGCTGCTGCCATCGGGTTGAGCAAATCAGGCTCTCTTCCTTCTTTCAAGCAACGCACAGCTTCGGAGAGCATTTCGTTGTAGAGCTGGAATCCAATCTCCAGCATATTGCCGCTTTGATTTTCGCCCAACACTTCACCAGCGCCGCGAATTTCTAAGTCATGCATGGCCAAATAGAAGCCGCTTCCGAGCTCTTCCATTTGCACAATGGCTTCCAATCGTTGCGTGGCTTGCTTGGTGAGGCTTTCCGTGTCGGGCACCATCAAATATGCGTAGGCTTGATGATGGCTGCGGCCCACGCGGCCACGCAGTTGATGCAATTGCGCGAGCCCGAATTTATCGGCGCGAGAAATCACAATCGTGTTGGCGCTGGGCACGTCAATACCGGTTTCAATGATGGTGGAGCAGAGCAGAATATTGAAGCGCTGCGCCACAAAATCGCGCATCACGCGCTCGAGCTGCCGCTCGGGCATCTGGCCATGCGCTACCGCAATGCGCGCCTCAGGCAAGATGTCTTCCAGCCTTTGGCGGCGGTTTTCAATGGTTGCCACATCGTTGTGCAGGAAATACACCTGCCCGCCGCGCTTGAGCTCGCGCAGCACGGCCTCGCGGATCACACCATTGCCTTCGTTCCTTACAAAGGTTTTGATGGAGAGGCGGCGCTGTGGCGCAGTGGCAATCACGCTCAGATCACGGATGCCCTCCAAAGCCATGCCCATGGTGCGCGGGATTGGCGTGGCAGTCAGCGTGAGCACGTCGACTTCCGCGCGAAAGGCTTTCATCGCCTCTTTGTGGCGCACGCCAAAGCGATGCTCCTCGTCAATCACAAGCAGGCCGAGGTTTTTGAATTTGGTTTTTTCGCTGAGCAGCTTGTGCGTGCCGACAATGATGTCCACGCTGCCGTCTGCAATGCCCTTAAGCGCAGCGGTAATCTCTTTGGCACTGCGAAAACGGCTCATCTCCATGACTTTGACCGGCCATTTGGAAAAGCGGTCTGACAGCGTGTGGAAATGCTGCTCGGCAAGTAGAGTGGTGGGTGCGAGGATAGCCACTTGCTTGCCACCGGTGACCGCCACGAAAGCTGCGCGCAAAGCCACCTCTGTTTTGCCAAAGCCCACATCGCCGCAGACCAAGCGATCCATGGGCTTGGGGCTGATCATGTCTTGGATGGTGGCGTGAATCGCGGCGCGTTGGTCGGGCGTTTCTTCGTAGCCAAACGCTTTGGCAAATGCTTCGTAATCGTCAGGCGAATAGCGAAAGGCGTGGCCTTGACGCGTGGCACGCCGGGCGTAAATGTTGAGCAACTCAGCAGCGGTATCGCGCACCTGCTCAGCCGCTTTGCGCCGCGCTTTCTCCCATTGGCCCGAGCCCAAGCGATGCAGTGGCGCTTCATCGGCGGATACGCCGGTGTAGCGGCCAATGTTGTGCAACTGACTCACCGGCACGTAAAGCACCGCATCATCGGCGTAGAGCAGATGCAAAAACTCTTGTACTGACGCAGACCCATCTGGGTTTTTCTGCCCCACATCGAGATTAACCAAACCTTTGTAGCGCCCAATGCCGTGCTGTGTGTGAACCACAGGATCACCCACTTTGAGCTCGCTTAAATCCTTGATCAGCGCTTCTACATCGCTTGCCTGCTCTTGCTTTTTTCTGCGCCGCACGCCGCCTTGTGCAGCAAACAGTTCGGTTTCGGTGACGAAGTCGATGCCGCCTTCATTCCACGCAAAGCCTGCGGCCAACGGCGCAACCGCCATGCCAGTTTTCTCGTCGCTGGCTTGAAAATCTGCCAAGCTGTCAAAGACCGGCAGCACGATGTGGCTGGCGCGCAAAAAATCCATCAAGCTCTCGCGCCGGCCCTCGCTCTCGGCTACGATCAAAACGCGATGTTTGCTGGTTTGAATATGCGCTTTGAGCTGGATCAGCGGTTCTTCGCTGCCCTTTTGGCTCGCTAAATAGGGCAACGCAGATGCTATAAATTCGGTAGCATCGGGCGCAGTGTCCTTGACGGCTAATTGCTCAAAACCATTGCAAAGCCCGTAAAACTGCTCACTGCTGAGGAAAAGCGATTCGGGCGGCAGAGGCGGCCGCTCAGGATCGCCTCGGCTCATCGAATAGCGCTCTTTCGCATCGATCCAAAAGCGGGAAAAGCTGCTCTCTAGATCACTGTGCAGCACGAGCGTGGCTTGGCCTAGGTAATCAAAAATTGTGGCCAGAGAGTCAAAAAACAGCGGCAAATAGTATTCAATGCCCGCCGTGGCCACGCCATTGGCCATGTCTTTGTAAATGCGGCTTTTGGTTGGGTCGCCATCCAGCAGCTCGCGCCACTGCGTGCGAAATTGTTTGCGGGCATCGTCATCCAGCGGAAATTCTCGCCCGGGAAGCAAGCGCACCTCAGGCACAGGATACAAGCTGCGCTGCGTATCGGGATCAAAGGTGCGAATCGAGTCCACCTCATCGTCAAACAAATCCACGCGATACGGCACTTGGCTGCCCATGGGAAACAGATCAATCAAGCCGCCGCGCACGGCATATTCGCCGGGGCTGACCACTTGCGTCACGTGGCTGTAGCCTGCAAGTGTGAGTTGCGCTTTGAATTTGGCTTCGTCAAGCTTTTGCTTGGTCTTGAAATGAAAGGTGTAGGCCGCGAGGAAGCTGGGCGGTGCGATGCGATACAGCGCCGTGGTGGCAGGGATGAAGACGACATCGACTGCGTCTTCGGAGCGACGGGGCTCCTCTCCCGTCGTGGGATGGCCGCGATCTTTGCTTTGCAAGATGCGCCACAGCGTGGCCAGCCGCTCAGAAATCAAATCTTGGTGCGGCGAAAAAGCATCGTAGGGCAGCGTCTCCCAATCGGGAAACATCACCGAGCGCAGATCAGGCTGAAAGAATGCAAGCTCATCCTGCAAGCGCTGCGCATCAGAGGCTTCTGAGCAAATGATCGCTGTGATATGGCCGCGCGCTTTTTGCACCTGAGCAAATTCTCCGAGCATCAAGGCATCAGAGCTGGAAAAAGGGCGCGGCATGGCATAACGCTTGCCGACGTGAAGTTTGGGGAAATCCATGGAACCGTGCCAAAAAAAGACGAATACCCCGGTTCTTGCGAAACGGGGTGAAGATCATTGGATTTTAAAGCGTTAAGTGGGCATTCAGTGGGGTGAATGCCGCTTATCTTGACTTGCGAAGAAGGGCTTGTGGCTCAACTAAAATAAAAAAAAGCTTGAGTTGGGGCGTCGCCAAATAACACCGAGGCAAAAATGATTAAAAAACCGAGTTTGTATACGATCTTGGGCGTGCTGGAGACGGCTGATAGCGCTGAGATCAGTACTACCTTGGCGCAAAAGATGGATGCGCTGGAGAGCAATGCTGCGGGCTTGGACTCAGCTGCCTTGGCATCGCGCAAACAGATGGTTCGGATTGCTGCGAGCACACTCTTAGATCCTGCGACAAAGTTGACCTACGATGCCAAGCTTTTGGAAGAGCATTTGCAATCAAATGCGCCCGGCAATGGCTCGCCCAACGCCGGCTCTACCGCTTCGCGTGGCGATCTTGCGCTCAGCCTTGCTCCCGTGAATGACAGCGTTCGCAACTCGGTGCATTTGCGCGCTGATGCTTTGGCCCTTCGGGCTGAAGCGCTCTCGCTTCGCGCTGATGCGATCCTTTTGCAAGCGGGCGCTGGTAGCGGCTCAGCTGCCAACAACGATAACGAGCGGCGGGGCGCGTGGTTGAATTTCGTCACCTCTGGCCCTTTGCTTCGTGTTCTCACGTTTTTAATTGTTTTGGTTGGCGTTGGCTTTGGTATATCGCGGTGCGTGGTGAATGCGCCTGTGCAAGCCAATGCGGCTGCCAACCAAGCCGCTGAGAGAGCCGCGATCCAAGAGTATTTCCAGTCGCATGGTGTGAGGCCGGCGAATATGGCCGAGCTCGAATTATTGGAAACGGAGCGCCGCCGCAAAGAAAATGCGCAGCGCAGTGAAAAGCAAGACGTTGATAAAGTCAAGACGGACGAGCAAAAATTTGAGGAAGAATCGCGCCGCCGTGGGCGCGAGGTATCAGACCAATTGCGCAGAGACGAAGAGCAGCACAAACTCAACATGGAGCGAGAGCAACTCAAGGATGATCGCTTGGCGTCCGAGCGCAAAGAAGCTGATCGCGCAGCTGAAGAGCTGCGCATCAAGCGCTTAGAAGAGCAATGGAAGCAAACCATCAAGCGCTAGGACAGAGCCGTGAGCAAATCATCGCGGTATGACCGCGCGTTGAACCGTTTTGATCGACTTGAATAAGACTTTTGTGAATCCCTACGACATTTTGCAAGTGAGCTCTGTAGCCGATGCGCAGGTCATTCGCGCGGCTTACCGCAGCTTGATTCAGCGCCATCATCCCGATCGCCATCCTGGCAATGCCGAGATCGCAGATTTGGCGGCTCACATCACGCAAGCCTACGAACTCTTGGCTGACCCAGAGCGCCGAGCGGCCTATGACGCGCAGCACAATGCCAATGAGGCGCTCGCGCACGTCGCAAGGGCGTCAAAGGGTGAAGTCCGAGCCCGCAGCGGCGCTGCTAGAAAACTGGCTGAGCCGAAATCGACGCAAGCCGCTTGGGCGCTGCGCATCGCTGTTTTACTGGTTGGCCTTGGGATCGTGTGGATGCTTGTGAACTATGTTTCAATGCACTTTTCTCAAGCACCGCCCGCTGAGCAGCTCTCCAACATGCGTTTGAAGATGGAGGGCGCTGAGGTCAATGAAGCCGAGCGGCGCCAGCTTTTTGCGCGCAAGCAGGAATTGCTCGCGCAGCATCCCCACTTGATGCAGGCAGACCGTTCGCTGCGCATCGGTGCGTTGGCGCAGCGCAGCGTGGCATTGCTGACCGAGCCTTTGGCTGTGAATTTGGTTTCTGCACCTGGTTTTGAGAGCGCTTCCGTCAAGCTGATCGTGCCCGAGATGACTTTGCTGCTCGGCAGCTTTGATGCGCCGAGGCTGCAAGCACATTTGCACAAGCACCGCTCGCGCATTGTGGCTGAATTGATGCAGCGGCTGGCTGCTCAGAGCGCTGTGCTGGTGCTCGGCCCGGATAGCGAGGTCAAGCTCAAGCGCGTGATTCAAGATTCGGTGATGCTGAGCTTGGAACTTCGTGCTGAGGAGACGTATCCCTCCACCTATTTTGAATCGCCCGGGCGTCATGGCGTGGTGGATGTGATCTTGCCGCAGAGCTTTGGCGTGCTCAGATAATTTTGGGCGACCATGTTTTCACCAACAATTTACTCACTTGGCTCAAACCTTGAATCCTAAAATATTTGCGCTGATCCCATGTGGTGGCCTCGGCTCTCGCTCAGGCAATGGCTCGCCCAAGCAATATCGCGCTATCGCTGGGCAGCCGATGGTCTCGCATACGCTTTTCGCATTTGCGGCTGTGCCGCCAATAGCAGGCACAGCTGTGGTAGTTTCGCCGGGCGATGATTTCCTTGCGCAGCATGTGAAGCTGCCGAATGCTAGCTTTTTTATAGCATCCTGCGCAGGAAATACGCGGGCAATCACCGTATTGAATGGTTTGAATGCGTTGCAAGCGCAAGGCGCGCAGCCGGCCGATTGGGTATTGGTGCACGACGCAGCGCGTTGCTTGATCACGCCCGAGCAAATCAATACCGTGATTGAGGCTTGCTTGGCAGACGAGGTGGGCGGCCTGATGGCTTTGAAGTTGCCCGATACCTTGAAGCAAGAAAGCGCAGGACGGGTGAGCGCCACAGTTGATCGCACAGGCAAATGGCTTGCGCAAACGCCGCAAATGTTTCGCATCGGTCAGCTGATGCAGGCACTGGAAAAAGCAGGCGACGCGGTCACGGATGAATCGAGCGCGATGGAGGCGATGGGTTGGGCTCCCAAGCTCGTTCCCGGCAGTGCGCAGAATTTTAAAGTCACATACCCAGAAGACTTTGCGTTAGCGCAGGCGGTGCTGCTATCGCGCAAAGGTAGAGCCTAAGAGCAGGCGTTCAGCGGGAAATTTTGCTGCGGCGCACAATGTGTGATGTTTAAGGAGAAACCATGCCGATGAAAACCATGACGGATTTGTTTGACCAACTGGGGTTGCCGTCGGACGAATCTTCCATCCAAGCCTTTATCGCGAGCCATGAAGGTGCTTGCAGTGATTCCAAACTGGTGCAGATGTCGATCTGGAACGACAGTCAACGCTCGTTTTTGAAAGAATCTTTGGCGCAAGATGCCGATTGGGCCATTCCTGTAGACGCGCTCTCCGTGGCGCTGAGCCGCACGGACACGCCGCAGACATAATGTTCACATGAATTCAGCCGCGTTACCGCACACTCCCCAGTTCGTTAAGCGACTGCGCATTGGTGAGGGCTGGGACACCCATCAGCTCGTACCCGGCCGCAAGCTCATCATTGGCGGCGTGGAGATTCCTTTTGACAAAGGGCTGCTCGGGCATTCTGATGCTGATTTGCTCTGCCATGCGATCACCGATGCATTGCTGGGCGCAGCGGCTTTGGGCGATATTGGCACGCATTTCCCGGATACTGAGTCGGCTTTCAAAGGTGCAGATTCTGTGGCGCTACTCACGGAGGCGATGCGCCGCGTGCGCGAGGCAGGCTATGAGCTGGGCAACTTGGATTGCACGGTGATAGCGCAGGCGCCCAAGTTAGCGCCGCATATTTCTGCGATGAAAAGCCGCATCGCGCAGGCGCTCGGAGCGCAAGAATCGCAAGTCAATATAAAAGCCAAAACTTATGAGCATTTGGGCCCTGTGGGCCAAGGGCAGAGCATGGAGGCTCGGGCTGTGGTGTTGCTGATGGGCTGATCAAGCCATGGAAGGCAGCTTTCAATCCGAAGACCGCACTGCGTGGCGTGCTTGGCTCGCGCAGCATCACACGCAAACCGAGGGCGTGTGGCTCGTGACGTATAAGAAATCCTCCGGCAAGCCACATCTGGCTTACGGCGATGCCGTAGAAGAGGCGCTGTGCTTTGGCTGGGTGGACAGCAAGCCGAGGAAGGTCGATGAGGCGCGCAGCAAGCTATGGTTTGCGCCGCGCAAAGCAAAATCGGGCTGGTCTCGCCCTAACAAAGAACGCATCGCGCGGATGATGGCTGCTGGTTTGATGCACAGCGCGGGCTTGGCAAAAATCGACGCGGCTAAAAAGGATGGCTCGTGGACGGCGCTGGATGCCGTGGAAGATTTGGTGATTGACGCAGATTTGGCTGCGGCCTTGGCGCAGCATGCCCCTGCAGCGCAGAATTTCGATGCGTTTCCGCGCTCAGCCAAGCGCGGTATTTTGGAATGGATCGCACAGGCCAAACGCGCCGAGACGCGTGCTGCGCGCATTTCTGAGACAGCGCGATTGGCGCAACGCAATGAGCGGGCGAATCTTTGGAAGCCAAAGGCTTGATGTTGAACACTACGCTTTTGATAGCGCCTCACGCATATTCCATGCCGGCTAACTGCTAATAATGCTTAAAAATCATCTCAGACAATCAACCTGACGTTACTTAGAGCATGATGCGCCTGATTAAGCTTTTGTTTCCACCCATTCGCCTGTTTTGGGCGGCGCCGTGCTCGATGCTTGGCTTGGGTTTGGTTTTGATTGCGGCGCTCTCAGGCGGTCGAATACGCTGGCGGGATGGTGCTTTGGAGGCTTGGTTTGGAGCGGGGCGCTTTTCCAAAATACTTCAGCGCCAACACTTTGCAGCCATCACACTGGGGCATGTGATTGTGGCAGTTCGCGAGGCGGATTTGCGCCGCTGGCATGCGCATGAGCGGGTGCATGTGCGGCAGTTTGAAATGCTCGGGCCCTTCATGCTGCTGGCCTATCCTGCGGCTAGCGCATGGGCTTGGGCGAGTGGGCAAGATGCGTATCGCGACAATTATTTTGAGCGGCAGGCGTATCGCGTGCAAACTTAATCATGCTCATGAATGCTATGAACTCAATAGCTCTTCACGCAGTATTGATGCCGGCGATTGACCGATTTTGTTTAAATTTTGAGCTTGAGGTGCTGAAAAGATGGTAGGCCGGCGTGCACTCCGAACCCAAGCGCCGTTGGGGCATGCGGCGCAGGCATTGCACGATTGCCCGCTCTGCGGCCGGCCGCTTGTCGCAGGCAAAAGCATTGACGAGCATCACTTGCTGCCCAAAAGCCAAGGCGGGCGCGAAACCCATACGATTCATCGCATTTGCCACAGAAAAATCCATGCCACGTTTACTGAGAAAGAGCTTGCCCGCAGCTATTGCTCATGGGCTCTGCTTCAAGCGCATGTTGACATCGCTGCCTTCATTGTTTGGGTGCAAAAGAAGCCGGCTGAGTATTACGATAACAGCGTGAAAGCGGCGCGGCGGCGTTAGACTGATTGCATGAATTTTCTGCACAAACTCTTCTTAACGGGCATAGCAGCATGCTTCGCAAGCGCCGCGCTGGCACAAGAGGCAATCACTCTCCCTGGCCCGGGCAGCATTCAGCTTAAAGCTTGGCATTACAAGCCAGCGGGTGATGCCAGCCCAAAGCCTGTTGTCATCGCGCTGCATGGCTGCGGCGGCTTGTATGCTGCGGCAGGCGCGCGCAAAGGGCTGCTCAATGCGAGGCATCATGCGATGGGGGAGATGCTGCAAGCTCAGGGTTATCACGCGATCTTCCCTGATAGCTTTGGCTCACGCGGGATTGAAGGCGTGTGCTCTGAGGTGCAGCGTTTGAAAAACGGCATTCGCGTAGGTATGGATGAGCGCCGCGCGGATACGCTCGCTGCGCTGGCTTGGGTGCGCGCTCAGCCTTGGGCTGATGGTGCGCGAAACAATATCGCATTGCTGGGCTGGAGCCATGGCGCGCAAACCTTGCTCGCCTCAACGGACGCAGGCCACAACGCCGTTAAGGCATCTGGCCTGCCTTTCAAAACGGCGATTGCTTTCTATCCGGGTTGCGTGGAAGCGGCTCGCACGGGTTATCGCCCGAATACGCCGCTCACGTTGCTGCTTGGAGCTGATGACGATTGGACGCTGCCGGAGCCCTGCATCAAGCTCGGTGAGCAGCTCAAAGCCAAAGGCGATGATGTGACTGTGAAGGTCTATCCTAGCGCCGTGCATGGTTTCGACAACCCTCTGCCCGGTATCAGCACGCGAAGCGATATTCCCAGCCGCTCGCCAGCGCGCGCGGGGCAGGGCGTGCGAGCGGGGCAACAGAGTGCTGCGCGAGAAGATTCTTGGGACTTGGTGCGGGAGATTTTGAAGAAGGCGTTTGTGCAGTAAGTTGTGATGCTCTGCTTTTTATAGCGCTCTGCGCAGTATTTGTAAAGGCTAGAAGCGTATTTGGATTAAGAAAACGCGCTTCATGTTGTTGGCGCGGCTTGTGGCCTGTGGGAGCGGTATTCTGGCGGGCTCATGTACCCTGCTCGGGAGCTAGGCGACACCCGTCGCCTTGAATGACGAATAAAAATCGCTTTGCGATTTTGAACCCTCTGCTGCGAAAATCGCCCGCCCGAATACCGCTCCCGCAGACCAGTTTTGTGCAACGCAAAGATGCTTGCGCGAAGATCTTTTGCACTCCAAACAGGCCGCGTGGTTAGGGCTACTGCGGCTGCCGATTTTCGCAGCACAGGCTAAATAAACGCGTAGCGTTTTGGTTCTTTATCCAAGCGGCAGGTGCCGCTAATCCCGAGCAGGGGCTGGGTACATGAGGCAGACGCAGTAGCCCTCACCATGCAGCCGCTCTATCCAAAGCGAAACCTTCCAAACACTACAAAACTAATAGCGCGTCATGCAATAAACACGCTGGGCGATCTCAAGTCCTTACCACTTCATTCAGCCACAAACCCGCTCACATCCGCCGTCAAATCTGGATGCCCAGCGAAATGCTCGATCACGAAATCGACGAAGGCTCGCACACGTGCGGGGAGCTGTTTGCGGCTTGGGTAATGAATGAAAAGCTGAATGCTTTCAGCCACGCTATCGGGCAGGAGCACTTTTAGTTGGCCTGAGCGCAGAAGTGGCAGAGCTTGTGGCTGGGGCAACTGGGCGATGCCAAGGCCGTCGAAGCAGGCTTGGCCGAGGCTTCTGAAATCGTTGCAAATGAAATGGGCGGGTAGCTGGAGGAATTGCATGCTGCGCGCTCCAGCGCTTGCCTCGCCGCTACGCGTTTGTACGATGAAGGGCGTGGTTTGCTCCTTGCCCGTGATTTGCAGCATGAGCAGGCGATGCTGTGCCAGATCATCTAGGCTTTGCGGCTTACCATGCTCAGCGAGATATGCGGGCGATGCGCACAGCAGTAAACGCAGCGGCCCAAGCGGCCGTGCTACGAAAGCGGCATCGTTCAACGCACCGATTCGAATACCCACGTCAAAGCGCTTGGGGATCAGTGGGCTTGAGTCTTCGCTGAGTTCGAGCTCCAGCCGAATGTCTGGATAGCGCTGCTGAAATTTGGGCAGTAGAGGAATGAGATAGAGAAACGCGACAGGTGAGACGACGGTGGCTCTGATTTTGCCGCTAGCGCTTTTGGCATCACTAGCCGCTTCTTTGCAAGCCGCATCCAATGCGCTAAGCGGCTGGCGGCATTGCTCTAAAAAGGCTTGGCCTTCGGGCGTGAGCTGCAGGGCGCGAGTGCTGCGCGCGAGCAGGCGCACGCCGAGCGCGGCCTCCAATCGGCTGATGTTTTGGCTCACCGCTACAGGGGAAATGCCCAGCTCTTTGGCTGCTTTGGCAAAGCTGCCCAGCTCGGCGGTGCGGGAGAAATTGAGGATGCCGCGTAAGGTCTGCATTTCTCAAATTCTGATGGAAAACAGCCTAATTGCAAAGTTTTTATTAGGTATTTATGAAGTATTAGGTCAATTGCGCAACGGACTGGTCACTTTTAAAGTTCACCCATGCTCAATTTTGAGCTAATTTTTTGAAAAGGAAACTTCCATGAAATACCTCCTCCTGTGCCAAATGCAACCGGCAGCTTTTGGCCATGTGCCCGAAGCGGCCATGCAGCAAATCATGGATTCCATGATGGCCTACAACCAGCAGCTCATTCAAGCCGGCGTGTTGCTTGCCGCCGGCCAGCTGGCTCCGCCCGAGACGGCGCAGCGTGTGTATGCTGAAAAAGGCCGCATCAAAACCAAAGAAGGCATGGCGCTTGAAGGCGACACGCAAATTGGTGGCTATTACTTGATCGACGTGCCCGGCGAGCCAGAAGCCACAGGCTGGGCAGCCAAGTGCCCGGCTGCGCAATTTGGCGCGCTCGAAGTGCGCCAAGTGGCCTACTCACCCATGTAATCAGCACTTGATTTTTTCAACTTTTACAAAGACACTCATCATGAATTCAACGGCCATCAACCCATCGACTTCCTCAATTTCCACTTCCAAAGAAAGCAAACAAACCATGCAATTCGAATCCAGCACCACGATCAATGCCCCAGCAGCAACCGTTTTTGCGCTCTACGCCAATGTAGGTGGCTGGCCGAGCTGGGATCCTGATTTGAAAGCGGCCAGCTTGAATGGTGCATTCGTCTCAGGCGCGGTCGGCGAGGTATCTCCGCACAGCGGGCCTAAATCAGCACTGAAATTCGTCGAAGTGATCCAAGGCAAAAGCGTGCGCATGGAATGCAAGCTGCCGCTGGGCGTGATGCATTTTGATTACGAGCTGCAAACCCAAGGCAACACGACCGTAGCCACACACCGCACCACCTTCTCCGGTTTGCTCGCGCCTATCTGGAGCCGCTTGATTGGCTCGGGCATGAAGAAGACTTTGCCTGCTGCGCTTGCGGGTCTGAAGCGCGTGGCTGAAGCTGCTTGAAACGCATCACTGGCATGGCGCAGAGCGTAAAAGCCGCTTAGCGCCATGCCAAAATCAACCGATGAATCCTGCTCCTTTGACCCCCTTGCCTCTGACTCTTTTGTTTGCAGGCTGCTGCGCTTTGATGCAATGCGCGCTGACTGCCTTGGTTGTGATGCGCCGCTTGCAGGCGCGCGTGAGTTTTTTGGATGGCGGCGACAAACCGCTTTTGCGCCGCATCCGCGCTCACGGCAACTTTACCGAAACCGTGCCCATGGCTTTGCTGCTGATGGCGCTGCTGGAGCTCAGCGGCTTGCACGCCATCTGGCTGATCAGCTTCGGCATCGCGCTACTGCTTGGGCGAGTCTTGCACGCAAGCAGCCTGTTGACCAACAACGCGACATGGAGCCGAAGCGGCGGCATGTCGCTCACATTGGCCGTGATCAGCATCGAGGGCGTGTGCGCAATTGTGCTGTTTGCCCGTTCTTTGATTGCTATGAATTAAATAGCACGCTACGCAGTATATATGCCGGCTAACTGCCCAAAAAGCTCAAATTTATACTTCCTTGGGCAGCTGCAATGTCCACCTCACGTAATCCATTGATTTGAACCAGTTTTCACGCGGACACCAGCATTTCATCCTCTCCCAAGCCTGCGATTCAACCCCGCAGGCTTTTTTATGGCCGTTTTGCGAACAACCGATTGACCGCTTCATATGCGATTCGCATAACGCGATCACCTAGCGCGTGCGTTTGTATATAAACAGAAATTAGAAGCAAAAAGTGCTTCTCGCCGGCAAGGAATATGCGCAGCGTGCTATTTAATTCATAGCATTGAGAAATCAGCCGAGCGAATCGGCTGGATGCTTGCGAGGCGGCGCTCGTGCGGATCGGCGCTTCTCATCGCGCTCCTGCTCTTCTCTTTTTTCATGCCGTTTTTGTATCTGCCCATTCCACACCATCGCTGGTGTCTTTCCGTGTAGCGCTTGATTCGGCCTGCTGTGATTGTAAAAATCTCTGAATTCGCAGAGTACCGATTGCATCGCTTCAAAACTGGCAAAGCGCATTTGCTCTTGAATCATTCGCAAGCCTTGCCGGAATCTAATCGGCTTAGTGCCCAGTGTTTCCTTGAGCGTTCTCCATAAGCGCTCAACCCTGCCGTTCTGCCATGGGCTGTGCAGAGCTGTGAATTGCTGGTGCACGCCCAACAGCTTTAGCGCAGTCCGCATCAATGCTGTCTTGAAGATCGAGGCGTTGTCACTTCGAATCGCCTTGGGAATTCCGTATCCACCAAACGCCACGAGCAGCTTGCCCAGCAAAATCAGGCTGTTGAATCTCGCTAATGGCTCCAGTTGCAGCACTGTCCGGCTGCCGTGGTCGATGATTCCCCAGGCATCAACCGTTTCGCCAAATTTGAGCGGCAGACCCGTCAGATCAACGCCCCAGACTCTTTGAATAGGCTCAGCAGAGCCAACAGAACGCCGTGTATGGCGCGATTTGCGCCGTGCCAAGGCGAGGGCTGCAGATCGAGCTCTGAGCAGATTGGAGACCCATGTCTTGGAAACTGTCAGCTTTGATGATAAATGCGCGAGGTTGAAGCTATTGGCAATGGTTCGACAGCCAGCTTGCGGCAGATTGTGAGCGAGCTGGAGCACGGCGGATTTGATCCAAGCGGGTTTGGCAAGAGGATGACGGCTACCGCCAGATTCTCCCCAGCCAGAGGCTAGGCGGCGGATGCGGTACATGCGCTGGCCGGTGCAGTGCTTGGACGCTGATCTCCGACAGCTGTGCAACAAGATGCGCCACAAATGCATCATTGCTGGCAAGAACGCATGCAGGAGAAGAAGCGGGCTCAGGAATGATGCAAAGAGGATGAGTTTGAAGAGCATGAGCACAGCGAGGACAGATGGACAAAGGACTTGTCATCTATCCGCTGATGCGCGATGCAGTTTAGGTGGGGGCGTTTAAGTGGAGCTTCGCATTAACAGAAACTACTGATTTGATAGCACTCTACGCAGATTCTATGCCGGCGATTGAATGATTTTGGCATTAAAAAACCACCCGAAGGTGGTTTCTTGGCCGCTTGCGCTGCACGGCTTGGTTTGCTGGTTGCCCTCAGAAAGCCTTCATACGCTGCGCATCCACATCTATCACATCACCTTTGCGCTGCAACACAAAAATCCCCTGCTCATGCGCTGCTTCTGTTATGTCTGACGGCACGCTGAAACTCGCCAAGCCTGCATACACTTTGTAATCCTTATGCTCAGGCCTCCAGCGGCGATAGCTGGCAATCTTGCTCCGCGTCTGCTCCAGATCGTTCATGTGCGCTTTGTATTTGACTTCGATCAAAGCTACGCTCGCGCCGTTGGTCAGCACGATATCAAACTCATCATGCTCGCCTTTGTTCTGAAAGCGAAGATTCGGAGTCACGCTGTCAAACTGAATGCCACCTAGCGTGGGCTTGGCAACTAAGCTGTTGTAGAAGAATTCTTCCGTCACATCGCCTTGATTGGATGCCATCGCACCCATACGGCGACCGACTTCTTTGATGACGCGAGAGGTTTCTTTCACCTCGGTTTGAGTTTCGGCTTGGGCAGTAGCTAACTCCGCCATTTTTTGATCAGATTTGACGTTTGAATCAGCCAATGCTGCGATTTTTTCGTCTGTCTTAGCTTGGCCTACTGCCAGGCTAGCAACGAGGTCTTTGAGTTCTTGGTCAGTCATGGTGTTTTAACTACGGATGTGGTGTGCAATAGCATGCCATTATTTTACGCTTTTTGTTAAGAATCTGCACTGAAACTACGCTGATCCATTGCTGCGTTTGAGCGCAGTTCAACGCGTTGATCACTACGATTTCAATAGCGCTTCACGCAGTATCTATGCCGGCAGTCAACCTGTTTGAGCATAAATGGCCAAGCCATCGTGCTAGACAAACGCATCACCACCACCAGCAATTACGACATCAACGGCAACCTGATCGGCATCAATGGAGACGGAGAAGGCCAAGTGGCCAAACGCTTCATCAACGACACCAATGGCATCATCTTGGAGCAATCCACGGGGAACAATGCCAGTTCGTCCATATCCTCGCCGACCAGCCTGACGCGCCAGATCGTGGCCAACGGCCAAGTCTGGTGCAGCTATGGCTTCACGCCCGGCTTAGGCACGCTGTTTGGCAACACACCGCAGCCCGCTCCCGCAGGCTACGCCAATCTGCCCTCCGGCATGAATGTCAACACCGCCAGCTTCGATGCCAACTTCCAGCCCATCAACAGCGGTTATCCATCTCCTAGCGTAGGCAATTATCTCGTGCGCGCAGGAGACACGCTGCAAGCGATTGCGCGGGCCAACAGCGCCTTGTGGAAACGGACTGGCTGTATAGCGCTTACGCTACTGTGGTCATCATGGAGGTTGTGAGCACGCCGTTGCTTTTCTTCCAACATGCTACTAATTCAGTAGCGCCTCGCGCTTTAAATAGGCCGGCAAACTGCCTAAAAGGCTCAAATTTATACTTCTTTGCGTAGCGCAGGAAATAAAATCACATCGCGAATGCTGGGGCTGTTGGTGAGTAGCATCATGAAGCGATCAATGCCAATGCCGCAGCCGCCTGTTGGAGGCATGCCGTATTCGAGAGCGCGCACGAAATCATGGTCGTAGAACATGGCTTCATCGTCGCCTGCGTCTTTGGCGCTCACCTGCGCTTGGAAGCGGGCGGCTTGCTCTTGGGCATCGTTGAGCTCTGAGAAGCCGTTGCCGAATTCGCGGCCTGTGATGTACAGCTCAAAGCGCTCGGTGATGGTGGGGTCGGTATCGCTGGCTCTGGCGAGTGGGGAAATTTCTGTGGGGTGATTGCAAATGAAGGTGGGCTCGATCAGTTTTTCTTCAACGACTTCTTCGAAATACATCACTTGCAAGCTGGCGATACTGCGGCTTGCGAGCTTGTCGGCTTCCTCTTTCTTGCCGAGCTTTTTCAAGGCGTTGGTGAGCCAATCGCGACTGTCTGCGCCGGCTTCACCAGCTTCGGTGTGTTTGACAATTGCGTCGCGGATGGAGAGGCGAGCGAATGGCTTGGCCAGATCGATATTGAGATCAGTCGCGCCGAGCTTGTAAGGAAGAGTCGTGCCGCCGGTGAATTGCGTGGCCACATCGCGAATGAGCGTTTCCGTGAAATCCATCAAATCGTGGTGATTCCAATAGGCGGCATAAAACTCCATCATGGTGAATTCTGGGTTGTGGCGCACGGAGATGCCTTCGTTGCGGAAGCTGCGGTTGATCTCAAACACGCGATCAAATCCGCCCACGATCAGGCGCTTCAAATACAGCTCAGGCGCGATGCGAAGAAACATTTCTTGATCCAGCGCGTTGTGATGGGTCACAAACGGTTTGGCATTCGCGCCGCCAGGGATGGGGTGCAAGATCGGTGTCTCGACTTCTAAAAACTCATGCTGCAGCATGAATTGGCGAATCGCGCTGATGCCTTTGCTGCGGGCCTTGAAGCGCTCTCTGGCCACTTCGTCAGTGATTAAATCCACATAGCGCTGGCGATACTTCACTTCTTGATCAGCAATGCCGTGAAACTTATCGGGCAAAGGGCGCAGGCTCTTCGTGAGCATGACAATCTTCGTCACCAAAATCGAAAGCTCGCCGGTTTTGGTTTTGAAAAGCTTGCCTTCAGCGCCCACAATATCGCCCAAATCCCAGTGCTTGAAGGCTTCGTAATCCGCCTCGGGGATGAAATCTTTGCTCACGTAAAGCTGGATGCGGCTTGGGTTGTCCACTGAAATGCTGTCATTGATCAGCGAGCTCGATCCATCCTGCACAGAAGCAAAGCTGGCTTTGCCCATCACGCGCTTGAGCATCATGCGGCCCGCGACTGTGACAGGAATCTTTGCCTCAGCCATGCCGGGCATTTCTTGCTTGTCGTATGCCGCATGCAAGTCAAACGCTTTGTGCTGCGGCTTGAAATGGTTGGGGAAGGCGATGCCTTGCGAGCGGATTGCGCTGAGCTTGCTACGGCGCTCGGCAATCAGCTGATTCTCGTCAAGGGCTGGGCTGGCTGGCGGAGTGTTGGTGTCGTTGCTCATCATCGTGGATCGTGTGTCGTGCGTTAGGCGTTGGGCGTTGGGCGTTGGGCGTTAGTCATGTCGCAAAGCGCGACAAAGCTTTCGATTTTAAAGCCTCAAGGCAAGCGTGGCTGAGGCTTTTGGGTGCTGGAGGAAATGATCTGCTGTGAGCTGCAAACCCTGCTGCACTGTGACTGGCGGCTTCCAGCCCAACAGCGCAGTGGCAGGTGTTGAATCCACGGTCAAATCGCCCATCAAACGCTGCGCCATGCCGCCTTTACCCACCGCCTTGAAGCTAAGCCGCAGCAAGCCTTGTGGCACGGGTAGAAGACGGGCAGGGCGATGCAAAGCGTGCCCCAATCCGCGCAGGAGCTCAGTGGTGCTCACGTCGTGCTGATCACTAATCATGAATGTTTGATTCGCAGCCTTAGGATGCGAGAGGCACAGCGTGATGAAATCCACCAAATTCGGTAGAGCCACCAAACTGCGCTGATTGTGAATCGCAGCAAACGGCAGCGGAATGCCGCGATGCAGCGTCCGCATCATGGTCAAAAAATTTGCTTTCACGCCCGGGCCATAGACGAGTGGCGGACGAATGATCACCACTTCCATGCCCGTCTTCGCAGCGATCTCCTTCAAGCCAAGCTCAGCCTCCCATTTGCTGATGCCATACGGGTCTTGCGGTGCGGCTTGAGTTGCAAGAAATGGCTCGCCGCGCAGCGTAAATTCGCCATTGACTTTCACTGAGCTTAAAAACACAAACCGCCGCACGCCAGCATCGGCCGCTGCTTGCGCTAAGGCCAGCGTTGCAGCCGTGTTGACGGCGCGATATGCCGCAAGTGGGTCGGCAGAATGATCGCTGACCTGATGCACACGTGCTGCGCAATGCACCACGGCTTCAATCCCCTCCAATCGCATTGTTTCAGCAGAAATAGAAGCGAAATCGGCTTCTAGCCGGCATATATACTGCGTGGAGCGCTCATTTATTGATAGTGAATGAGTATTGCGTGCCTGCGCCCAGACATGATGCTTGAGATGAGCAAGATGCGTGCAGAGAGCCTCCCCTACAAA